>NZ_JACJEU010000012.1:0-130278 GCF_014164215.1 Shewanella sp. SG44-2
CTAGCGGTAAATGAGTCGCATCAAAAACAATGACAAGTATGAAGCAATAGAATAGAAAACTAAGGCCAAAAAGCTTTGGGTAAGCAGAGTATTATCTTGACTCACCGGGAGCGTCCATATATGGCGAGCTAGCTTTAGAGAGGAAGGGACGCCCCATCTGAAGCGTTAGCATTTTCGAATAAGGTCGAAGAACATCGAAACGTGGTTTAAAGCTGGGTTCATCCACGTCGCGAAATTATCGCTTTTCAGATAATTTTGATGTGGCGGCTGGGAGATCCAAGAGGGAACAGCCGTTGGTTTCCTCTTGGTCTGGTGTGGGCGAAGCACCACGACGTTAGTGGCCGCAGGCCATATCTTAAACAAGGTTTGGGGCATAAATGATTTGCATACCTTACTTGCAATTAGTGTGATTCAACTCTGAACTTGAGGACGTTGAAGAAAATAGCGTGAAGCTCACATGGAGGTGAGCTTAGCTTTCGCGGTACAGGTCGTTCTTTGGCGTCCTGCCATCACGACATTCGTGAATCCATTCACATCAGATGTACCATCGGAAGCGTTAGTATTTTCATTCTTTACTATAAAGAGTTGGCCGAAGCGGACTGCAAATGAAGTTAAAATCTGGATCTACCCCATGGCGACCTTTTCGCAGCTGTTGTTTCGTAAATAGCGAAAATGTTGCGGGGCGGCTGGGCTAATTCTTATAAAGAGTAAAGAGGGAACAGCCGTTGGTTTCCTTTTGGTCTGGTGTGGGTGAAGCGCCACGACGTTATGACCTGGTTAACTGAATTCAGTCACCCTAGTTAAGTTCGTTAAGCCACTTCTTTTAACGGCTTACCCATACGCTCAAATTCATTAGGACTTTGATAATTGAGGTATGAATGCATCCGTTGGCTGTTGTACCACATCGTGATGTCATTCAAACTAAAATCACAGCATTGATAAACACCGGCCATAAAAAATGCAGCCTATTGGCTGCATTTAATCGTTCTATCACATCTAAATTCTACGTAATAAGCCTCAGTTCATTAACCTAAGTCCATTAGAATAAGTCTATTAGCCTAAGTCCATCATCATGCTGCGGCTACGTACCAAAGCTTGAAACGCTTGTAATTGCTTTTTAGGTAAGACTTTAGCTTCTGCAATATTGGCTTTCATTGCGTCAATTGGGCGACCATTAACAATGAACTCATAATGCAAATGTGGGCCTGTGGAAGCACCAGTATTGCCCGATAAGCCAATCACTTGACCACGGGTTACACGCTGACCTCTTTTAACTAAAAACCTCGATAAATGCAGGTAACGAGTACGCACTTTATTATCGTGATCAATCACAATGTAATTACCCGCAAAAGCATGTTTAGTCACTAATGTCACCACGCCATCACCAGGAGCCACGACTTGAGTACCTATAGGCGTAGCAAAGTCGGTACCATTGTGTGGACGAACGCGACCTGTAATTGGGTGTTTGCGATAAGGGTTAAATCGAGAACTCAAACGGACTTTTCTATTTAGCGGAATACGTTGGAAGGCTGGAGTTAAACTTTGACCTTGAATGTCGTAATAGTTGCCATCAATATTTTGGAAAGCTGTAACGTCGCGACGGCCGGTGTTAATGCGAATACCTTCTATCGATGTGATACCTGTTGGTTCGCCTTCAACAAATTGATCGTTAACTAACACCGAAAAAGTATCACCGGCATGTAGCTCACGAGAAAAGTTTAATTTGGATTTTAACAGTGATTCGACTTTTTGAATTTCGGCTGCACTTAAACCAGCATTTTTAGCCGACACATAAAAAGAGCCGTTAATTTCGCCGCCAACGATGCGATTTTGCCAAATGCCATCGATATTAATGTCATTAACACCGTAAGTTCCGTCTTTAAAACGGGTGAATACCACTTGGTGAGCAGGGTTAAAGTACAGCTCTAGCTTATCAAGTTCACCATTGGCATTGTCCCAAAATTGGATGCGGTTACCCGGCAGCAGTGTATCTAACGCTAATACTTCTAAATCAGCCTCAAGTACTTTATACATGGTTCGTTGGTCGATGCCTGCTAACTCAAATAAATGACTTAAGGTATCACCGCTTTCAATCACGCGATCTAAAATCGGTGAGATAGGCTTTATAAGCTTCAACGCACTGTCTTGTTGAGCTATATCTGGCAATAACGAATCGATATCGATTGCCACTGGAATACGTTGTGATGAAAACTCTTGTTGTGTTGGCCATAATAAAGCCGCACCAACAACAAACACACTTGCAAGCAAGATTTTCTTGTGCAAGTTTGGCAAGTTCACTTGACTTACCGCTGGCCTTTGGAAGCCCATAATTTTACTCATTAGCAATGTCTAATCCACCCTAAAAGATGACTCTTTATATTTTTTATTTTTCTTTTACTGCAAATTGTTATTGCGATATTGAGCATAAAGTCGGTTAACTCTATGCCTTCATGTCGTTTTTTATGGTGAATATGACCCAATATTTGATACTACGGCATCCTGTATAAACAGCTAAAAATACGGACTTTTGCACTCAAACTGCATATCAACGCTCTTTTATATCAAAAAATAATCATTTTACAAATATAAAATGATATTTAATTAATATTTAATTTGAACTCGATTACAGTAATCATGGGAGTTTGAAGCAGATCAAGACCCACTTACAGCAAACTCACCCTGCAATTTACTAATACCAAGGCCATTCATTTTAGTCACTTTTATCTGTACGTCGATCCGCTCTTTCATGGCTTCAATATGGCTAATTACACCAATCATTTTGCCCGACGCATTTAAATTATCTAATGCGTCTAAAGCGGTATCTAACGTTTGACTGTCCAACGTACCAAAGCCTTCATCTAAAAACAGTGAGTCAATGCTCGTTTTATGACTAACAAGGTCAGATAATGCGAGCGCAAGGGCTAAACTCACTAAAAAGCTTTCACCGCCCGACAAGGTTCGGGTGTCTCGCACAGCATCACCTTGCCAGGTATCGAGCACTTGTAGCTCTAACGCATCGGACTCTTTACGTTCAAGTAAGTAACGACCTTGCAAACGTTCCAGCTGCCTGTTCGCCAATGCCACTAAATGGTCTAAAGTAAGCCCTTGAGCAAACTTACGGAACTTATCGCCCTTTTGTGAGCCAATTAACGAATGCAGGTACGCAAGATCGTCGTAATCTTGTTGCATTTGAGCTTGTTCCGCTAACAGTTGCTGTTGCCCTGCCCGCTTATTGGTATCTTGTTCTAACTCATGATTTAAGCGCCACAGTGTTTGCTTGTCTTGTTGGTGCTTAGCTTCCATCGTTTGATGTTGCAGCATTGTATCGCCGTGTTGAGTAATATCGTATCCGTGTTGCTCTGCCAGCTGCGCTAACTCCGTTTGTTTTATTTTGGCTTGTTCAACTAACGTATTGGCTTTGACAATGTCGTTATCCAGTTGCTGTTTTAGTTGCTGTAATGTGTGACGCTCTTTTGGCGTCAATAAGGCTTGCTCAAATGACTGTTGATCTGTAAATGGACTTGATTGTAATGCCACTTGCCATTTGGCCTGCATCTGCTGTAACTCTTGATTCGCCTTGGTTACTTGCTGCGTTGTCGATTGCAGCTGCGCTTGTAAGCCAGCAAAATGTTTATCCGCCGTTTGCAATTGTTGTTGAATTGAGACAAATACCTGCTGAGCTTGATCTACTGCGTGTTGGCTAAACAGCTTTTCATCTTCAACTATTTGGTCTCCAAACACGGCTTTACGCTGTGCGAGTACAGAATCGAGTTGTTCGTTAAGCGTAACCACTTGCTCAGTCACTTCTGCTAGCTTGGTTGCCATTTCAGTGGAGTGCAGATTGTTTGCGGTGAGTTTTTCAGCGGTGACACTGAGCTGCTGCTGGTTATCAATAGCCTGCTGCTGCGCTGCAACCCAACGTTCAAGTTGTTGTTGTAAATGATGAAGCCAAGTGTCGGCATTCTCTAGCGTCGGCGGTGTTAACCCTGTGGCAATAATGTGTGCATCCAGTGCGCTGTTAAGTTGCTGCAGTTGCTTGTTAACAGATTCAATTTGCTGCTGCTGACTCACTAAGCCTTGGGATAAATTATCAAGTTGCTGTTGCAATAACCCTTGCTGATTAACCAACACTGCCAACGCTTGTTCTGCTTGGGTAGCATTGTGCTGATGTTGATGTAAGGTTTTTTGGCATTGGTTAAGCTGACTTATCGTTTGGGCAAGTTGCTGCTGTTTGGCTTCTGACTGGGCAATATAATCAGTTAACTTATGTTGTTGCTGCTCATGTAATTCAAACGTTACCGCAAGCGCCTGAGTGTGTTGTTGCCACTGTTGCTCAGTTGTTTGTAATTCAGTTTGCGCTTGGCTCAATTGCATGAGCGAGTTGTCGTAGTTAACTTGCAACGCCGTTTGTTGATTTTTAAGCTGCTCACCTTGCTGTTTAATCGCATCAAGTTCAATTTGTAGTTGCTGCATTCTTTGTTCGGTAACAGACACATTCAATGCTTCATAACGCTCAACTAACGGGTGATCTGTCGAACCGCACAATGCACAAGGTTCACCGGCTTTAAGCTTGGCGCGCTCTAAGGTTAAATTGGCAATTTGCTGTTCTTGCTGCAGTATGGTTTGCAGATCTTTTACTTGCTGATTTTTTTCACTCCACTGGGTTCTTACCAGCGAAAGTGACTGCGCTAGGGCCTGTAAATCAGTGTTAAATTGCACCGATTGACTGCTTAATTGTTGGCATTGTTGCTGCTGACGCACAAAGTGACTAAATAGCTGAGTTAACTGATAACGCCCAGCTTGTTGCTCGACCAGTTGTTGGTAATCATGATTAATCTGATTTTCGTCTTGGCCAGCCAATAATGTCGTTATTGCTTGCTGGCTGTCGGCTTGTTGAGCTAACGCTTGGGTGACCGTCGTTTTGGCAAGCTTAATTTGTGGCGAAAGTTCAGTTAACGTTGTTTGAGTTTGCTCGATATTGTGTTGTTGCTGAACTCGTTGAGTGTCAAGTTGGCTCAACTGCTGGTTTAATTGCAATACTTGGCTGTATTGTGTCTGCCAAGCCGCAAACTTTTTCGCCACTTCTTGGCCTTGCGGCAAATTATCAAGTTGTTGCTGTATATCCTGCTTTGCAGACGAGAGTTGTTGTTGCAATGCCATCAACTGTTGCTGTTGCTCAATCGTTTTGTGTTGTTGCTCAGCCGTTTGCTGATGGCTTAATATGACCTGAGACAATTGATAGTTCAATTGGCTAATGTGTTGGTCTAACGGCAACACCTGTTTGTCGATAAGATTAAGTAAATCTTTGTGTGCTTGGTTGGTTTTATCAACGCTTTGCTTAGCTTGCGTTTGCTTGTGGGTGTGCTGTCGCAGTGTTTGTTCAGCTACACTAACTTGTTCCGTTAACTGTTCAATCTGTTCCGATAATACTCGGGTGCTTAACTGGGCTTTTTGTTGCTGTTCAAATAGAGGCTGGATTTGCTGTGCTGGCTCACTATGTTCAAGTCGAGTTAGTTCATCGCTATGTTGCTGTACGCTAGACAGTGCTTGTTGCTGTTGAGCCTGAATGTTAACTAATGTCTGCTGCGATTGCTCAGTATTGTCTGCCCAGGTTATAAATTGGCTTAATTGAGCTAATTGCTGTTGATCGATCACGAGCGCCTGATTGAGTTGTTCAATCTGTAGTTGCTGCGCCACAACTTGTTGTTCATCAAATAACTCAACACTGCCAAGCTTAGCTTCAAGTACCTTCAAGTTCGTTTTGGCATCAGAAAAATGCTGATGTACTCGCGCTGAAATTAAGCTGTAAATTTCAGTACCGGTTAGCTCTTCCAATAGCTCTGCACGCTCATTGGCTTCGGCATTTAAAAAAGCGGCAAACTGGCCTTGTGACAACATCATTGATTTAGTGAAACGAGCAAAGTCGAGCCCGGTGATTTCTTCAATTAACTCGGTTTTGCGTTTTATCTGGCTGGCAAGAATTTTACCGTCACTCAATTTTGCCAACTCGACTTGAGCATCTTGTAAATTGCCATCGGCTTTATCGCGCGAACGGCGCTGGCTCCAAAAAGCGCGATAAGCGACACCTTTAACTTCAAATTCAACTTCAGCCAAACATTCTGCGGTGCCACGAGTCATTAACTCGTTGGTGGTTTTAGAAATATTACTTAACCGCGGAGTACGATGGTAAAGCGCTAAACAAATCGCATCGAGAATGGTTGTTTTACCTGAGCCAGTAGGACCTGTGATAGCAAATAAACCGTTTTCAGCAAATGGCGATTGGGTGAAGTCGATTTTCCACTCATTTTTAAGTGAGTTAATATTTTTAAAGCGAAGGCTTAGAATTTTCATTATTGCTCACCCTCTGTTGCACTTTTTGTAGCAACGGCTTCTATCGAGGTTTCTTGTAACACATGGCTCGCGGCCGTTTCTTGACTGTTTCGCTCAGACTCCACCTCGGCATACACTTGGCTAAAGCGTTGCTTTATTCGCCCTAACTGTGCCTGTTGCGATTCACTCTCAAACTCTTCTTGCGACAAACGTCGCCCAAATACTTCGTCGACACTGAGCTCAGATAAAGTTTCATTATCTAGCTGCTTAATGTGTTGCTGTCGTTGACTGCGGGCACGCTTTAACTGCAATACTTCAACCGCTTTGTCTTGAGTCATGTCGGCAATGCGCGATTGCAAATCAGACAAATAATCTTGTTGTGACACTTCAATGCTCAACCAAGTCGTTTTTGCGGATTCTGCTTGCAATGCAAATGTGCTTATCTGCTGCTCAATGCTATCTAAGTCGCCTTTTAACACCTGCATCGGCTGGAAAACAGGCACCATTAATGGTGTGATTTGAGATAATTTGGCATCACTAAATTCGACCAAGAATACCGATTTATTAGTGGTATTATCTGCCGCGAGTTCATCAAAACTTAACGCTATTGGTGAACCGCTGTAACGAATATGTTCAGATTTTGCCACCACTTGAGGCCGATGAATATGACCTAATGCAATGTAGTCTGCGGCAGGAAACAGCGCCGCATTAAAAGCATCTAAACTGCCTATATAAATATCACGCACGGATTCTGAGGTGCTTGCACCCACTGTGGTTAAATGACCTGTCGCAATAATGGGTACTGGCGTGGTAAAGGTATTATTGAGTTGTTCAGCTTGCTCAAAACAGCGCTGATACAACTCGCTAATGGCATCACCCAATTTACGTTGTTTATCTATCGACGATTCACCTGATTCACTTAGCACCACATCACGTGGGCGTAAAAAAGGTAAACCACATAAAATAGCGCCAACGTCACCTTGGCGATTTTTGAGGGTAAATACATGCTCTTCAAAATGCTCTAATGCACCTGGAATAACCACAGTATTTAGGCAAGCAAGGAGATGTTTAGATTCATTCAACGTCGACACAGAGTCGTGATTACCGCCCAATAAAATTAGCTGGCAACCTGTTTGTTGAATTTGAACAATAAATTGATTATATAGCTTACGGGCATAACTTGGCGGTGTGCCGGTATCGAAAATATCGCCAGCGACAATAAGCGCATCAACCTGGTGAATGTTTATTTGTTCAAGTAACCACTGCATAAAAGCGTGGTGCTCAGCTGCGCGACTTTTACCATAAAAATATTGGCCAAGATGCCAATCTGATGTGTGAATAATGCGCATAACATCCCTTCAATAAAAACAAACACGTACACCACATAATGATGGCGTTAATAAACCCAAATTATCGATACTATGATCACATGTACCGCGATCACATGCACTGCTATCACATATATTGCGACCACAATAATTTGCCGCTCATGCCCAATGACATCACTACCACCAAAGGTTTAATGATTTTAACGCCTTTGGTCACCACTAAACGTGAACCTAACGTAGCACCAATGGCTTGGCCTACCAGCATAATTAATCCCAATACCACCGCGACTTGACCACCGATTAAAAAGAAAATTAACGACGCAATATTAGTAGCAAAATTGAGTAACTTTGCATGCGCGGTTGCCTTGGCCAAACCAAAACCAGCCAATGACACAAATGCTAAGGCAAAAAAACTGCCAGTACCTGGGCCAAAGAAACCATCATATAAACCAACGCCCAATGCGGCAGTAAAAGCAAACACACTTGGAGTGAGGACTTGTTGGCGATCTTGTTCACTTATTTTTTTAGAGAATAAAAAATAACAACCAATGGCCAAAATCAAAAATGGCAGCACCACTTCTAATAATTTAGCGTCGATCATTTGTACTAATATTGTGCCAATTGATGCACCAATAAAAGCGCATATCAACGACAGTTTGATACTGCGTAAATCAACCATTCCTTTACGTACAAAATATAAACTCGCAAAAAAACTCCCACCACATGCTTGCAGTTTATTGGTACCCAATGCCGCTGCTGGAGGTAATCCTGCCCACATTAATGCGGGAATGGTCAGTAAGCCTCCGCCACCAGCAATCGAGTCGATAAACCCCGCAACCAGAGCAACGAAAAATAAAATAACCGCGAGTTGGAGCGTGAGTTCAAGCATGGAGAGTCTCGTTATTAGGAATAGCGTGAAGTCGGCAGACATAATATAAGGCGTTATTAGACAATCTTTATCGTCAAAATACAAAGCGTTCTGTGTAATTTATTCAGCTTTACCCAACTAATTTCAGCTTGGGCTAATAAACACTGACCAAATAACGTATTACCTATTAATAAGCTTATATTGACTCAAACAACAAATTTGAAAATCGATTTGAGAAATGGACGACAACTACTTTGCGCTTCACTTAGGCATTGTTATAGTAGCCAACCTAGTAAATATTGAGCTGAAGGTTTTATTATGATTGTTATTACCGGCGCGAGTAGTGGCTTAGGTGCTGCACTAACACAACTGTATGCGGCAGAAAATCAGCCGTTATTGGTGACAGGTCGCAGTGAGCAAAAATTAGCAGATGTAATAGCTGGCCTAACTCAGCCAGAGCAAAAAAACCTGAAAACTTACGCTGCTGACTTATGTGTGGCCGAAGATGTCAGTGCATTATTTTCGCGATTACCAGCGCCGCCAAGCAAGGTTATTCATTGTGCTGGCAGTGGTTATTTTGGCCCTATCGAACAACAAGCACCAGAAGCGATTAATCAGTTAATTCATAACAATCTCACTTCAAGCATTCTAGTGTTGCGTGAGCTTGTTAGTCGCTATCGTGATCACAACGTTACTGTCGTTGTGGTAATGTCGACCGCAGCGCAAGCAGGCAAAGCAAATGAGTCGACTTACTGTGCCGTAAAATGGGCCGTAAAGGGATTAGTTGAATCGTTACGATTAGAATTGAAAGGCAGCCCAATGAAATTGATTGCGGTGTATCCTGGAGGGATGGCAACGGACTTTTGGCAAACAAGTGGCAAAGACATTAATGCATCAAGCTTTATGACGGCAACAGAAGCCGCCACAATGCTCAAGCAAGCCTTAATAGCAACAGAACATGGTTATGTCTCCGATATCACCATTAACCGCGGTTAGCGATTATCGCCAGTGAGTGTTAACTGGCGACATCTCAACGTGTTAATGGCGCTTTGGTTGACCAATACCAACAATATATCCACCCTGCAGGGGCAAACACCAGATTCAATAACAGTGCCAACATTCCCACCTGCAGTAAGTGAGTCGTTTTACCTTTAGCAAACTTGACTGTTAAGCCAACAATCACGATGGTTAACAACAATATCGTTAGGCTAATCAGAGTCGCGTTTATATTCAATTGTGCTCCCCTTACCAAGATTAAATATCTGTCACATAATAATACCTGAATGCTCACAGATTAACCAAGCACACTCATTTGATCACCAGTAAAATATAAACCGTTTGTTTTCTTTATTCGTATTACAATGAATCAACAATATGACGTTAACGCGGCAAACAAAGAGTAAAATAATGAACAAACACTTTATGACTATCTTCATCAGTATTGCTCTAATGAGCCAGCTTTCCGCCTGTGCTGAATTAAAACAGACTGGCAAAGAAATCGGTCACACCACAAAAAAAGTGACCACCGCTATCGGTCACGGGACGCGCGATACCGTTAAAGCTATTGGACATGAGACCAAAGAAGTCATTAACGAGATAAAAGAAGACTAAACTACGTCGCTTTATATAATCAAAAAACCGTTAATGCAGGGCATTAACGGTTTTTGTTTACTTGAATCATTCAATCTTTAGTGATGACTATATTAGTGCTTACAATGCTCAGTGTGAACATGGTCATCATCTGCAAACTCATTATCGCTGGCTTGGTTTTGCATCACGCCCCAACCATCAGAAATACCGTCAAACTCTTTGGCAAAGTTATTCAACTCAGTTTCTTTAGCCACAAGCGTTGCGTATTCAGGTACCATTTGCAGGCAAACAATCACTTCCCACTTGGTGCTTTCTTCATCAAAGTTAAGCTCAAGCTCACCTTGCATGTCTTTTTGGCTTAATGCTTCTAAGGCTGACTCGGCATCACGTTGATCGTCAAACACCAAGAAGAAATCGACTTCTATTGATTGAGTAAGGTCAATACCGGCATCTGCCATTGCTGCCAACATTTGGCCATTATCATCTTCTGGGAATTGCATTTATCAATCCTTACTGTGCAGGAACAATTTCAATTGTCGCGCCATTGAACGAAACGATATCGCCAACAACACACTTTTTACGTTTACGAGTATCAACTTCACCGTTGACGGTCACTTGACCTTCGGTAATGACATGCTTTGCTTCGCCACCACCGTTCACTAGACCGAGTACTTTGAGTACTTTGTACAGTTCTACGAATTCATCACCTTGAAGTAATGCAAACGCTTGAGTTTGAGTCGTCACAATAATCGCCTTTTAATCAAAATATTCCGGCTATTATAGCCTATGCTAGTTTAGCAAGCATCAAGCATTTTGAATGGATTATTAAACGCATATGTAAACCCTAAATGATGACAAATTAACTGACCGTCGATAGTTTTATTGGGTTGTTGTTGCTGATTAAACTCTGGCGCAGTTAATCCAAGATGCTCTGCAGCAGCAACATAAAACTCCCCACGAGTAGGGTGAGCGTTTGCCGCAAGATTATAAATCGGTAAAGTATCGTTGCGAGAAAGAATTAAGCTAACAGCAGCAATACAGTCATCTAAATGCACCAGATTAACCGCAACATTGGCGCCACTGACATCGGTTTTTCCGGCAAAAAAACGTCCGGGATGCCGTTTAGGCCCTACCAAGCCTGAGAATCTTACAATGCAGCTATTTTTCATAGCGGAAAACATTGCCTCTGCTTGTAATAATGTGCCACTGGTATCATTAAAAGCTGCAGCATCTTGTTCGGTTACTGTTTGATCTAGCGAAGGATAAACCCCAGTCGTACTGATAAAAATAATTTTTTGATATTGGTGTTCACCCATCAAGGTTATTAACTGAGTTAAATAGCCTAGATAATCAGTTTCGCCTCGCCTAAGTCCCGGTGGTAAGTTAATCACGATGGCGTCTGCATCGAATAAAGACGAGTTTTTTGCATGGCTAGTCACATTGGCCAAATCTAATTGATAAGCATCAATACCGGCTTGCTGTAATTGGACTAAGTCTTCAGGGTAACGTTTTGAAGCCTTTACCTTAATACCTTGCTTAACTAATTGTGTGGCGAGCGGCAAACCGAACCAACCACATCCGATAATAGTAACTGTGTTCATGTATTCTCGATATTACGCTGTTAAATTTTAATGATCGAAGTTATTGAAATAAAAACTAATTGGGTTGTTCGCTTGTAGTGTTTTGACCGCACCATCAGTTAACTCATCTAATTTCATCACTTCTTGAACTTGCACATCTTCGTTAATTAAAAAACGAAAACTGGGTTCTCCACCACTGAGATTACAAGACCACACATGCGGCTGCTTGACGTCAGCGGTGGTCATCATCACCTTGGCAATACTATCGTCAGTCAAGCGCACAATGGTTCCTGGAGGATAAATGCCTAAAATTTTAACTAATACAGCAATTAGATTATCAGCATGTTTGCCACTATGGGTTTTAAATAAAATCCCCAAAGCTATTTGTGGAGTGCGATGTAAGTTTAACAAGGTTTCATAATCGTTAGCTAAAGATACCACTTGTGTAGTGAGTAATATTTTAGCTTCGGTTAACTGATTGGGGAATCCGCTGCCATCAATAAACTCGTGATGATGGAGTACGATATCCAACATAGCTTCAGGGAATAATCCGGTGCGGTGAAGCATGTCGTAACCAAAATTGGGGTGCATTTTTAAAAAATTAATTTCATGATCGCTTAAATCACCACGTTTTTTACGACGTATAGCATCTGGCACTTTGAGTTTGCCAATATCGTGAAATAAGCTACCTAATGCAATGTCACGAACATCTTTTTTCGACAGTACTAACGAGTGGGCAATCATCATAGAAAGTACTGCAACTGAAATACCATGTTGAGTCACACTGACATCAATTTCACCACTGCCTACGATCGTGAGTTGAGGGGTTTCACTTTCATACAAATGATCGACTAAATCTTCGACTAAGGTGGCAGCTTCTCGGTACGCCCCCTCAGGGTCGCTAACAATTTTGCCAAAAACAGTCCTACTATCGTTAACCGATTTTACAAAGCGTTGCTGGCTAATTCGCATGCTTTTTTTAGCCAATGGTCGATAATCAATTTCTTGTTCAACAACCTCTTCTGGTTGTTCAATTTCAACAGGTTCAGAAACGTGGGGCAATAAATCATGGCCTTCAATCACATAGACAAATGACACATCGAGGCCTTTGATCATCTCGATTTGCACTTGTTGCTCAAGCTTAACTTTACTGCGAAAAAAAGGATGGTTTGTCCAAGACAAAGGCAGCTTAACGGTTAACCCGATAACCATTTGCGAAACAGGTATTTGTGTTAATTCTGCTTTAGCCAAAGTATTGATCCTTTTCACATTCGCCACGTTATGGCTGAGATGACAATGTCATTTTATGCTAACATTTTAAGAATAGAGTTATGTGTTTCAAGGTCTTACATTTTAAATTTTTTGGAAACCAATAAATAATAGTGTATTTATACCAAGTCGTACATTATTTCGTATCTGGCTTAATCTCATCATCAGCTAAGGTTTCAGCTTGCATAGTGCTGTCATCCGGTGTCCAGTCGGCAAAGTAGTAATATAGTCGCTTTGATTTGAAGACATAAATAACCGACCAAAAGAGAAAAAGTGCATCAATCGAATAGCCAATTTTAAACAAATAGTCATCGTGCATCATTCGCTGGAACAAAAATAGTCCATCAATAATGAGTAATCCCCACAAAAACCAACCACTATGTCTAAACAAAGGTATTAATATCGGCCAGCTGCGTTTACGTTCAGCAATAATAAGTCCATAAATCAGTACCGCCCCTACACCAGCAATTAGCGCCGATACAAAATCGCTTTTTTCAGGATAAAATAACCGCACTAAACCCGCGCGGTCATTAAACTGGGTTAAGGATGCTATAAAAATACACCAGCCACGCGCTAAAAAAACCAAAATCAAATACAAAAATAATGGCGGTTTTATATGACCACGATCATCTAACCAAGTAATATTACTAAAATTCACAATAAACTCTTATCGGCATGCACCAGCATAAATAAAGCGCTACCAGCTTTCATGTTAGTTAGCCGCATTCAATAGATCCATCAGAGCTTGTTCATCTATCACTTTAACGCCCAACTCTTCCGCTTTTGCTAACTTAGAGCCAGCAGCCTCGCCAGCGACAAGGCAATCAGTATTTTTCGAGACGCTGCCAGCCACTTTGGCGCCTAAAGCCTGTAATTGGGCTTTGGCATCGTTACGATTAAGCTGGGTTAACGTACCGGTTAACACCCACGTTTGCCCTTTAAGACTAAGCTGCGACTCGTCAGCTAGTTCAATAACAGGCCAAGTAATACCGGCTTCAAGCAATTGATCTATTACTTCAATGTTATGTGGCTGAGAAAAAAATTGTCGAATGTGCTTGGCAACGATGTCACCAACATCAGCGACTTCTAACAGTTGTTCAACGCTAGCGGTTCGAATACGCTCAAATTCAGCAAAGTGTTGTGCTAAATTCGCAGCGGTAGCTTCCCCTACTTCACGGATCCCAAGACTATATAAAAAACGCGCCAACGTGGTGGTTTTAGCTTGTTTAATCGCCGCGACAATATTTGTTGCTGACTTCATCGCCATGCGATCTAGCATCGTGACGCTTGAAGCGGTAAGTGAAAACAAGTCGGCTGGTGTTTTGACTAATTCTTTGTCAATTAACTGTTCAACGATTTTATCGCCCATGCCATCAATATTTAATGCTTTACGGGATGCAAAATGCTTAATAGCCTCTTTACGTTGCGCTTCACAAAAGAGTCCACCACTACAACGCGCTACAGCTTCGCCTTCTAAACGCTCAACAATGCTTTGGCACACAGGGCAATGCTGTGGAAAGATAATATCTTGTGCATCATCGGGGCGCTTTTCTGGCACGATAGCAACAATTTGCGGGATAACGTCACCTGCGCGGCGAATAATCACTGTATCGCCTATTTTTACCCCAAGACGGGCAATTTCATCAGCATTGTGCAAGGTCGCGTTCGACACAGTCACGCCACCGACAAATATTGGTTTGAGGCGAGCGACAGGGGTAACAGCACCCGTTCGGCCAACCTGAAAGTCAACTGACTCTAACAAGGTCATTTCTTCTTGGGCTGGAAATTTATAGGCTATGGCCCATCGAGGTGCTTTAGCGACAAAACCTAGAGTTTGCTGCTTAGCAATGTCATTGACCTTTATGACGACACCGTCGATTTCATATTCAAGCGCACTTCGTCTGGCCATAATATCTGCGTAATATGCATAGACTTTTTCTAATGAATCAGTCACTTTCACTTCGCTACTGACGGGGACACCCCATTGTTGCAGCTGTGTTAGTTGGCCATAGTGGCTTGTTTGCATCGGTTGTGACTCGCCTTCGACTACACCTAATGCATAAGCATAAAACCCAAGAGCCCTTGAAGCGGTAATTTTACTGTCTAATTGGCGCAAACTGCCGGCTGCTGCGTTGCGAGGATTAACAAAGACTTTGTCACCTTTGCTTATTTGACGCTGGTTTAATGCCTCAAATGCCGCTTTAGGCATAAACACTTCGCCACGTACTTCAACTAAATCAGGAAATCCTTCACCGCGTAACTTGAGCGGAATAGAACGAATAGTACGCACATTAACGGTAATATCTTCGCCGACAGTGCCATCACCTCGCGTTGCGGCGCGTTCAAGAACGCCCAAACGATAAGTAATACTCACGGCCAATCCGTCTAGTTTTGGTTCACAAACATAATCAACGTTATCGACTTTATCAGTTATACGCTTATTAAATGCTGCAAAATCAGCTTGTTCAAACGCATTGTCGAGGCTTAACATCGGTTTAAGGTGGGTAATTTGAGCAAATTTTTGTAATGCCATACCACCGACGCGCTGTGTCGGTGAATCTACCGATTTAAATTGCGGATAGTCGCGTTCTAATGCAGTTAAGCGCTTAATTAATCTATCGTATTCAGCATCGGGTATTGACGGAGCATCATCAACGTAATAACGAATATTATGTTGATTAATGGTGTGAGTAAGTTGATCCATTTCAGTTTGAATAGCGTGCATTGTGGCATCCGTCATACAAGTTGTAACCGTGGTTTGCTTGATAAAGTGTAAAGGTATAAAACAATTAAGGCCGCTGCTGCGGCCTTAATTAACACATCAACCTACGCGGCATTGAGTCGTCGTAAATAATCTTTTTTGGTGGCATCGGACCAAGGTTGACGTTGTCCATCCAATAATTCAGCACCGAGATCCTCGGCAATTTGATAAGCTGAGTTCAGCATAATGGTGAAGTTCATTAATGGATCGCCATAACCCGGTAAGGTCATAAACAGCACCACACCTTGGGTGACAAATTGCTCCATATTATCTGGATCAAATATCCCTGGTTTTAGCATGTTAGCGAGTGAAAACAGCACTTTCCCAGTACCTGCATTGTCAATGTGGCGATGAAAAATATCCATATCGCCAAATTTAAAATTGAGCGACAACAAGCTTGGCAATAATTCTGCACCTTGAATTTGCTCGCCCGCTTTAGCAACAATATGCAGTACTAACACATCGGTCGGCTCTACAGGTTCATTTACAGGAGCATCCGCTTTCATGGTTGATTTAACCTCTACTTCAGCTTTAACCTCTTCAACTTCAGCTTTAACGTCGACTTTTGGCGCTGCTGGTTGTATTGGTGGCTTAATCGGCTCTGGCCTGGCGGCAACAGGCTTACCTGTGTAGCTTTCTAACTTGGCGGTACTGGTTGAAGGATTGAATATCTTTTTAGGAGTATTCATTGACGTACTTGCCGTTGGAGCAGGTTTAACATCGTCTTCAACAAATAAGCTTTGTTGTGCAGGCTGTTCTACTTTAGGTTCAACATGTTCTGCTTCAGTTTTGTGCGGACCAGGCTGACGCAATGAATCTTGTAAAGGAGTGTCGGTTAGCTTAGTTGTTCCCGAGTGTGGCTTTTGACTTAAATTAGTCTTTAATACTGGCTTAATAATAACAGTTTCTTCAACCTCACCAGGTTTACGTATACGCACTTGGCCAATACCATCTGCGTCAAAACCTTCAGAGTCTCGACGTTTAGCTTGGTCTTTATAAAATCCAGCCATCGGACTTTGCTTCATTGATTTAGGTTGTTGTTTGCGAATCGACCAAAAACCGTGCACTAACACCGCAATTATTGCGATAGCGCCTAATACGAATAACACCAGTTGTAGATCTTTCATTAGATTCCCTGTCTTGCTAATTTATACCGCGTCTGCCATGGCGACGGCGGCTTCAATGTCCACTGCGACTATTCTTGAAACGCCTGGTTCATGCATAGTAACGCCAATAAGTTGATCGGCCATTTCCATTGTTATTTTATTATGACTGATATAAATAAATTGCACACTCTGTGACATTTCTTTCAGTAACCGACAAAAACGTTCGACGTTGGCGTCATCCAAAGGTGCATCTACTTCATCTAGCATACAAAAAGGTGCTGGATTCAGTCTAAAAATGGCAAAGACTAATGATAAAGCGGTTAACGCTTTTTCTCCACCACTAAGTAAATGTATGGTGCTATTCTTCTTACCTGGCGGTTGCGCCATAATAGTAACACCCGTTTCAAGCAGGTCATCACCGGTTAATGCCAAATAAGCCCTTCCCCCACCAAAAACTTTAGGAAATAGCAGCCCTAAATCATGGTTTACCGTTTCGAATGTGGCTTTAAAACGGCTTCGGGTTTCTTTATCTATCTTACGGATAGCATCTTCTAAAATCGCTAAGCCTTTATTTAGGTCGTCATCTTGACTGTCTAAATAAGCTTTTCGCTCTCGTTGCGATTCAAATTCTTCAATGGCTGCAAGGTTGATAGCACCTAAACGTATAATGTTCTGTTTTACTTTTTCAAGCTGTTGCGACCAAACATCAACAGATGCATGTTCCGGTATGTCGGCAATGACCTGTTGTAGCTGAATTTGCTGTTCTTGCAGCAATTGCAGCTGCCCATTAGCCTGCCCTTTTAAGCCCTCACGACGTAACTTTAACGTGCTTATCTTTTGAGTCAAGTCTTGTAACACTACAAGCTGTTGTTTTTGCATCAATACTAAACGGTCTAAACTGCTTTGAAGCTCTGCTTGTTGAGACCGATTGTGCTGTAATTGCTGCTGTAATGCTTGTTGCTGCTCGAGTGCTTGCGCCAGCTGTGTTGATAATTGACTTAAATCATGTTGACCTTGTTGCTGCTGATTGTCGAGCAACATTTGTTGTAACTGAGTCAATTGACTGACTAATTCTGTCTGTTTTTCATGTTGTTGCTTTAATTTTTGTTCACTCAATGCTTGCTGGGTAGTATGTTGCTGCACTTGCGCTTGCAGCTGCTTAACGCTATTTGCAGCATCGGTGCGAACAACTTTGGTTTCACGCAGCTTGGCTTGGCTTGTTTGCCAAGCTTGTTGAGCAACATCGTGTTGGTTCATCGCTTGCAATAATGCATCTTCTTGCGTCAACACTTGTTCTTCAAGGGCATCGACATGCATTTGTTTATCACCAATTTGCTGTTCAAGCTTGGCGATTGATTGGCTGCATTGCTGTTGTTTATCGCGTTTCTCAACGGCTTGTTGAGTTAAACTTGTCACCAAAGAGTGCAGTTTTGTCTGCTCTATTTGCAACTGATGACAAGCCTGTTGGCATTGATTCAGCTCTACCTGAGTGGTCGCAGCCCGTTGAGTTAACGAAGTCAGAGATTGCTGAGACAATAGCAGTTGTTGCTCAAGTTCTATTAATTGCTGACTTAAGCTTGCTCGCTCTTGGCTCAGTACAATAGCGGATTGCCCTGCCTGAGTATGATTGAGCACAAAACCATTGCCTATCAAGTAACCTTCTTGAGTGGCAATATATTGCTCAGGAAGCAATGTTGGTAATAACTCCTTTGCTTCACTGAGACTGGACGCCCACACAACATGTTGTAACCATGGCGTTAAATTAACTGGGGTTGTTAAAGCAGGATACGTCACTTGATGCTGTGGCTCAAAACCCACTGTAGGCGGAGAAACGCTCAATGAAGATGTTTGACCCAACCCTAGAACAGGTAATTGACTTAAGCCTTGTAACACTTTATCGACCGCTTTCTCCCAACCAGGCACAACCTCAATAACTTGCCACAATTGTTGGCCATCATCTTGAGTGTGATCAGCCAGCAACTCATCAATAAATTGCAATCGAGAGTGATGGCGAGTGACAGTTTGCTTTAGGGTTTGATAAGCATCACTCGCTTCAGTGACGGCTTGTTGCTGCTCAAGTAAGGAAAGCTCAAGTTGACTATGCTGCAGCTGTTTATCATTTAGTTGTTGTTCAACATTAGCTAATTCTGCCGTGCTGTTGTGCAACTGTTGTTGGTTGTCTTGCTGAGCTAAAGCAGCTAACTCTGTTTGTAATTGAGCTAAGTACTGTTCGTTTTGAACCAAACTTTGCTGTTGATGGCTGAGCGTCGATTGGCTCAGTGCCAACTGCATTTTATGAGTCGCTAAGATTTCAGCATATTGGGTTACTTGTTGCTGCTGATCATCACACGCTTCTTCGATAGCAAAAACTTGCTCATCAATTTGCTCAAGCACAATGCTCGCCTGTTCATAAGCTGGTTGGTGAGTATCTGATTGCGCAACCAATCGTTGATGAACATCGGTCATGCTGACAATATTATCGTCAGCTTGTTTGATTTGCTGTTGTAATACTTGAATTTGTTGCTGCAACTGAGAGTCTTGCTGTTGCTGATGAGCAAGCTGTTGCTCAAGCTTGGTCATGGTATTACCGGCTTGGTAATATTGCTCTACCAGCTTATGTTCAGCATCACTGAGCTCATCCAATTGCTGTTTAAGTTGAATAACACTGGTGTCGCCCTGCTGTGCGGTTTTGGCTAACGCTTCAGATTTAAGCTCACCTTCGGCCGTTTCAGCATCAAGTCTGTCTGTTTGCTGCAACAATTGCTGATAGCGCATCACTAATAGCTGGCTATGCAACTCTCGTTCACTATTTTTTAATTCTCGGTACTGTAGAGCGGCTTTAGCTTGTTGCGATAGCTTATCTAATTGGACACCGAGTTCAACTCGAATATCATTTAAACGTTCGAGGTTTTCACGGGTATGACGAATACGATTTTCGGTTTCTCGGCGGCGTTCTTTATAACGCGAAATACCTGCTGCTTCCTCAATAAACACTCTTAACTCTTGAGGTTTAGATTCGATTAAGCGTGAAATAGTACCTTGCTCGATAATGGCATAACTACGCGGCCCAAGACCCGTCCCCATAAATAAGTCGGTAATGTCTTTTCGACGACATTTTTGACCATTGAGGAAATAGCTTGATTCACTGTCGCGGTTAACTTGTCGCTTTACCGAGATCTCTTGATAACTGGCATATTGACCAGTGAGCCTTCCCTGAATGTTCTCGAATACCAGTTCGACACCCGCAACAGAAATGGGTTTGCGTGCCGATGAACCGTTAAAAATAACGTCGGTCATCGAATCGCCACGTAAATGCTTTGCCGAACTTTCACCCAGCACCCAGCGTACGGCATCAATCACATTGGATTTTCCGCAGCCGTTAGGGCCAATAATCGCTGATAAGGCGTTATCAAATGGGATTTTAGTTGGGTCTACAAACGACTTAAATCCAGCAAGTTTTATTTGTTTTAATCTCATGTTGCCAGTTCAGGTACGCATTAAAAGGAAAAAGCAGCTCACTTTAGCAATTGAGCAGCTTTTTGTAACGATTTTTATCCTTTTGACACAGTTTATCACTTGTTTTATTGTGCTTGGCTCGTCAAAATCAATAATATAAGTCACAAAATAGGCAGTCTCAATGGTTACCAATTCAACAATCGCCAAAAAAAGTGGTGTGAATTATTTTATCCAAGGGTTTCAATTAATTAAACAGCCGGGTTTACGTTCATTTGTATTTATCCCGCTGATGATCAATTTAGTCTTATTCGCTTCAGCGATGTATTTTGCACTAGGACAATTAACTGAGCTATTTACCTGGATGGACGGGCAACTTCCAGAATATTTAAGCTGGTTGAATTTTTTATTGTGGCCATTAGCCGTCTTGACAATGTTAGTGGTAATGTCGTTTTTATTCAGCTCAGTCATGAACTGGATTGCGGCGCCGTTTAATGGTTTATTGGCCGAAAAAGTCGAGCAGCATCTCACTGGAAAAAACTTAAATACTGGCAGTTCGGTCGATATGATCAAAGATTTGCCGCGTATTTTTGGTCGTGAATGGATTAAGCTCAAATACTATTTACCACGAGCATTACTGTTTTTAGTGTTATTTTGGTTGCCGATTATCGGCCAAACTGCAGCGCCCATTTTATGGTTTTTATTCACCGCGTGGATGATGGCAATTCAATATTGCGACTATCCATTTGATAATCATAAAGTGCCTTTTGACGATATGAAGTTCGCTCTCAAAAATACCAAGGGTTCGAGTTTTAGCTTCGGTGCTACCGTGACAGTGTTTTCAATGATCCCGATTGTAAACTTTATCGTTATGCCGGTAGCCATTTGTGGTGCAACGGCTATGTGGGTCGATAAATATCGTGATGCCTATAAAAATAGCATTGTCGCCCCCGATTAATCGTTAGAAAATTAAGCTGTAGAGAGTTAATCGAAGGTAATGGCTCAATAGAAGCATGGTCTTTTCTCGTAGTAGAACAACCTAAACTGTACAGCTTAAAGACAAACCCGATAGCGACTATCGGGCTTTTTTATTACATTCACGCAAGCTAATTTAACATTCAGTAACAATTTAGTGATTATTTTGGTACAAGTCGGACCTACGTTTTAAGGAGTTTTTTGCGACAATAAGAGAAATAACAAAAATAAAAACAGAGTGAAAGTGATCAACAACTTAATTCCAACTAACAGCTTTGCACCAATCAACCGATTAACTCGAACCTGTGCACATACCTGTGGCGCTATATTAACTTTAGCATTATTGAGCAGTGTATTATCTTTCGCTGCGTTTGCCGGTTCGAGCCAGCAATTTCATCTCGACATCCCGACCATCAATGAAGATATTGAGGTG
Source organism: Shewanella sp. SG44-2 (assembly GCF_014164215.1). Classification (NCBI taxonomy): domain Bacteria; kingdom Pseudomonadati; phylum Pseudomonadota; class Gammaproteobacteria; order Alteromonadales; family Shewanellaceae; genus Shewanella; species Shewanella sp. SG44-2. The sequence continues at coordinate 21,694 of NZ_JACJEU010000012.1, forward strand.
GATGGCGACTTTAACGAACCAGCTTGGCAACACGCTACCGAGGTAATGCTGCGTTATGAAACCTCTCCTGGTGAGAATACCGCTGCACCAGTAATAACCACAACTAAAGTCTATGCGTCAAATACCAGCCTATATTTTGCGTTTACCGCCCACGATCCTAATCCAGACAATATTAGAGCAAATCTACGTGATCGAGATAAATCCTGGGGCGATGACATGGTGGGTATTAAACTGGATACCTTCAATAATGCTCGTTTAGCCTACCAATTTTTTATTAACCCTTATGGGGCGCAAAGTGACTCCATTGAAAATGAACTCACTGGTCAAGAAAGTGATGCCTGGGACGGGATTTGGTATAGCAAAGGTAAACTCACCAAAAATGGTTTTCAAGTTGAGGTGCAACTCCCTTTAAGACTGTTTAATTTTGATGACAGTAATCCAATTCAAACTTGGGGCATTGAGCTTATTCGCTTTTATCCCCGCAATGAAACCCATCGTTTATCCACTCATAAAATAGACCGTAACGTGTCATGTCAGTTATGCCAATTAGGTATCGCATCGGGTTTAGCCGGCGCAACTCAAGGGAAAGACCTCCAACTAACACCCTCGATTGTGGCAAATCAAAGCCAGCAACGAGACGTAGCGCAGGCCCAACCTTGGAGTGATGAAAGTAATGTTGATGTTGGATTAGATTTACGTTGGGGGATCACACCGACTACCTTACTTAACGCCACAATTAACCCAGACTTCTCTCAAGTAGAAGCTGATGCGGGTCAGCTAGATGTAAACAATACATTTGCACTCTTCTTTCCGGAAAAACGCGCCTTTTTCTTAGACAACAAAGATTACTTTGATACCCAATTAGACTTGTTACACACCCGCAATATTAGTTCGCCAGATTATGGTTTAAAATTGACCAGCAAAACCGATAACCATACCGTTGCAATATTGGCGGCCAATGACACTCAAACCCAGTTTTTAGTCCCTGGCAATTTAAGTTCTGATGTGGCGATATTGGATCAGCAAAGTCATAATATGGCGGCTCGCTATCGATTTGACCCTAGCAGAGAGTTTTCAATTGGTGGCTTAGTGACGTTAAAGCAAGCCGATGATTATCATAACTATGTTGCCAGTGTTGATATAAAGTACCAACCGACGAAACAAGATACTTTCACTGCGCAATATGCGCATTCACAAACAGCTTATCCGGACGATTTATTCACTAAATTTTGCAATACGGATGATTGTTTACAGCAATCTGAACAATGCGAATTTGGTGATTGTAATATTAACGAACGCGTTTTACGTACCCATAAAGACGATAACTTTAACGACAACATGTACGCTATCAGTTATCAACACGAACGTCGTAATTGGTATGCCAGTACTCATTATGAATCAACAGGCGATGACTTTCGTGCCGATCTTGGCTTTATCGACAAAATTGATGTCGCAAAATTTGTCGCTGGCGGTGGCTACATTTGGTATCCAGACAATCATTTCTTCAGCAAAATTAACCTCGGCGGCGATTGGGACATTACCCATAATCAAAACAATGAACGACTTGAGCAAGAAGCAGAAATGTATATCGAGTTTGACGGCGGACTTCAAAGTTTTATCGCCACAGGGATCGTACAACGACAACGAGTGGGCAGACGCCACAACCCGAGCATTATTGATATCGAAGGCAACACCAGTGAGTTTAATGAAACCTTAGGTTGGTTTTACACCAATTTCACCCCTATTGGATCGCTGAAATTAGAACTAGATGTGAACTATGGCGATGACATTGATTTCGCTAATGACAGGCCTGCAACTATCACTATGTTGAATCCAGGCATCGAATGGAAATTAACCGAATCATTAGTGCTTGATATATCACACCGCTACCAAACATTAGACGTCGATGATGGTCGTTTATTTACAGCTAACCTCACCGATATGCGCCTAAATTGGCAGTTGACGCTAAACAGTTTTATCCGCTTAAGCAGTGTGTATACTCGCATCGAACGCGACCCTGACTTATATCGTTATCAACGTCCTAATACACTGTATCAAGATATTGGCAATGAATTGCTCTATGGCTATAAACTTAATCCCCAAAGTGTGTTTTACCTCGGTTATTCAGACGCATTTATTGCCAATGATGACATCGACTCGTTAACCCAAGACGAAAAAACCTACTTCATGAAACTCAGTTACGCTTGGCTACTGTAGTCATAGTCAATAAGTTTAAAATTAACATTGTAGGACAACTATAGAGGTAAAAAGGCCGTTGATACTGAAGCATCAACGGCCTTGTACTATCTAAATGAACAAGTGAAGTAACTTACTGAGAAACAACCCTATTACGACCTGCATTTTTAGCTTTATACAGTAGCTCATCGGCACGTTGCAGTGCCCGGTCTAATGTTTCATTACTCACGGTAGACACGCCACAACTGAATGAAACAGGCAAATCACCTGCCGAGGTTCTTATCGGGTTGCTTTCACATTGTTCCCGAAATTTATTCACTAGTAGGCTAGCTTTAATGGCATCTAAACCTTTAAACGCTACAACAAACTCTTCGCCACCAAAACGCGCTACAGTAAAATTCGCTGCAAAGGCGTTTTCTAAGCGCTGCACAAATTCAATTAACACTTCATCGCCGACATCATGGCCATAGGTATCATTGATTTTTTTGAAGAAATCTATATCTAATAGTGCCACCGATAACAATTTTTGTTCCGAATCATTTTGTTGGTATTGACCAAAAAAATAACGCCGAGTGTAGGCTTTAGTTAAATAATCACGATTGGCTTTACGCCACAAATTACGCATCATATCGAGTGAATCAAGGGTGTTAAGCACTCGACAATGAAACTCTTCATGCACGAACGGTTTTTGCAAAAAATCATTAGCGCCGTTTTTAATAAACTTTGCCGACAAACTTTCATCATTGTCATTAGACAAACCAATAATGGCGATATCTTCACGGTTAAACTGCTCACGTACCCGTAAAACAAGTTCAACACCATCAACTTTTGGCATGTTGTAATCAGTAATAAGCAACTGAATATCAGGCTGCGCTTGTAGTACGGCTAATGCTTCTTCGCCATCATTGGCTTCTATAACCTTGAACAAATGCTGTTCAAGGAGCATTTTTACAAACTTACGACTCACCAACGAATCATCGGCAACCAACACTTTAACGTCTTGATTTCGATAAAGTCTGTCAATTAACTTGACCACATATTGATAACTGTGGCGTTTATCCTTTGGAATATAATCAACGATGCTGAGTTTTAAGATTTCTCGACGTTGAGCCGCATCTAAATTACTCGTGAGAACAATGCAAGGAGTTGAATACGATGCCACTAACTTGACGATATCGCCGTCAGAAGCATCGGGTAAATTTAAATCTGCAACCACTACAAAATATTGATTTTCTTCTAAAAAAGTCAATGCACTCGACATATCAGGTGCGATGTCCACATGGTATCCAAGATCCTGAACAATCATGTGTTTTAATATTTTCGATACAGTGGTGCTATCTTCTACAATCAACACTCGCAATATAGTCACCTTTATTTCTGTCTAGTACTCAAATCATTTAACACTTTTCAAGTACGATGCTGCCGATAGAATAACCTGCACCAAATGAGCACAACAAGCCTAAATCACCCGTTTTAAAGTCTTGGTTAAACTTATGAAAAGCAATAACCGATCCCGCAGAAGCGGTATTAGCATACTCATCTAATACGATAGGCGCTTGAGTTGGTTCTACATTATCACCAAGCAGCTTCTTCACTACAAACAAATTCATGTTTATATTGGCTTGATGAAGCCATAAGCGCTTAAATTCCTCAGGTTTTATTTGTTCATCAGTAAATTGTGCGTCTAAATGTTGGTAAATCATCGGCAATAATTCTTTAAACACTTTACGGCCTTGCTGATGAAACAGCTTATCTGATGTGGTTGCATTTTCTGGATCGCAGCGATTAACAAAGCCAAAGTTACTGCGAATATTACTTGAGTACTCGGTCACACAGCGAGTCGATAACACACTAAAGGCATTCGTCGATGTTGATAGCTCTGCACGTTCAACTACCACTGCAGTTGCCACATCACCAAAAATAAAGTGGCTGTCACGATCGCGAAAGTTAATTTGCGGCGAGGTTAATTCAGGATTTATAACCAGCACTCGATTAGCTGTGCCGCCACGAATAGCATTAACGGCATTCACAATCGCAAACGTAGCCGATGAACATGCCACTAGCATGTCGTAGGCAAAACCTTTAGTGCCCATGGCTTGTTGGATTTCAATTGCAATGGCTGGATAAGCTCTTTGAGTATAAGCACACGCCACAATCACCAAATCGATGTCTTCAGCCGTTAGGTTTGCTTGCTGTAATGCTTGGTTAGCGGCTTCAATACCCATCTCAGCTTGCATAGACAACGATTCAGAAGGTCTATCAGCAATTAATGGCATCATGATGTTGGTATCGAGGATACCGTCTTTTACCATGACATAACGGCTTTTAATCCCAGAGGCTTTTTCAATAAACTCACTTGACGAATATGCCAACGCAAGCGTATTCCCGGCCTCTATCTCGGCCGCATTCTGTTGATTAAATTGGTCAACATAACTATTATAACAGTTAACTAATTCGTCGTTAGAGACACTGTAAGGTGGTGTGTATAAACCACTGCCTGAAATCACAACTTTATTCATTTTACTCTACCATTTTTAGTGAATGAGTTAGCGAAAGCTCATTTGAGTGCCAGATACATCGACATGAATCACTGAAGGTTTTAACATCGCTTATCGATAACCTTACTGATCATTTGGGTGGCACGACAGAGAAACATTTTGCTGATTAACGCTATTCTAGTATTTTATGATTTAATCTCGTCATACTAAATTAAATTTGTTTGATGGTCAGACCATTGAATGATGACAATTTACTCCGAAAGCCTAATATAGCAGCATCTATAAGGTTTTTAGAATAAAAATAAACTCCTTAATAACTAAAAAGAATAAAGAAGAACAAATTTTCACTTCTAAATCCTGCTGAGCAGATTATGATTAGACAATGCAACCATAGGAGCAAATAATCCATGAGCAAAATTTTCGAAGATAATTCATATACTTTAGGCAACACACCGCTAGTTCGTTTAAACCGCGTCAGTAACGGCAAGGTACTCGCTAAAGTAGAAGCACGTAACCCAAGCTTTAGTGTTAAGTGTCGTATTGGCGCCAACATGATTTGGGATGCTGAAAAGAAAGGCCTACTCACCAAAGATATCGAGTTAATTGAACCTACTTCAGGTAACACCGGTATTGCACTTGCTTATGTTGCTGCAGCACGTGGTTACAAATTAACTTTAACCATGCCAAACACCATGAGTCTTGAGCGTCGTAAATTGCTTAAAGCATTAGGTGCAAACTTAGTGCTAACTGAAGGCGCTAAAGGCATGAAAGGTGCTATTGATAAGGCTGAAGAAATTCGTCTGTCAGCGCCTGAAAAATACCTAATACTAGGTCAATTTGATAACCCTGCTAACCCAGAAATTCACGAAAAAACCACAGGTCCAGAAATCTGGAATGATACTGATGGCGAAGTCGATGTATTCGTTGCTGGTGTAGGTACTGGTGGTACGCTAACAGGTGTAAGCCGCTATCTTAAAGCACAAGGTAAAACCATTACCTCTGTTGCTGTTGAACCAGTTGACTCACCAGTTATTGCACAAGCATTAGCAGGCCAACCGATTCAACCTGGTCCACATAAGATTCAAGGTATTGGTGCTGGTTTTATCCCTGGTAACCTAGACTTGTCGATTATTGACCGTGTTGAAGCTGTTACTAACGAAGAGTCTATTGAAATGGCTCGTCGTTTAATGAAAGAAGAAGGTATTTTAGTCGGTATCTCTTCTGGAGCTGCTGTTGTTGCCGCGAACCGTATTGCTGCATTACCCGAATTTGCAGACAAAACCATTGTGGTGATATTGCCTTCAGCTGCTGAGCGTTACTTATCTTCAGTATTATTTGCTGGCGAATTTAGCGACAGCGAAAACGTACAGTAATAAATTGCATGAATAGACTCTACATTTGTCTATTATAAAAACCAGCTTCGGCTGGTTTTTTGTTTCATTTTCATCATAAAGCCTAAATATTGGTCAACTAAAAGCATTATGCTCATCGTATATATCGCTATCTACCTGTCTAACTTTCGATAAATTATTGTTTATTTGTAATAAAAACTAAACCTCAGTTGCAAAGTTGCTATAAGTCGCTTGCCTATACAACAGCCTTCCGTTTTACTTATTGAAACAAACACTAGTAAACATCAATTTTATTGATACTTAAATGATTCATAAAACGGAGCTATTACGCTGATATGAAATACTCGCTTAAACAAATTACCGTTTTTGATGCTGTGGCCAGTCTTGAAAGTGTGAGCGCAGCTGCTAGAAAGTTATCGATGACCCAATCAGCGGTGAGTATGTCACTTTCTCAGCTTGAGAATTTATTAGACCGTCCGCTGTTTATTAGACAAGGCAACCGACTAACCCTAAGCCATTGGGGCAATTGGTTAAGACCCAAAGCACGCCAATTACTTCAAGATGCACAACAAATTCAATTTGGTTTACATGAACAACACGTAATTAGTGGTCAATTTAAGCTGTGTTCAAGCCAAACTGCGGCCGAATATTTATTGCCGAACTTAATCAGTAAAATTGATAATGATTTTCCAGAGCTAAGGATTGATCTTGAGGTTGAAAACACCGAACACGTTGTTGAAGGCTTAATAAACTACGACTATGACCTTGGTATTATTGAGGGGCGTAACGACGATAGCCGCTTACATCAAGAGAAGTGGATTGATGACCATCTTGTGGTGGTTGCTGCACCACATCACCCTTATGCCAATGCTGAAAAAATTAGTTTAGCGCAATTGGAACAAGCAAAATGGGTACTTAGAGAGCAAGGTGCTGGTACTAGGCGTATTTTTGAGGGCGCTATCCACGGTGTGCTTGAAAAGCTCAATGTGTGGAAAGAATACGAACATGTACTGCTGTTAAAGGCATTAGTCAGAAATGGGGCTTACTTAAGCTGCCTGCCCCATATTACCGTAGAGCAAGATGTTGCTGAAGGTAAGCTGGTTATTATTGATACACCACAGCTTAACCTACAGCGTCAATTGTCTTTTGTATGGCGTAATGATGCGGGTGATAATCCGCTGCGTGATTGCGTCCTAAATGAAGCAAGACGCATGAGTAAAACGCTTTAATGGTATTTGATAACGCCTTTACTTAACCACTAGATGGCTCGTTAAAGGCGTTATCGATTGAGTTAACTATCCCATCACCGAACAAATTTTAGTGGCTATCTGTTCTCGAGTAATAACCCCAAGCAATAACCCTTCATTCACCACAGGAAAACTACTCGGTTTATTCGCAGAAGCATGTCTTAAGCGTTCTTCATAACTCATAAAGCGGCTTCCGGTATACATTCCACTAGCAGTAACAGGAAACAGCTTCTCTCTGTCGACAACCATTAACTCAACAAGATCAGCAATTTTATCGTTGCCAGATACGGTCATCACTTGCGTCTGCATTAAATCAGCAACATGACTGTTAATGTGTTTGTTATATTCTTCAGACCATAAGCATCTTAATAAATCTTGCTGAGATACAAATCCTAATAAACGATTTTGCTTGTCGACAACTGGTGCACCGCGTTCTTGCGCAGCAGTGAGTTGCATCAGTCCTTCATGAATAGAGAGTTCTGGTGACAATGTAAAAGGTGTGGCTTCCATTAATTCACTGACAGTAAGATTAATAATTGATTTAGGCATAGCAGTTCTCCCATTCGTTTTTAGCGAAGGTGTAAGGTTAGATTCATGGTGGATTTGGGTTAATACTGAATGTGATTTGGAAAAGTCTGTGGTCGATTGACTGACCATTGTTCGACTTGATATTGGTACGTTGGGTATTGGCTTATCTGAATTAGACTGGTTAGAAGCTGACTTATTTGAAATAGCCTGATTTGACATAGCCAGGTTTGAAATATGCGCGTCAATCGCCGGAATACATTCAGCTAATGCCAACGTTGCTAACGCCATAGGCGCTTTATGATCAGCGTTAGAGTGCTTTAATCGTTCAATCATTAAATAAGCAAGGCCGACAAATAAAGCACCGCCGACGATGTTGCCTAACGTGACAGGAATAAGATTATTAAATAGAAAATGCGTTATTGTGATATCAGAAAACTGGCTTGCGGGTACACCAATAGCATTAAAGAAATCAGCCGATGCAAATTGCTGCAACATGATCCCCAGCGGCACCATGAACAAGTTAGCAATACTGTGTTCAAAACCACTGCTGACAAACATGGCGACGGGCAGCATAAGTAAGAAGGCTTTGGTTAGTACGTCTTTGCTGGAAAACGTCATCCAGACACCAAGGCACACCAAAACATTACATAAAATGCCTAAAATAAATGCTTGGCTCCAATCATGATGTATTTTGTGTTGCGCAATATTTAATGCATTCAAGCCCCATTGACCACCATTGAGCAGGTGCATTTTAGCCCCTAAAATCAACAACAACATCAACATAGCACCAATGAAATTGCCAACATAGACACGAGTCCAACACATCAATAAATCTTTGGTATTTACCCGTTTTTGAGCCCATGCAACACTACTTAATACCGTACTGGTAAAGAGTTCTCCTCCACAAATAACCACTAGAATTAACCCTAGGCTAAACGCTAAGCCGCCAATAAAGCGCACTTGCCCCCAAGGACCAATTGTTCCGGTCGTTACCGTAATATAAAAAACAAAAGCCAACGCAATGAAAGCACCGGCAAAAATAGCTAAGCCGAATGACTCTAAGTGCGACTTAATGACTTTAGATTGTCCGTATTGTTCAGCTTGCTGGCACATGTTGATAACTGCACTATTCGCAGCGTCTTGTGTGTAAACATTCTGTATCGGCACCGTTGACGTTTTTGTTGTTAAAGCAGTCATAAACTACATTCCAAATACACTAATGGTTATTCTTTGGCTGCAGCATAAATATTAAAGAAATATACAGATACACATCATCGTTGTTTCTAATATTCATGGCAGCCTTCTTGTCAGACATAAGATTACCTTTGAAATAATCAGAATAAAATCTGATAATAATGATGGCGACCATCAATATTATTGATTCACGATTCTGTAATATCAGCATCCATAAAATAGAATGATACCGGTGGTAAAGTTGATGAAAGAGTTGATGGATTTATCACTGGTACTGATATTGATGTGAATGTTGATGTTACTATTGATGTTATTAGTGATGCGCATTAACGGTTATACGTGGTTTTGTCACAGTGCAATGTAAACCATTATGTTTGCGGCTGTTGAGCCAGTTAACTCATCGGTATCGTGCAAACATGAATACGACAACCTGTACAACTACATCCGCATTCCCCCATAGTATTATTGCTAGTTTTATCGTTGCACTCTTAAATCTTGTGATTATTAACCGAGCTAAAACTGTAACCTATGCAAAGCCTATCGCTACAATTCACTGTTTAATAAAAAAGTAGATATCTTAATGAGTATTTACTTTGCATCCGCTATTACGACAGAAATTCATATGCCTACATTTGCCAATAAAAAATTGGAATCACCTTCATTTATGTGGCAGCGTTCTATCGACATTAGGCTTTATCATCGGTGTTATTTACAGATTGATTTTGTGATTATAAAAACCTACATCAATAAAACAGGATTTTATTACGCATTATCAATCATGGATCGTAGCCATTATTGATAATTCTTATTGATAAGGTATCTGCAATGCTTATTACTGGCGTTTTTGTTTAAAAAAATTTAACTAAGGCAATCAAGACTATGTTGCTCCGAATGTTAAACAATCGAATAACAAATTACTTAAACACCATAACTATTCAATTAATGAACGATGTTCTAATATAAAAAAGGTCAATACCAAGATTTATTTAGGTAAAAACCATATTAATTATGTGCATGAAACAAATTTATAAACATGTGAAATGTGTAATTTAACTAAAAAAAACGCTACGTTATATTTTTTCACATAAAAATTAAAAATAATTTATATACATAGCATTAACAAGTTAGGCTAAATTAACTATCCACAAAACAATAAAGCAATGATTTACACTCATTTAATTAACAAATAAACCCACTTAAAATTACACTGTAATGATGATATTTACATTATTATAACTCTATAATGGTTATGATCTCTAAATGTTAATAAAAATGAGTTTAATTGTATGTGTGTTGCAAGTCATCAACATGATGACCTGATATTGTTTTTTTATTTAGGTGTGCTTATATCAATAGCTGTGTAACTTTGTTTCATTTTTATATTAAAAATGATCTCAATGATTACATCATAATAAAAAAATATTTCAGGGAGTTAAAATATGCAAGCTAATTCACATTTAGCCAAAGCTATTCGCTTTGCGCTAATCAGTGGCGTTGCCGTTTCTGCAGCAACCACATTCAATACTGTTGCAGCAGAAGACGCAGCGAATACAGCACCTGCTGTCGAGAGAATCTCGGTAACGGGCTCACGAATTATTCGTGAAGGTGCTGTTGCACCAACGCCAGTTACAGTAATTACTGGCGACGAGTTATTATCAACTGGTGTAACAAATATTGGTGAAGCGCTAAACCAATTACCTGCACTAGGTAACACCTACTCACTTGCCAACTCAGGCCGCTTTATTGGTACTTCGGGTCTTAACTTACTCGATTTAAGAAGCATGGGTACCGCCAGAACACTCGTGTTAGTGGACGGTAAACGCCATGTATCAAGTTCTGCAGGTACTTCTTCAGTCGACGTCAATACCATTCCAAGTGTATGGATCGATAGAGTTGAAGTAATTACCGGCGGTGCATCTGCAATTTACGGTGCCGATGCGGTAACCGGTGTTGTAAACTTCATTTTAAAGAAAGATATTAATGGCTTAGATGTATCCGCAACCAAAGGTTGGGCTGACGATAGTGGTCACAATAAAGACCGTTTCTCATTATCTTATGGTTCTGATTTTGCCCAGGGTGATGGTAACGTTGCCTTTGCGGTTGAGTACAGCGCTCAAGAGCAATTAAGAGCATTTGATCGCGATCAGACTTCAACTGCTTTTTCGAGCCTAGCAAATAAAAACCGCACTGAAGATAATAATGACCCATCAGATCCAGACAAAATATGGACTCCTAATGCAGGTCACTACACAATTAGTAATGCCGGTACCTTCAATTTAGATGGTTGGAAAAGCTTTAACCCTGATGGCTCATTAAGCGATGTTTATAGCGGTCAAAATGTTGATGGTATTCGTTGTGCAAATTGCGATGTCACTAACTTAAACCAGTTTGTAGAATTACAACCTGAATTCGAACGTTACAATATTAACTTTAAAGCAAACTACCAGCTTAACGATAATCATAACGTTTATTTTGAAGCTAAATACGTTAACAGCCAATCAACAGATGAAGGTCAACCAGCATTTTTCTTTGGTAATCCGGTTAACGATATCAAAATTGATAACGCTTTTATCAATCCTGAACTGGTTGCTTTAATGAAAGCAAACAAGGATAGCGACGGTAATTCAGCGCCATTAGATACACTTAATATTCGTCGTTTTATGACGGACTTGGGTGCGCGCATTGAAGATGATACTCGCGAAACTCAACGTTATGTTATCGGTCTTGAAGGTATAGTATTCCAAGATTGGGATTACGATGCCTATGCTATTTATGGTCAAACTGATTTAGAGCGCGTTAATAAAAATAACTTAATCTATGACAATTACACCAACGCCCTTGATTCTGTATTAGAAAACGGGATTGCGGTTTGTCGTGATCAGTCAGCTAGAGATGCAGGCTGTGTGCCAGTCAACATTTTTGGTTTTGGCGCACCAAGTCAAGATGCGATTAATTATATTAATACCGCTTCAACTGGTACATCGATTATTAAGCAAACCGTATTAGGTGGCTCACTAACTAACTCTAGTTTATTTGAATTACCTGCCGGTTATGCAGGCTTCTCTACTGGTGTTGAATACCGTAAAGAAGAAAGTGAGATATTTGAACCTTCAAATGCAGCAGGTACTTTCTTCAATGCATTAGGCGAAGATAAAGGCGATTTTGATGTAAGCGAAATCTTTGCTGAAATCACGCTTCCTTTGTTAGCCGATTTACCAATGGTACGTCAGCTAGACTTAGATCTTGCAATACGCTTTGCTGATTACAGCACCATTGGTAATGCTACAACATGGAAAACGGGTTTAAGCTGGGAAGTTGATGATCAGATCCGCGTTCGTACTACATACTCAGAAGCTATTCGTGCACCTAACATCAGTGAGCTTTATGGTGCTGCAAGCCAAACATTCTTCTCTGTAGATGACTCTTGTCGTGCTAAAAACTTAAATGATCTGGCTGATCCAACTCAACGCCAAGCTAACTGTGCGGCGTTAGGGATCCCTGCTGGTTTTGACGCTGACTACGACGATAAAACGCTTGAAGGATTAAGTGGTGGTAATCGCGAGCTACAAGCAGAAGAATCGAAAAGTTTCACGTTAGGGATTGTTTATCAACCTGATTTTATTGATGGTTTATCGATCACTACCGATTATTGGAATATTGAGATCGAAAACGCTATCAGTGCTGTTGGTGCTCAAGATATTATCGATCGTTGTGTTGATTCTAAATCTGGTGTGAATAATGAATACTGTAGTTTGATTACTCGTGATTCAACTAGCCACGAAATCACTCAAATTAGACAGTTCTCGTTGAACATTGCGTCGCTTGAAGCTGCTGGTATTGACTTTGATATTGGTTATAACTTTGAAGCCTTTAGTGGTGACGTGCGCACTAACCTTATTGCGACTCGTCTACTAAAACGTAAAGACTTTTCATTCCAGGATGAACCAGATACGTTTGAAGAACTTGCAGGCACGGCTGGCTATGCTGAATGGCAAGCAAACTGGAGCCTAAGTTACTCAATCGATAGCTGGGATGTTAGCTGGAGAACGCGCTATGTCGAGGGTGTAAGCCTTTATACTGATAAGGAATTAGCCTTAAACGCGAATCCTAATAGCAACATGGAATTTGGCGATTACTTTATCAACGATATGGCAGTTGCATACAACTTCGATTCAGGTATTAGATTGAAGTTTGGTATCGACAACGTGTTTAACCGTGAATTACCTTACGGCTACACAGGTACTGATACTGATAGTTCAGCTTACGATAACGTTGGCCGTTTCTTCCATACTACGGCTACTTACAAGTTCTAAACTATTCGTTATAAGCGATAGGTTTATTTGTAATAACGGCATCTTCGGATGCCGTTTTTTTATGTCTATAACATTATTTTAAATATCGCCTAGCAATAAAGTTTCCCCCAGTCTCAGTATCAACACCATAGCGAAAAACAACCACAGAGTCATACTCACAGTATTATGAGCGTTACCGCATTAGCTGATTAAGCACATCACTTTAATGTTGATGTCGTCAAACATTACCAGCCAAGTCGCACCTTTAAATAACGTCTGCACGCCTTAAGTAAAACTTTTAATTTATGATACTCTATATCAATTATATTGATGCTGAGTATTAATTTGTCATCTGCATAACAATCAAACTTCAAATCTAGGCTAATTTACGGATCTGATTTTGCAATCAACTTGTTATCCAGCTCTCACTTCTAGCAAACAAAACATCAACTTTCTTGATACCAAGTGATGCGATCGCATCGCTATGCTAAAATCCACAAGGTAAATTGGTCTTACCAAGAAAGATCATAATAAGGACATCACTGTAATGCTTCCCTAATTAAAGGCATCGCAGCTGAGCAAAGTGATAAGAGCCATTGCGGCTCACCGGCAAGCTGCTCTTATGGACATAGCCATCACTTCAATGGAACACACTTAAACTTCATCATTTGATGGATTAACCTGTTCTTTTCGGAGAATGAGAAATTATGTCAGACACAGTCAGTAATTCAGATACACAAGCTCATGAAGCAAGCTATAGCGAGCTTCACCGCCCTGCTAGCGAGTTTGAAACTCGCGATGCCTATCTAGAAAATGAACTCAAGATAATGAAGCCAAAACGCTGGGGACTCAATCTTCCTGGGCGTGATTTTCGTTTTGAATGGGAAGACTTAGTCCCAGCAATAGCAGGAACCATTGGTATTACTGTTATGTATTCTGCAGTAATGGCTGCTTGGGCTGCAGGCTTAAGTGAAAAATGGGACCACGTCAATCTTGGGGCAGAATTTGCTATCCAAATTGTCCGCGTAGAAATGCTCATCCCTGCTTTACTCTTCTGCATTATTAGCTCCGGTTTTATTAACCCAAGAGCAAACCTTGGTGGCAACCATGGACCAATGATCCCGTTGATTGGTACCATCGCGCTCGCTGGTGCTCATCCGTTAGCGTTAGCAATCCTCATTGGTATATTTGGCTTAATTTTAAGTTATTTCAAAGGGGGATCGAAACTGGTTAACCTCACCAGTAGCGGTGTGGCCGGCGGTTTATTAGTGTTCTTAGGATTTATGGGGGCTAAAAGTCAGATAGGTTCTTTGTTTGACTGGGCTGGAGGACTGCAAGCCAAACATAGTCTTGACTATTCACTCGGTTATGTTGCATTTGCCATCTTGTTAATCAATGTCATTATTTATGCTGCATTAGCCAAATATGGCAAGCGTTGGTTGGCTATTCCGCTGTGCTCTATCGCGGCTGTTGCTCTGGCATTTGGTCTTGGCGCAGGTTTGGATCTACAATTTACTACCGCTCCAGGCATCCCAAATCTCAATCCTGTTTATTGGTGGGGTTCAACTGAACATGGTTGGCAGTTAGGCTTACCAAATGCTGCTCATTTTATTGCATCATTACCGTTCGCCATTCTTGCTGTTGCCATGTGGTCACCAGACTTTCTTGGCCATCGTATTTTCCAAGAGTTAAATTATCCAAAAGGTGCTGAAAAAGTACTGATGGATGTTGATGATACGATGACAACCTGTTCAGTAAGGCAGATCGTTGGTACGGCAGTAGGTGGCGGTAATATTACCTCATCATGGGGAACTTACATGATCCCCGCAGCCATTGCCAAACGCCCTATTCCTGCTGGCGCTATCCTACTCGGTAGCTTATGTATTATTGTGGCTATCATTGGTTATCCTATGGATATCACCGTGTGGCGTCCTGTTATGTCGATTGCGCTTTTAGTCGGTGTATTCCTACCGTTATTAGAAGCGGGTTTACAGATGGTTAAAGACACAACTAGCAGCCAGGCCGCAGGTATCTGTATTTTCGCTGCATTCGTTGCTAACCCAGTATTAGCTTGGGCTTTGACCATGTTACTTGATAACAATGGCTTGATTGGTGATAAAGAACGTCCTAAAACCTTGTCGTTTGCAGACCGTATTGTTATCCCAAGCCTAGCCTTTGTGATTTGTTTGGCGGCGATGTTAGCAGTAGGCATGATCGAAGGGATTCCAGCGTTGCTATAATCCAGTTATGCTCGGTAATACCATCAATAAAAAGCGAGATCGGCAACGATCTCGCTTTTTATTTGTCAAAAATTGCCGCGTGCTACTCCAACTTCTAAACAGATTTGTTAGCCAGTTAACACTTTTGATATTCCGTTAGCGAAAGCAGCCGATATCGTCATCGCGCTGTGCTATTATCAAGCCATGGATAATTGGTCTTACCAATTAGTTCATTAACCGAAACAATATCGATTAGCGTCATTACACAAGCCAGGCGGAACATTTCTGCCATCAATGTCGCAGAAGATGTAAACGGCTCAGTCTAGCGAATCAACCTAGACTACAGAATGTAAGTACTCAACGGATAACAACACTTAGTGTTAATTGTGATGATATCCGTAGAAAATCAACCAGAGGGTTAAGTAAATGACAGATAAAACCGAACTATTTGCCAACGCGTGGGAAGGTTTCGTAGCTGGCGATTGGAAAACTGAAGTTAACGTACGTGACTTTATCCAACAAAATTACACACCATATGAGGGTGATGAATCATTCTTAGCAGGTGCAACAGATGCAACATTAACTTTGTGGGACAAAGTAATGGAAGGCATCAAGCAAGAAAACCAAACTCATGCTCCTGTCGATTTCGACACAGAAATGGTTTCGACCATTACCTCTCATGATGCTGGTTATATCAATAAAGACCTTGAAACTATCGTTGGTTTGCAAACTGAAGCGCCATTAAAGCGTGCCATGCTGCCTAATGGTGGTATTCGTATGGTTGAAGGTTCATGCAAAGCTTATGGCCGTGAACTGAACAGCGATGTAAATTACGTTTACTCTGAATTACGTAAAACCCATAACCAAGGCGTGTTTGATGTCTATACTCCTGAAATTATGGCTTGCCGTAAGTCAGGTATATTAACGGGTTTACCTGATGCTTATGGTCGTGGTCGTATTATTGGTGACTACCGTCGTATTGCTTTGTACGGTATTGATTATCTAATGAAAGATAAGTTTGCCCAATTCAGTTCACTGCAAGCGCAGTTTGAAGCAGGCGAAGACTTATCAAGTGTGATCCAATTACGTGAAGAAATTGCTGAGCAACATCGTGCTTTAGGCCAAATGAAAGTGATGGCAGCTAAATACGGTTGTGATATTTCTGTCCCAGCCCAAAATGCTAAAGAAGCCATTCAATGGACCTACTTTGGTTACCTTGCTGCAGTAAAAAGCCAAAATGGCGCAGCAATGTCACTTGGTCGTACTTCAACATTCATTGATGCTTATATTGAACGTGACATTAAAAATGGTGTTCTTACTGAGCAGCAAGCCCAAGAAATGGTTGACCATTTCGTAATGAAATTGCGTATGGTTCGTTTCCTTCGCACACCTGAATACGACGAACTATTCTCAGGCGATCCAATTTGGGCAACTGAATCTATCGCAGGTATGGGTCTTGATGGTCGCACATTAGTAACTAAATCAAGCTTCCGTTTCTTACATACCTTGTACAACATGGGCCCAAGCCCAGAGCCAAACATTACTGTATTGTGGTCAACAAAATTGCCACAAGGTTTTAAAAGTTACTGTGCCAAAGTATCAATTGACACTAGTTCAATTCAATACGAAAACGATGACTTAATGCGCCCAGACTTTGAGTCTGACGATTACGCCATTGCTTGTTGTGTTAGCCCAATGATTTTGGGTAAACATATGCAGTTCTTTGGTGCTCGTGCTAACTTAGCCAAAACCATGTTATACGCCATTAACGGTGGTGTTGACGAAAAGCTTAAAACCCAAATTGCACCAAAAGCTGATCCAATTACTGCTGATGTTCTTGAGTTCGATGATGTTATGTCACGTCTTGATGGTTTAATGGACTGGCTTGCAACGCAGTATGTGTCTGCACTTAACGCTATTCACTTTATGCATGACAAATACTCTTACGAGTCTGCGTTAATGGCATTACATGACCGTGATGTGCGCCGTACAATGGCGTGTGGTATTGCTGGTTTATCAATTGCCGCCGATTCATTGTCAGCGATTAAGTTTGCTAAAGTTAAGCCTATTCGTGATGAAAATGGTATTGCGGTTGATTTTGACATTCAAGGTGATTATCCAAAATTTGGTAACAACGATGCTCGCGTCGATGATATTGCTTGCGATTTAGTTGAACGTTTTATGTCGAAAATTCGCTCTAAAAAAATGTATCGTAATGCCATTCCAACTCAATCAATCTTAACCATCACTTCAAACGTAGTTTATGGTAAGAAAACCGGTAATACTCCTGATGGTCGTCGTTCAGGCGCACCGTTTGCGCCTGGTGCAAACCCAATGCATGGCCGTGATGAAAATGGCGCAATTGCTTCATTAACATCAGTGGCTAAACTACCATTTGCCCACGCACAAGATGGTGTTTCTTATACTTTCTCTATCGTGCCAAATGCATTAGGTAAAGATGATACGGGTCGTCGAACTAACCTAGCGTCACTTATGGATGGCTACTTCTTAAGCAAGCCTAACCGTGAAGGTGGTCAACACTTAAACGTTAACGTGATGAACCGTGAAATGTTAGAGGATGCGATTGTTAATCCGGATAAATATCCACAATTAACTATTCGTGTATCGGGTTATGCCGTTCGCTTTAATGCGCTCACCCCTGAGCAGCAGCAAGACGTGATTACTCGTACATTTACTAAAAGTATGTAGTCTCTGCTAAAATTGGCTGTATCGATGTGTAACATCTTATCGATACAGCCTTTTTTATATTCATTTTAAGGAACAACAATGACGTTAGGTCGCATACATTCAGTGGAATCATTCGGAACCGTTGACGGTCCAGGAATTCGCTACATCGCTTTTATGCAAGGCTGTCTTATGCGCTGCCAATATTGTCATAATCGTGATACATGGGATCTAGATGGCGGCAAGGAAGTTTCTGTTGATGAAATAATGAGCCAAGTCATTTCTTATCAACCCTTTTTAGAAGCCAGCGGTGGTGGTATTACAGCCAGTGGTGGTGAAGCAATTTTACAAGCTCAATTTGTCAGCGAGTTGTTTAAAGCCTGCAAAAGTCAGGGGGTACACACCTGTTTAGACACCAACGGTTTTGTGCGTAAATACGAACCGGTGATAGATGAATTGCTCGACAATACCGACTTAGTGTTACTTGATATCAAACAAATGGACGATGCCAAGCACATCGAACTGACGAAAGTCAGTAACCATCGAACACTACAATTTGCACAATATCTTGCCACACGAAATATAAAAACCTGGATCCGTTATGTGGTTGTCGCAGGATTTACTGAAGATGTCGAATCAGCCATCGCACTCGCTGAGTTCATTAAACCGATGAGCAATGTTGAAAAAGTTGAATTACTGCCTTATCACCCGTTAGGGGAACATAAATGGCAAGCTTTTGGCGAAACGTATACTTTGGCGGATATTTCACCGCCAAGTACAGAGATTATGCAGAGAATTCAGCAAGTGTTTGTCGACCGAGGTATTAACGCTACATTTTAGTCACAAAAACGATAAACAGATGTAAATTAGCACTGACTTATACATAAGATGAATTACAATTCATCCCAGTAACTTTGGTCTAAACGTTCAAAAGCCAGTTTCAAAATGGTAGCCATATCAGAATAACAGGCTTTTGCGCCCAAAGGTTGGCAATGGATACCCATCTTAGTCAATGCAGAGGTGAGTTGGTTGCCCCAATCAAATAATGATAACGGTAACGGATGGCTCGCTCGCCAACCTAGCCATAATAAGCCTTGTACAGGCAGGCTAATAAAAAACAGCAACATAGTTAATGCTTGCGGTAAATAATCCCAGCCAAATACGTATAGCTGGCTAGACGCAACGACTAATGCCAACACAGGCATAGCAATTATCGCTAATTGAGTCGCTTTAACGACGCGGTACTCTGGGAAATAAAACCCAAGTTGCCTAACCATTGGCCAGGTCTTCATATAACGTTGACCATCGCCAAGTAATTTAACCAAATTCATGTTCAATATACGGCTACCTTTACTGCTTAGGACATGAGTATAACGATAACATAATACAGTGTCATGCCCCAAATGCACTGGCTGATTTGCATCTATACTGATTTAACTTTCAGTCGTAAATCACGGTAAGAACAACGAAGTGTGGCGTTTATGAAAGAATCATCATAAACCTTAATCAAAATGGAATTTTACTATTTTATTTAGTTTCATTGACTTAAAAGGCGTTAACATGTCAGACAAATTAGTACTCGTGCTCAACTGCGGTAGCTCATCATTAAAATTTGCCATCATTGATGCTCAATCAGGCGATGATAAAGTTTCTGGATTAGCTGAATGTTTTGGTTTAGAAGATTCGCGCATTAAGTGGAAATTTGATGGCGGCAAGAATGAAGCCAAATTAGGTGCCTTTACTGCGCATCGCGAAGCGGTAGAATTTATCGTTAATAACATCTTGGCAGAACACCCAGAACTTGCGGCACAAATTAAAGCCGTTGGTCATCGTATCGTCCATGGTGGCGAAAAATTTACTCGCTCGGTTATTGTGACTCCTGAAGTCATTCAGGGTATTGAAGATTGTGCGTCATTAGCACCTCTGCATAATCCTGCGCATTTAATTGGTATTCGTGCCGCACTTGCCTCATTCCCAGCGTTGCCACAAGTTGCAGTATTTGACACCGCATTCCATCAAACCATGCCCGAAAAGGCATATATTTATGCCCTTCCTTACAAATTGTATCGTGAACATAGCATTCGTCGTTATGGCATGCATGGTACTAGCAATATCTATATTTGTCGTGAAGCAGCCAAAGTCTTAGGCAAAGAGACTAAAGACACCAATATTATTTGTGCTCATTTAGGCAATGGCGCATCAGTAACCGCGATTAAAGATGGTAAAAGTGTCGACACTTCAATGGGCTTAACCCCGCTTGAAGGTTTAGTCATGGGTACACGTTGCGGCGATTTAGACCCATCAATTATTTTCCATTTAGTTAAACAACTTGGCTATACCCTTGATGAAGTCAATAACCTATTGAATAAGCAAAGTGGTTTACTGGGCATTTCAGAGCTCACCAACGATTGTCGTGGTATTGAAGAAGGTTATCAAGACGGTCACAAAGGTGCCACATTAGCCTTAGATATCTTCTGCTATCGTTTAGCCAAATATATCGCCTCTTACACTGTGCCATTAGGGCGTTTAGACGCCATTATCTTTACTGGCGGTATTGGCGAAAACTCAGACCTTATTCGTGAGAAAGTGCTTAATTTATTAGCAATATTTAACTTCAAAGTCGATGATAACTTGAATAAAGCGGCTCGCTTTGGCCAGCAAGGCATCATTACTCAAGTAGGTAGCCCAATTGCTATGGTCATACCGACAAATGAAGAGTGGGTTATTGCCGAAGATGCCATTAAGCTCATCACTGCTAAATAAGCAGCCTATTCGGTCTTATATTCGGTTAATTAATATGAACAATACGCACACAAGAGGTCGTTATGTCTCGTAATATTATGCTTATTCCAATCGGTATTGGAGTGGGATTAACATCACTAAGCTTAGGTATGGTTCGTGCGCTTGAACGCAAAGGCGTTAAAGTCCAATTTTTTAAACCTATTGCTCAAATTCGATCTGGTGATACTGGTCCAGAACGTTCAACCACTATTTTAAGTACTTCTCCAACCGTCAATCCGTTGGAACCTTATTCAATGGTCCATGCTGAAGCGTTAATCCGTTCAGAGCAAACTGATGTCCTACTGGAACAGATTATTGCCCGCGCAGCAGAATGCGCCAGTAATACTGAAATCCTAGTGGTTGAAGGCTTAGTACCAACACGTAGCCATCCATTTGCTGATGACATTAACTATGAAATTGCCAAAGCATTAGACGCCGATGTTATTTTCATCGCAACCCCTGGTAACGATACGCCTAATGGATTAATGAATCGATTAGAAATCGCCTTTAACTCTTGGGGTGGACAGAAAAACAAACGTTTAATTGGCGCTATCATCAATAAAATTGGTGCTCCAGTTGACAACGAAGGTCGCACTCGTCCTGATTTATCTGAAGTATTTGATGATAAAAATATGAATGCTGTTGATAGCTCAGGAATGTTCCAACTTCCGGGTAAAAGTCCGCTGCGTATATTAGGTAGTGTGCCATACAATTTAGAGCTAATTGCCCCGCGTGCATCTGATTTGGCCAAGCACTTAAATGCCAAAATCATTAATGCCGGTGAAATGCATACTCGTCGTATGCGCCGTGTAACATTTTGTGCCCGTAGCCTGCCTAACATGGTTACTCACATCAAAACAAATTCATTGTTAGTGACTTCTGGCGATCGGTCCGACGTGATCGTGTCTGCATGTTTAGCAGCGATGAACGGCGTTAAAATTGGCGCGTTGTTGCTTACTGGGGGCTACCCGCCTGAACCAGAAATAATGAAATTATGTGAACAAGCTTTTGAAACAGGCTTGCCAGTATTTTTAATTGATTCAAATACATGGCAGACCTCGCTCAATATTCAACGCTTTGATCATGAAGTGCCTGTGGATGATGCGGTGCGCGTTGAAAAAGTGCAAGAATACGTGGCCAGTCATATTGACCAAACCTGGATTGAAAGTGTTACCCAGGATTCTCCACGTGAACACCGTCTATCTCCTCCGGCATTCCGTTACAAGTTAACCGAGCTAGCCCGTGCTGCCCGTAAAACTATCGTGCTTCCTGAAGGTGAAGAGCCAAGAACCGTAAAAGCAGCATCTATCTGTGCTGAACGGGGTATTGCTCGTTGCGTGTTAATCGGTAATCGCGAAGAGATTTTACGCGTTGCATCGCAACAAGATGTTATTTTAGGTGAAGGCATCGAAATCATTGAGCCAGAAAGCGTGCGTGAAAAGTACGTTGAGCCTATGCTCGAATTACGTCGTAGCAAAGGGTTAACAGAAGTTGTTGCCCGTGAGCAACTTGAAGACAACATGGTACTTGGTACCATGATGCTGGCACAAGATGAAGTAGATGGAATTGTATCCGGTGCTATTCATACCACGGCACATACTATTCGCCCACCATTGCAGTTGATCAAAACGGCACCGGGTTCTAGCTTAGTGTCGTCGATTTTCTTCATGCTGATGCCTGATCAAGTGCTAGTGTATGGCGATTGCGCGATTAACCCAGATCCAAATCCTGAACAACTAGCCGATATTGCGATTCAGTCAGCTGAATCAGCTAAAGCCTTTGGTATTGAGCCTCGCGTTGCGATGATCAGTTACTCAACGGGTACTTCTGGCACCGGTTCTGATGTGGATAAAGTACGTGAAGCCACACGAATCGCGAAAGAAAAACGTCCGGACTTGATTATCGATGGTCCATTGCAATACGATGCAGCAGTCATGCCTAACGTAGCGCTCTCTAAAGCACCTGACAGCCCTGTCGCAGGTAAAGCAACCGTATTTGTGTTCCCAGATTTAAACACGGGTAACACCACATACAAGGCGGTACAGCGTAGTGCTGATTTAATCAGCATCGGTCCAATGCTTCAAGGTATGCGTAAACCGGTTAACGATTTATCACGCGGCGCATTAGTCGATGATATTGTCTACACCATTGCGTTAACGGCAATTCAAGCTGCTCAAAATAGTGCCAAATAATTTGCTCTATTTCGGCTTAACATCGATGTAGATTGGTAATGTTTTGTCACTAAAAAAGCACTGATAATAATCAGTGCTTTTTTGTATCTGTCATCTTTGTTTTTTATATCGAGAGTTCTTGTTTATCGAGTGTTCTTACTTATCAAGAGTTAAAATAGCTTTGCTCGCTAACCCTATTATCTTTACCAAAACGGATTACGGCCTATACCCATTTGTGACACAAACAAAAACGCTACCCGTATGGGTAGCGTTAATGAACAGGGTTATGTTGCAACCAATGCTAAAAGCTATTTCTTCGCTTTTTTCTTAGTTGATTCACTAACCCATTTACCGCCGATAAACTTAGAAGACCAACCGGTAGCTTTACCGTCAACTTCAGTAGCAACATACTGCTCTTTCGTTTTACGACTAAATTTAACCGAGGCTTTATTGCCTTCATCATCTTCGACTGGCGCATCAGCAAGATACGCATATTTAGGCCATAACAAATCACGATATTGAACTAACTCTTCCACTAACGGCGCACGTGTTTCACGCGACTTAGGGAAAGTACTGGCCGCTAAAAATATGCCCGCAGCACCATCACGAAGCACAAAGTGAGCATCCGATTTAGTACATTTTAATTCAGGTAAGAAAATAGGATCTTCTTTTGGTGGCGCCGCTTCGCCGCTTCTAAGCAACTTACGGGTGTTTTTACACTCGCTATTGGTGCAACCAAAATACTTACCAAATCGACCATTTTTAAGTTCCATATTATTGCCGCAACGATCGCACTCAATAATTGGACCTTCATAACCTTTAATCTTAAATTGTCCGGCTTCAACTTCGTAACCATCACATGACGGGTTATTACCACAAACATGCAATTTACGTGTCTCGTCAATGAGATAACTATCCATCGCGGTACCACACTTACCACAACGATGTTTAGCACGTAACGCTTCCGTTTCGCCATCTTCATTGTCGCTTACCGCTTCTTCACCTGGGGTTAAGTTAAGCGTGGTCTTACAACGTTCTTTAGGTGGTAACGCATAACCAGAACAACCTAAGAATACCCCTGTTGAACCAGTACGAATACCCATTGGACGGCCACAGGTTGGACACTTAATGTCGTCTGTTAATACCATCTCATTAGGGCGCATACCACCTTCATCAGGATCTAACTCGGCTAGCAATAACTGCTTGGTAAAGTCGCCGTAAAAACCGTCTAATACTTTTTTCCAGTCCAGTTTACCTTGAGCAACATCATCTAATGTTTGCTCCATGCTGGCGGTAAAGTCGTAGCTCATTAATTCTTTAAAACTGCCGACTAAGCGTTCGCTGACAATCTCACCCATTTTTTCAGCAAAGAAACGGCGGTTATCAACTTTAACGTAACCACGATCCTGAATGGTTGAAATAATCGTCGCATACGTTGAAGGACGACCAATACCACGCTTCTCAAGCTCTTTAACTAAAGATGCTTCGCTGTAACGCGGCGCAGGCTTGGTAAAGTGTTGTTTTGGCGACAACGTTTCAAGCACTAATTTGTCGCCTTTTGCAACGACTGGCAGTGTCTTATCTTCTTCGTTTTTCTTACTCACTTGTGGCTGAACACGAGTCCAACCATCAAAACGTAAGGTACGGCCACTGGCTTTTAATTCGTAATCACCCGCGGTTACCGTTAAACGTGTTGCATCATATTGAGCAGGTGTCATTTGACAGGACACAAATTGACGCCAGATAAGCTCATACAAGCGCTGAGCGTCTCTTTCCATATCGGTTAACGAAGCGGACTGCACTGCCACGTTTGACGGTCTAATAGCTTCATGCGCCTCTTGAGCGCCCTCTTTGCTACCATAACGAATAGGTTCTGCCGGTAAATACTTGTCACCGAACTCGGTACCAATCATTTCGCGTAAGTTTTCAACCGCTTCTTTACTCAAATTGGTTGAATCGGTACGCATGTACGTAATGTGACCAGCTTCATACAAACGCTGCGCCATCATCATGGTTTTCTTAACACCAAAACTAAGACGAGTACTGGCAGCTTGCTGTAACGTCGACGTAATATAAGGGGCCGAAGGTTTGCTTGAGGTTGCTTTATCTTCACGCGCAGTGACAACATACGTTGCATCACGTAACGCATCGACAGCGACTTTAGCTTGCGCTTCATTAATCGGCTCAAATGCTGCAGATTGATATTTCATCACCTGCATTTTCAAGCTAGCGGCGGTAGGTGTATTTAACTCAGCATGGATATCCCAAAACTCTTCTGGAACAAACGCTTTAATTTCACTTTCACGCTCAACAACTAAGCGCACTGCTACCGACTGAACACGCCCAGCAGATAAACCACGAGCGACTTTTTTCCATAATAATGGTGACACCATAAAGCCAACAACGCGGTCTAAAAAACGACGAGCTTGCTGGGCATTAACCATATTGGTATCAAGTACCGACGGTTTACTAAACGCATCTTGAATTGCAGTTTTAGTAATTTCGTTGAACACAACTCGCTGATACCGTGAAGGATCACCACCAATAATTTCCTGTAAATGCCAGGCAATGGCTTCCCCTTCACGGTCCAAATCCGTTGCGAGATATATTTGGTCAGCAGTTTCTGCTAACGCTTTTAATTCTTTAACAACTTTTTCTTTACCAGGCAGGATTTGATACTTAGCTGCCCAGCCTTTATCTGGGTTAACACCCATACGCGCCACAAGCGCTTGTTTGTCTCTGATTAGCTTGTATTTAGCTTTTTCTTCAGGAGATAATTTCTTAACTTCTGCTGCGGTTTTAGTCACAGTTGTACCGTCAGAAGTAGACGAAGTTGGTAAGTCACGTATATGACCTACACTCGACTTCACAATGAAGTCTTTACCAAGATATTTATTAATTGTCTTGGCTTTGGCCGGCGATTCGACAATAACTAGCGATTTACCCATAGTTTTATTTGCGCCAAAAAGTCTCGAAAAAAAGAAAATTGATTCCATATATAGAGGGTTGAGACAATAGTTTCAAGTTAATCCCTCTTTTACATGGCTAGTAAGTCATTTTTTAATCAGAATTGAATCAAAAATAAAAAATGTAAAAAATAATATGCGTTTTTTAAACGTAATTTTTCACTTAATGATACTTGCGAGCACCTTCAGTGCATTTTTAGTCATTTATACACATTTGTACAAATTAACCACACCTTGTTAACCCTTATAGCTTCAGTATACTGGGGTTAAATTAGCGTTAACTGACATGAACAATCACGTTCCTTTTTTATAAGTAACACAAATAAGTGCAACTACAATAATAATTATTCACTAAAATTCTCAAGGATCACGAATGAAGCATTTTGAAGCGAACTTTGATGGCTTGGTTGGACCAACCCATAATTATGCCGGATTATCATTTGGTAATGTGGCCTCATTTAGTAATGCGGCCCAAACCTCAAATCCTAAAGCGGCAGCGAAACAAGGTTTGCAAAAAGCCAAGTCATTAGCAGATTTAGGTATGATACAAGGTGTATTAGCCCCACAAGAGCGCCCAGACCTTTATACATTGCGTCGAATTGGTTTTTCTGGGTCTGACGCTGAGGTTTTACAAAAAGCCGCTCAGCAGGCTCCTGCGTTACTTAATGCTTGTTGCAGCGCATCAAGTATGTGGACAGCTAATGCGGCTACAGTTTCTCCCAGTGCTGACACTCGTGACGGAAAAGTTCACTTCACTCCTGCTAATTTAGTTGATAAATTACATCGCAGTATTGAACCTGTCACCACGGGCAATATTTTGCAGGCAACATTTAACAATGATCGCTATTTTAAACATCATCAACATTTACCAGAACACGCAAGCTTTGGTGATGAAGGCGCCGCTAATCACACACGTTTATGTTCTGAATACGGTCATGCTGGCGTTGAACTATTTGTTTATGGCCAAACAGCCACTAATCCTGACGGCCCTAAACCAACAAAATATCCAGCACGTCAAACTTTGGAAGCATCTCAAGCTGTAGCACGCTTACATCAACTTGAAGATGAAAGCTGCGTGTTTATGCAGCAAAACCCAAATGTAATTGACCAGGGTGTATTCCACAATGACGTCATTTCAGTGGGTAATAAAAATGTGCTGTTTTATCACGAACAAGCGTTTTTAGATACCGAAACAAAGTTTGATGAAATTCGTCGAAAAATGAACTCTGACATGTATTTTGTCAAAGTAACCACAGAGCAAGTATCCATTGATGATGCTGTTCGTAGTTACTTGTTTAATACACAAATTATTACTTTACCTTCTGGTGAAATGGCTATTATTGCACCCACAAATTGCCAAGAAAACCCTGCAGTATTTGCTTACTTAAATGAACTCGTTACTTTAGGCACACCAATCAAACAAGTGCGTTATTACGATGTTAAGCAAAGTATGCAAAACGGTGGCGGTCCAGCGTGTTTACGCTTACGAGTCGCGATGAACGAACAAGAAGTCGCTGCAGTTAATCAAAACACATTAATGAATGACGGTTTATTTACGCGCTTAAATACCTGGGTTGATAGACATTATCGTGATCAACTCACGGTAAGCGATCTAGCCGACCCACAATTAATTATTGAATCACGCACCGCGTTAGATGAATTAACACAAATATTAAAATTAGGTAGCGTGTATCAGTTCCAAAGATAGTCTGAACTGACCGAATAAATAATTGAGTAAAATATTTGTAAAAGCCAACAGTATTAGCTGTTGGCTTTTTTGTTTACATTCTAAAATCGAACCAATAAAAAAGGCGCTAAATGCGCCTTTTAATCAATTTAAACTAACAAGCTAGCTACCAACATCAATTATAGAATTGTTACACCAATGGATACCACTGGAGTGACTAAACCATTTGGTGATTCTACTTCTACAAGGAAGACACCAGAGTTCGGCTCATCTTCGCCTTTAATAGTTGTTGTAAACTGACGACCACCATTGTAGTTGGTACTTGGCCATGTATATTCGCTTGAACTCACCACCGAGCCCGCTGACGTTGTAAATCTTACGATCGAACCTGCTGGCATTTGTTGATTATGTAAATCTGAAATCGTAAATGTTGCAGTTGCAGAGCCTTTACCCACTATGACCATACTACTAGCGCCAGAATGAATACCCGTGCTATCAACAACCACTATATCGGCTGGGGCGGTAGCATATGCAGCACTTCCAGACATCACTAATGTTAAGCTTCTGCGAACAAATAATGACTTTGAATCACTTACGCCATCAGCACATGCACTGTGCACAGGGTCAGAACAAAGCACACCATTATATTTACCGTCTTTTACATCAAATATACCATTGGAGTTAAAATCGATTAACTCTTCTAATGTGCCACCAGCTTGACCACCGGTTTGTTGCGGATTAAAGAGGCCATCTTCATTATAGTCATTATATGCATCATTTAAATCAAATGACTGACCAGTCACATCTGTCCCCGTAAGAAACGTATTTGCTTCTGATGCATCAAAACGACCATTACCATTTAAATCTGGAAAAGACTCTTCACCAATTGCAGTGGCTGTAACGGTTGCACGTCCACCGTATTTTTGGCCATAGATATTTCCATAAAGATCTAAAGTGGCATCATAAGCTAATGCAGCATTAGGATTACGATACATCTGACCGGCGCTATTCAGAATTGTCTGACCCTCTGGTCTTGGTAGTTGACTCGTCCACACGACAGAACATGCACCATTAAGTGTTTGACAAGCATCTTCAATAGAACCACCCTCAGTGGTAAAAGATACCGTGGTGCCATCTGGTACAGGGTTGTTAAACGCATCAGCCATACGAGCAGTTACAGTCACTTGTGTGCCGTCAACATTCCAACCTTCTGGATTTAATATCGTTGCAGCTAATGAGAAACTGTCTTGATCTGGAATACCTGTTGATATAATTAACTGACTAGATTGGCTAGATATCACTGGAACGGCGCCATTATCAACAATGGCAGTGACGCGTAAGGACGTCGCCACAGTACCTGTATTTACGACAGTTTGTACAATACCATCATTATCGGTTGTCGCTTGAAGCGGATCAATTTTCACACCGCCGATACTCGTATTTAGTGCAAATTTAACATTTTGGTTAGCAACCACATTGCCATTTTTATCCAAAACTTTAAATTTAACTACAGATGACTCAGTGCCGCCAGTCCCTAAAATACTGATGTTTTCTGGTACTGCTGATACAAACACAATACTGCCAACGTCAGCCTGAAGTATATTGATGGTACCTACTGCAGATAAACTGATGCCACCAGCATTGGCAGTCACATTAATTTGGTCTTCACCCACACAACCTTCTGCACGATACGTTGAGGTTGCGACACCATTACTTGACGATACTGGTGAGCTTATCACTGCTTGCGCAGGAATTTTAGTAGCACAAGTAGATGAAAAATTTACGTCCACAGGTTGTGTAAAGGCATTACCTAAATCATCTTGAATAGAGACAGTTACAGTCGCTGTTCCGCCCGCGGATAAATCAGTAGCACTTATGGCGGCAACACCTTCAACAAAAGGTGTACCACTGCCCATCACAACGTTGGTAGCTCCGACAACAACAATCGTTGAACCAGTTTCATTGGTTGATAATGTCGCTGTTGCTTCACCGGCACCTAGCGAGCTGCCTGCATAAATATCAACGGTAGCTTTACCTTGTGCATTAGTTACTGCAGTTTTAACGGGTAAATCACCGATAGGGCTTTCAAATGTAACAATAGAGGACTTAGTAATACCTGTAACTGTTGCAGTTAATTTACCTGGTGATAAAGTGCTAATCGATTGAATAGCGTTTCCAGCTGCATCAGTTAACACCAATGACACTTGAGCACCACCGCCTGCAACACCGCCATCACCCGTCATAGTGACAAATAATGATGCACTTTCACCTGACGTGGTAGTCGCGGTTACTGTTGCTCCAGTATTAATTTCTGCGGTATTGAGTTGGATAGTAGCAACACCGCTTGAATTGGTGACAACTTCACCGGTACTTGGTGAAAATGTACCGTAATCATCATTATTAAGCGTAAATGAAACAAGCGTGCTGACAGCTGCACCCGTTGAGTCTTTCACTGTTGCAGTAATAACTGCAGGTTCAGCAACAGAAACTTGATCGTTGTCGATACTTAATGAAATAGATATGGTTGGGTCTGGTGTAGTCCCACCTCCGGTTCCATCATCGGTTATACTGCCACCGCCGCCACATGCGACGAGAAAAAAAGAACATAAAAGCGCGAAATAAACTTTATATGCTGACCTCATTGTCAGGCTCCCTGTTACATTAAAATAAACTTAAGAATTATTATAGTTACTTATACATTAACAATACGCAAACATCTTATAACTTTAGCATAACTCTACTATTTTCTTCGCTATTTATTGGCGAAAACTTTCACTTTTAGGCCATTTCCTAAGTTGTCGATTCCTGCTAGTCTTTAGCGCATTCAATAAAGACATAAAATAATATGATGAGAAGGAACACTCTGTGAGTAAACAACGCAAGCTCGGGCTCACGAGCAAAATTTTAATTGGTATGGCTGCAGGCATAATTTTAGGCCTGTTGTTAAGGAATGTGTTCCCAGACAGTCTATTCATTAAAGAATATATTACTGAAGGTTTCCTTCATGTCATCGGTACTATCTTTATTTCAAGCTTAAAAATGCTCGTTGTACCATTGGTGTTCATTTCACTGGTGTGCGGCACAAGCTCGTTAAGTGACCCGTCTAAATTAGGTCGCCTAGGGGGTAAAACGATTGCTTTCTATTTATTTACCACGGCAATAGCACTCACTATTGCGATTTTAGCTGCAGTACTTATCCACCCGGGTAATGCCAGTCTGGCAGGTAATGCTTTAGAATATACCGTTAAAGATGCACCAAGTTTGTCCGAGGTTCTTATTAATATAGTACCGACAAATCCGATGCAAGCCATGAGTGAAGGCAATATGCTGCAGATCATTATTTTTGCGGTAATTTTTGGATTTGCCATTTCTCATATTGGTGAACGAGGTACTCGTGTTGCCTCATTCTTTAATGATTTGAATGATGTGATCATGCGAGTGGTGACGTTAATTATGCAACTGGCACCTTATGGTGTGTTCGCATTAATGGCTAAGCTGAGTTTAACGTTGGGATTAGAAACATTTGGTAGTGTCGTCAAATACTTCTTCCTCGTGGTTGCCGTTTTATTTATCCAAGGCTTAGTGGTTTACCCGACTTTATTAAAAATGTTCTCGGGTCTCAGCCCGTTAATGTTTTTACGTAAAATCCGCGACGTACAGCTGTTTGCTTTTAGTACAGCAAGTTCTAATGCAACATTGCCAGTTACCATTGAAACGGCTGAGCACAGAATGGGCGTTGACAACAAAATAGCGTCATTCACTTTACCACTTGGTGCCACACTCAACATGGATGGCACCGCCATTATGCAGGGTGTTGCTACGGTATTTATTGCTCAAGTATTTGGTATTGAACTGAGCATCATGGATTACGCTACTGTTGTGGTAACTGCCACGCTGGCATCTATCGGTACTGCGGGTGTGCCTGGTGTAGGTCTTATTATGCTGGCAATGGTATTAAACCAAGTAGGTTTACCCGTTGAAGGTATTGCCTTGATTATTGGTGTAGACAGAATGCTAGACATGATCCGCACAGCGGTGAACGTCACTGGTGATGCGGTAGCTACGGTGATCATTGCCAAATCTGAAGGCGAATTTAATGAAGAAGTATTCAACGATTCACAAGCAGGTAAAGCCGCCAAAAGTTTTGAAGAGCAAGTGCTTAATGCCAAAAAATAACAATTAAGCTTAACCTATATAAAAAAGCGCTAATTTAGCGCTTTTTTATTATCTTTTTGCTGCATAAATGTGCCATTATCATCAACTTACATTAAAATAAGCTCTCATAGACATCAACAAATTGATATGAACAAATAGATATCAACAAAATCTCACCAGCTTGAATTTATAAAAAACGGAATATATATGGACATGACTTTATTGGCGGGTTTAGCGGTTATTCACATTGTGGCATTAATGAGCCCAGGACCTGACTTTGCCATTATCGTTAAAATGGCTACGCAGCAAACACGCTTAACTTCGCTTTATTGCGCCTTAGGCATTACTGTCGCTATCTTAATTCACACTTTTTTGTCGTTAATGGGCATCAGTGTGATGATCCAACAGTCTCATATTACCTTTATGGCCGTGCAACTGATTGGCAGTAGCTATTTAGCATGGATGGGATATGGGGCGCTCAAATCAGCGATCACCAGTATTATCAGCAAACGCCGTAATTCAGACACGCCATCAATGCAGCAAAATGTGGCAAAAGCGGCGCTGATATCATCATTAAAGGGATTTAAAATTGGACTATATACCAACCTACTGAATCCTAAAGCATTGATATTTTTTATTACTTTATTTTCTGTATTAATTACACCGCAAGTCAATTACCAAACAAAAATTGCCGCCACGGTATTATTATTTGTGTTGTCATTGGCGTGGTTTAGCTTACTCGCACTGATCCTGTCTAAACCTCGGGTACAACAAAAATTGCTCGCGGCCAATACCATTATAGATCTACTCGTTGGGATTATTTTTATTGCCGTTGCAGTCACGATTGCTAATAATATAATTCATCAAATTATCGGTCAGTTATAAACACGATTGAATTAGAGTAAATAAAAAGATGAGTAAACTGACTATTTTGCTCAAACAGTTACCTGTTTGAGCCATGATGCTAACCTTCTGTCGCTCTAAACCAAGATACTTTAGCAAGCCTGTAAACGGTTGCGAGGGTAATGCAATAATCGTCGCGCTAAATAATCCACCACCACATTCAAACCCGCAGTGAACACCAGCAGCAATAATGCCCCACTAAAACGAATTTCAGAAAAATTACTGTCGACATAAAAGCCTAATGTCATTACCCCAAGCATGCCCAAGATGGCCGTTTCACGGATAATCACTTCAAATCGATAAAACAACAGTCCCATAAAATGAGGGTATATAGCTGGCAGCACCAAATAACTGTACTGTTCAATCCGAGGTCGATACGTCAGCGGCACGCTAACACTGTCGGCTTGACGTGACATTAAAAAGACCATCAGGCCACTATTGTGCAGCGCTAACGCGATAATCGCTGGCAACATCGACGGCCCTAATAGCATCATAAACACAAAAGCCAATAAATACTCAGGCAATGAACGTAATATTAAATTCACCGCCCTCATGATTAAAATAACCACTTTTGGCATCATCAAACGAGTATTAAAAGGCAATAATACCAGCGTTAGCACATGGGTTAATCCCAAGGCACAAAAAGCCAGAACTAAGGTCGCGACCATCCCGGGAAACACTTGCTGGCTGATTAATGTATAACTCCAGTTAACAAGCTGCGACAGTTTATCAGTGTCAAACCAGCTCAAAAATGGTTGCCCTTGAAGCATAGGCGGTAAAACATCGACACTGATAAAGCGCCAAATGAGTTGTGAGTCGATAACAGGAATGGGGGGTAAGAAGTACACTGCAAGCGGTAAATACAACCAAAGCATTATCGGTTTAGCCCAAAAGCGTATACTTCCAATTAACAACACAAATAAGATTAATAGTGCACCACCTTGCTGATAATGCCCCTGACGAAAAGCGGATTCTAAATAAAACCCTAATGTTGGCATACCAATAAAACCCAACACGGCACTGCTCCGGAGCGCGCACTCAAAACGGTAACGAATATAATCGACAATCTGCGGATACATGTGCATCCATCGACCATATATAAATGCCGACAGTTTATCGGTGCCTTTAGGCAGTGAAAATAAGGTATGCATTGGTGCCTGCTGTAAAATATCTGCAAACACACGAGCAAAAGTAGCAGCATAAGGAAGCGCTATTGCTAAAATACCGGTAATGGCTGAAAGACCAAATATCTGTAAGAATATCAATGCCCAAAATATCTCATGTATAGCACGGATAAATGCACACATTGCCGCAACCAAAGGATGTTGATACCACAATGCGAGTGGAAAACCCAATAGCAACCCTATCGTAATCCCAAGCAATGCAAAGCTAATGGTTTGCCACAGCGCATCAAGTAAATACTCTGTCGCGAAAAAGTCAGGATGCACGAAGCCTTGCCACATGCGGCCAAGCTCTGCCCAAGGATCGAGTGCAATCACCTCGGTATCGGCAAAAAACCAACACACGGAGACCATAAGTAAAAGCAACAGAGTGATTTTCTGCCAATGCCCTACAAAATAGTAACGACTGTAAGTAATCATTTTAGGCATTATAAAAACGGGGATAGAATGAAGATAAATCGCTTAGCAGCATCAACATATTCATATTTATGCCACTGCATGCTTTGGTGAATCAGCTAAAGCATAATGCTGTGATAAATGAGCCAGAGATAATTGGCCCGCTTTGTTATCTAGTACTACTTTGCCATCACTAATGACAATAATACGATCAAAGTTTGCTAACGCTAGCTCGGCATCATGTAGCACACAAATAACACTCTCATGCGTTTGCTTAATCAAGTTTAGTAATCGTAAGCCCATTAGTGGATCTAACGCAGAAAAGGGCTCGTCGCCCATAAACACTGATTGTTGTTGGAATAACGCTCTGGCCAATGCCACTCGTTGGCGCTGACCACCGGACAACTCACTGACTTTCTGTTGCAAAGGCACGGTTAGTTCTAATTGCTGGCAAATAGCGCCAATTTGTTGTTGCGGCTTATTAAATGGCAACAACAAATTAGCTAAATTATACCAACGGGAATAACGCGCTAACCCACCAATAAACACATTGTGATACATCGACAGGTTATCAACTAACCCTTGTGCTTGAGAGCACAAGCAGGTTTGTTCGGCCAATTGTTGATATAGGTGATGCAACAGCGTAGTTTTACCCACGCCTGAAGGGCCTAAAATAGCCACATGCTCATTTGCCTTAAATGACAAATTCACTTTAGGTAAAATAATTTGCTGGTTATAACCTAAATCAACATCAACCAACGACAACATTAATCGAGCATTCCAATTGTTTTTGCCACGCGCTCAATCGGTTCATAATCGCTATTTTTGGCAGGTACAAACGACTCACGCGGGAAACTGGTTAACAAATCTTTATCCGTCATACCAATTAACGTTTTAGTCAGCTTTTCTTTAAAGCCTGCACCAAACTTTTCATCAACACCCGAATGTACCGTCCATTGATAATCTGGGTAAGTAGGGCTTTCCCAAATCACTTTCACTTTACTGGTATCAACTTCACCGTTTTCAACGGCAGTGTCCCATACTTTATAATTAACCGCGCCAACTTGGTATACGCCGGCTTCAACTTGGCTAATAGTACGGCTATGGTCACCAGAAAAACCGATACGTTTAAAAATTTGTTCAATTGGCTTACCGGTATTTTTTTCAATAAAATACTGTGGCATTAAACGCCCTGAAGTTGAATCTTTAGAACCAAAGGTAAAGGTATAATCGTTCAATAATGGAAAATGAGTTGAAGCAGCCATTTCAGTAGATTTATGAGCAATCAAATAACTCTTGAAAAACCGATCTTCAAAACCTTGGGCAATAGCCTCAGAACCGGGCACTAAACGACGCGCTTGCACACCAGATAAACCACCAAACCAAGCTAGTTGTACTTGGTTATTACGAAATGCTGTTACCGCTGCAGAATATGACTTTACCGGAATATATTTCACTTCCACGCCCAGCTGCTCGGTTAAATAATCAGCCACTTTATCAAAGCGAGTCCGAAGCTGACTTTCATCTTCATCTGGGATAGCAGTAAAGGTAAAAGTTGCACTTAATGCAACTGTCGAAAATAAACTTAAAAAGCTAGCCGATAATAAATGTGTTAGTTTCATCTCAATCTTAAAAGTTAGTCGGTCAATGACGCTATTCTAACTTACCTGATGCTTGATTACATCGACTAAGCCCTTTCAGGGCAAAATGTGAGTAAAATAATTATCACAAGCACCATGATGGTATTCAGTTTGAATATGGTTATCATAAAATTCTGTTTAATATTTAACCTTCTAGATTTGTAAGGTAATATTGGTCAAGCACATTTCACATATAATGACGGCTTAACAAGGATGGATTATGCGCATATTGATTATTGAAGACGACCCTCTTTTATCACACCATTTACAGGTGCAGTTATCAGCTCAAGGTAATCAAGTGCAAGTGGCATTAACCGCAAAAGAAGGGTTTTATCAAGCCACTAATTATCCTATTGATGCTGCCATTATTGACTTAGGTTTGCCCGATCAAGATGGAATAAGCCTAATCAAAATGTTGCGTAATGCAGATGTTAAAGCGCCTATTCTAATTTTAACCGCTCGACTAACGTGGCAAGATAAAGTCGAAGGGCTCAATGCAGGTGCAGACGACTACTTAGTTAAACCATTTCAAAAAGAAGAACTCATCGCCAGACTTGACGCTATAGTGCGCCGCAGCAGTGGTTTTGTTCGCTCAACCATCACCAGCGGTGCACTGCAAATAGATGTTGCAGCAAAACAAGTAACACTAAATCAAACACCATTAGAGATCACTGCCTTTGAATACCTAATTCTGGAATACTTGATGCGTCATTGCCATGAGGTTGTCGCTAAACAGCGTTTACTGGATGTGGTCTATGCCGACAAAGAAGGCGACCCCAACACCATTGAAGTGATGGTCAGCCGATTAAGAAAGAAACTAGCTCAAGGTGGAATAGAACAGTCCATCATTACCCTTCGCGGCCAAGGATATAAATTTAATCACCCATGCGACTAATTTTACAACCTAAAAAACGCCTGCTTACAAGGATGTTCTTAACGTCCTTGAGTATTATCGCGTTAGTGGGATTTGGTCTGGCGTGGTTAATTACCCTACTTCATGCCCAAAACCGCTATAACCAAACCACCAGCGCTTTAATCGCCCAATTACCCATCATTGCCGCAGAGTTTCGCGAAAACAATTTAATCCCTATCACCCAAGCCCGTGAAGGTGATGACGTCGACACGCAATACATTATGGCTACCTGCAATAGTAGCTATAACACCTTATGGCGATCTGACTACGCTATCAGCTTAAACTTGAATAACATCTGTGAACAATATCTTGATATAAAAGATGATTTACCGCCTTTCTACCTCAACTTTAATGGCCAACAAAGCTACTTTGCTTACTTGCTCAGCATTGACGTTGAAACCGAAATGTATCATTTATTGATTTTGAAAGATGCCACTGCACTGAAAGCTGAACTCAATCAATTTAATCGACTTACTTATTTTAGATTGGCAATGGTAATGGCTATTGCACTACTGCTTTTAGTGAGTGCAGCTTACTGGGGAATGCGGCCGTTAACTCAGCTAAAACAAGAGTTATTGCAGCTACAACAAGGACGTAAAAACAGCCTATCACAAGATTACCCCGTCGAATTACAAGGCATCACCACAGCGTTAAATCAACTTATGGACCAAACAGACCAACGTCAAACTCGCTATCAAAATGCCATGAACGACCTTGCTCACAGCTTAAAAACGCGTCTCGCCGCCAGTATTGCCATCATTGATGATGACTCATTAGATCGCCAGCAACAGCATCAAAAAATACTTGAACAAATAAACGACATGGATCATTTAGTACAATATCAACTTAAACGCGCCATGTTAGGCCAACAAAGTTTACGTCAGCAACAAACCGTTATCGCGCCAATTGCTCAACAACTTGCGCAAATGCTC
Source organism: Shewanella sp. SG44-2 (assembly GCF_014164215.1). Classification (NCBI taxonomy): domain Bacteria; kingdom Pseudomonadati; phylum Pseudomonadota; class Gammaproteobacteria; order Alteromonadales; family Shewanellaceae; genus Shewanella; species Shewanella sp. SG44-2. The sequence goes on from NZ_JACJEU010000012.1 coordinate 59,630, forward strand.
GATAAAATCTATCGAGACAAACATGTCATATTCACCCTAAACATATCACCTTCATTGCAACTACCACTCAGCAAAGGCGATGTTATGGAGCTATTGGGTAATCTGCTGGAAAATGCATTTCGCTTATGTGGCAATAACGTCATGATCAGCGCCGCTAGCCTCGATAACAATCTCATCCAACTCAGTGTGGAAGATGACGGCCCGGGCGTAGATAACGCCATTAAACAAAATATAATCCAGCGCGGTATGAGAGCCGATACTCAATCATCTGGGCAAGGAATTGGTCTAGCAGTATGCCATGAGCTCGTTAGCAGTTATGGCGGCACAATGACTATTGGTACTAGCGAGCTTGGCGGAGCAGCTTTTGTCATTCAGCTCCCCGCAACGGTATAAGCACGCAGCAACAAAGTCATCAATCAAATAAGCATATAAAGCCACAACTGGTTTTGCTCAACAGTAATCACTAACTTAATGGCGCATAAAGTTGCTCGGCACGATTAAACATCGCCCAAGAAGTCGCAATATATTTATCGTTACTAATGGGCACATTGCCACGATGGCTATGAGTAAAACCCGCTGGAGCAATCACCATAGTGCCTTTTTTAGGGCTTATTTTACGTTGTTGATAATAAAACTCCGTTTCACCGCCCTCTTCAACGTCATTCAGGTAAAACATGTATAACACCACCCGATGAAGCGCCTCATTATGGCCATTCTGTGGATACTGCTCTGAATGCCAATGCGGATATCCACCCACACCTTGCTGATAATGCTGCACATTAATCGTACCACTGCGGTACAAATACTTGGTTAATGCCGCCGCCCTTGGCCGACCTAACACATCAAAATTATCAGGCGTTAACGTTTGTGGTTGACCATTTTCATCTGCTACTTGTACAGAAACCGCCCCCATTAACGTTAATGAGTATTGAGTAAAATAATCGCTAATATGGGTAAATGTCGACGCTAAAAGTTCATTTTTTAATTCGGCTAAATCATCAAAAGCATCTAGCATTAAATCACGACTGCGCTTTTTCTCGGTATCTACACCAAAACCCGTATGACCAGGACCCACACTCGGATGCGTTTCAAATGCCGCAATTAAACGATCACATAAGTCATTACTTATCGCATTGGGATATACTTCAATAAAATCCATAGGGAGTAACTATTGTTAATAAATTTATAGTAGTATGCTGCCACGCAATTAAAGTGCCTGTAAAGGGCAATGCATAACATAGCTAATTGTTCTTCAAAGTAACTATCGATTGAATATGAAAAAAAACCAAAAAATCTCTGTAGAACAGTTAGAAGTGGGCACCTTTATCCGCTTGCCAATTTCCTGGAAAGACCACCCTTTCCTGTTTAGCAGTTTTAAAATTAAAGACGCTGCACAAATAGAACTCATCAAAGGCTTAGGCCTAAAAGATGTTTTTTTTGATCCCGAAAAAAGTGATGTTGAACCTGTAACGTCCGAGAATGCCAGCACCCAGAAACCCGATGAGCAGGCCCTCAACGCGCTAAAAGAACAAATGATTAGCCAGAAGTCGGCCAAAATCGATGAGCAACAGAAACTCAAACGAGATTTGAAGAAAACTGAACAACAATTTAATCGTTCTGTGTCGATGATGCGTTCAATGGTGTCTAAAATCAGTAGCCGACCACTCAATGCGGTCAGTGAAGCGAAAGACCTCATCAGCAACATGACCACCATGTTACTCAATAGTGATAATTTAGCCTTACATTTAATGGGCGATGCTAAAAATGATGAGCATATTTATCACCATTCACTTAACGTCGCTATGTTATGTATGTTAATGGCAAAAGAGCTAGGTTGGAGCCGCGAAGAAGTTGAAACGATTGGTATTGGTGGGTTATTTCACGATATAGGTAAACTCAAAGTTCCGAGCAACATTCTCAACAAGCGAGTGCCGCTTACCACGCCAGAAGAAAACTTTATTAAACAGCACCCATTGATGAGCATTAACTTTCTCAAACTCGCTGACAGCTTTCCAGATGAAGCCAAACCGTTAATTGCTAATCATCACGAATATTTAGATGGCAGTGGCTACCCACAAGGGCTCAAAGCCGACAAATTAGACAAGCTGTCACAGTTAATCGCCGTGGTTAACGAATACGACAATTTGTGTAATGGCACCAACCAAGCTAAGGGTAAACCACCCAGTATCGCCTTGGGGTTGCTGTATAAAAACTATAAAAACAAACTCAACACTGAATATATTAGCAAGTTAATCAAAATGTTAGGTATTTATCCGCCTGGCAGTATTATTGAATTATCCAGTGGCCAATTTGCTATGGTTATGTCGGTAAACTTGCAGAAGCTATTGTGCCCCAATATTGTGGTTTACGATCAACTGGTACCCAAAGATTTAGCCCCCATCATTAGTTTACAAGATGAAGGCTTGAGCATTGTACGCAGTCTACCTGCCGCAGCATTGCCAGAAAAAATCCATAAATACCTCAATCCTAGAGAACAAATCAGCATAGGAATTGGTCAAAACTAGTGTTGTGCCGGAGATGAATTAAGCAGAATTGAATAATCTATTTTATCTCTTTAAGTAGTGGCTTACATAACACTTTTCAGTCGACTTATTTCCGCCTAACTCAAGTATTTGAGGCATAAAAAAGCCATCAATCGGCAACAATTGATGGCATTATTTTGTGTAAAATAAGCTACTGCTACAACCAACCTTTCCGTTTAAAGAAAAAGTAGGTTCCTGCTGCACTGGCAAGCATTAATGCCACTGCCATTGGGTAACCAAAGCGCCAATCGAGTTCTGGCATAATATGAAAGTTCATCCCATAACTGCTGGCAATTAGCGTAGGGGGTAAAAATACTACCGCTGACACCGAAAATATTTTAATGATTTTGTTTTGTTGCAAGCCACTGAATCCCATCGCCGCATCCAGTAAAAATTGTAACTTGTCGAAAATAAACTGGCTGTGTGGCATCAATGATTCAATATCCGATAACATCTCACGAATATCTTTCAAGTTTTCATCCGACAATCGGTCACGATAATAACGTTGCATATAACGTAATGAACGCTGAGTATCCAACAAACTTAATCGAATTTTACCGTTCGAATCTTCTTGTAAGGTAATCAGTTTAAAAACGCCATCAAGCTCTTCGTCATTAAATACTTGCTCGCCAACATTTTCTAAAATACTATAAATATCTTCAATTAAGTCAGATAGATAATCAACTTTCAAAGTAAAGAGCTCTAACAACAAGCCTTGTGGAGTGGTAATATCCAAGCGCCCTAAACGTAGGTAATTACGCAGTAAACGAATAAGGCCGACATCTTCTTCACGCATTGTTAGCAAAAAACGTTCTCGCAAGTTAAACGACACGTTCACTGCGCGTACATCTGAACTCACACGCTGAGGAAACAACGAGTTAATGTGTAAACCGTCTTGGTTTTGGTAAAAACGCGCCGAAGCCTCAATTTCTTTAATATCTTCTTCGTCAGGAACTTCTTCAGCAGAGAATAGCCTCAACCATTGACGCTCTGCATCATCGGGTTTTAATAAATCTAACCACAAGGTTGATTCAGGGACTTTATCGCCCACATTCAATTCGGTGGTGATTAATTCTCTATTTTGATAGGCGTATGCAGTGATCATCGCTCCCCCAAAGTCCGTTAGGCTATTACAAGCATAACAAACAAAAACACTCAAAAAGTGGCGCTAGTTTACTCAACTACAAATGAATGAAAAGTAAAATATTCAACTGCGCCAAAAATCGTACCAGTTAGATAATTTGTTCGGTAATTTGCTAAATAAGCCATGAGCTAAGCCGTTAGATAAATCCAAACAAAACGTTGCAAAGTTCACCGCCACTGACACGTTTACGCATCAGTATATTGATATAAAAAATCTGCGTAAGTTAATGTCACTTTGCACGCTATTGAACCCAAAAATCACACGCAATACTAGATGCTACAACATGTTAGCTCGCTTTACTTACTAACTCACCAAAGCATAGCACGCGTTAAACCTAGACTCGCTATTATCTTCGCTCATAAAAAAGCGCCCAAATAGGACGCTGTTGTAACAACACCAATTAAGCTTACGTTATTCGCCTTTTAAGCGACGATCTAATTGGTCTTTCAAATTAGCTGGCACGCCTTTAATCAAAATAGTGTCAGATATCGGATCATAAATAACCCGCTCACCTAAATGGCCGCCATCAAAGCTCAATGTCACCCCACCGCCGGTACCCGAGAACTTCTTCAAGCTGCGTAAACTGGCTTTATCAGCTGGAAACTCTTCATCTAACTCATAGCTGCCGCCACAAGCAAAATCGTAAAATGAATCCATACCAGAATCCGCTAACTCATCTGCTAAGTCTTTAACCTCAATCACTTCACCCGCGTCAGCGCGTTCAGAGCAATACTCAAATACCTTGTTACGGCAACCTTGGCGTTCATCTTTGGTTAACTCACTGCCCGCGACAAAATCTTCAACCGCATGGATCAAGGTTTTGTTTTGCGCCTTAGTGTTCACCCCTTCGACACAACCCATAAAGTCTAAAAAGAAATCGGCAACTTTACGGCCAGCACGGCCACGAATAAACGAAATATACTTACGTGAGCTTTTATCTGCCTGCCACTCGGTTAAATCTATACGCGCCGCTAACTGAATATTATTTAAATCTAAATGATTGTTTTGCGACAATTCCATGTCATCTAATACTGTCATCGACGACTTAGCGCTTAATAACGCCACAAATAAATAGTCGCTTGTCATGCTGGTGTAGCAAGACATCAACAAAAAACCGCCTTGGCTAAAATCGTACTTGGCCAGTTCTTGTTGCAACAGTTGGCTCGCTTGACCGCTAAACTCAACAAAACCTAAATCGCCTTTACGATAACCGGTCAGAGCATCAGAAAATTCACTGTTGGCTTCGCCATCATCGCCATGGGTTCCAAAAAAACCAAATCCCTTGCCCGCTTTACCCGAATAGGTTTGATGCAACTCTTCTAACATGGTTTCAACGGCGTGAGTATTCAACAACGGTTGCGGACGTAAACGACAACGCATTTGTCCCTGACTGTCTTGAGAAATTTCGTGAATAATTGCTTGCTCAATACTAATGCTCATAAGCCTTGTTAATCCTAGTCTGTCGCAGATGTTATTTTAAAAAAGAATGATATCAGACCAACCGTATAAATCGAACAAGGGTTTACAATATTCCTCACATACAGCGAATAAAACTTGAGGCGAGCGCCGGCTAAATCCGTTATTATGTGCAGCTAATTCATTATTTATTGAAGTTTTCTGACTATGGCAATTCAATCTAAATACACAAACACTCAAGTTGAAGCACTTATCAGCGAGCTGCTTGCTGTACTAGCTAAGCATCAAGCACCTACCGATTTAAGCCTAATGGTATTGGGCAATTGCGTGACCCATTTACTAGACAAAAAAGTCCCAGGTGAATCACGTCAAAAAGTTGCCGAGCAATTTGCTAAAGCCTTAACACAGTCGGTTAAGTAATCGACTAAATAAAATTTATCATCAATGCTAACAATCAGTTACACTGAAAATAGTCTGTGATAATAACGTAGGAATACGAGTTAACATGATCGAGCGCAAAAAGCAGCAAATGACGCGTGATAAAGTGTCACGCTTAGTTAATTGGGGTCACTGGTTTGCCTTCTTTAATGGCATATTAGCGATGTTAATTGGCGCTCGATATATTGGCAGTGTCGGCTACCCAGAAACCATTATTGGTTGGGCTTACCTGTCAATCAGCACCATTGGTCATTTTACCTTTTTGGCCTTTATCGGTTACTTAATTTTTATCTTCCCGATTACCTTATTATTACCTTACTCCAAAATTTTACGTGGTTTTGCTGCATTTATCGCCTCTCTTGGTTTATATGCCCTACTGTATGACACCATTATTTATGACGACTACGGTATCCATTTAAGTCCTTTTGCGTTCGACTTAGCCTGGCAAGATCTCAACGCGCTATTACACAGCACTTCATACATAGTGACACCTATCGTCATTGTGATTGTAGAGCTTACCGCGGCCAATTATTTGTGGAAACGCATCGACAAAATTCAGAAAAAACAATGGGGCAACAAAGTAGTGCTGTTTGTCGGTATCTGTTTTGTCAGTAGCCATTTATTTCATATTTGGGCCGACGCGACCAATATGACTGAAGTCACCCGTTTTGACGACGCCTATCCTGTGTCATACCCTGCGACAGCACGCTCGTTTATGGAAAATCACGGCATTGACAGCAGCATGCAGTCAACAGAGTCTCGCAACACTAAATCACGTAAGTTGAGCTATCCCATCAGTCCGATGCAATGTACTGCAGACAGCCAACCCAATGTTATGGTTATCAGCATAGACAGCCTACGAGCAGACATGGTCGACAGTGTCACCATGCCGTTCTTAAGCCAGTATCGTATTAAAAATCAGCGCTTTATGAATCACTATAGCGGTGGTACAGACTTTGAAACCAGCATGTTTACCCTCATGTATGGCTTACAAGGCAACTACAGCGATCGCAAAGAGTTTGATAGCACCAGCCCAATATTGACCAACACGTTGTCACAGCAAGGCTATCAATTAGCCATGTTTGCGCCTGAAAATGATCAATACGCTGCTAATAGCGCAATGTTCAGCGGTATAAACATTCATATCAGCGAAGGCGATAATGGCAGCGCAGATGCCGATATCAACACCATTAATGCGGTGAATGCTTGGCAGCCAAAACAAACACAACCGTGGTTTGCCTTAGTGAATCTTACCGCACCAAAAGATTACGACACCCCAGTCGGATTTTTAGGCGTACAAACCATCAAACCGCATATGGCATTAAAGCCTGCGCAAAAAGTGCTGTTTAATCAATATCGTCAATCACTTAACTTTATCGACCAACAACTGGCTAGCCTACTCAATAACGTTAGTGATGATACCATTGTGCTCATCACTGGCACTTACGGCCAGGTCTTTACCAGTAATACCAGCGACGCCCGCAGCGATTTATCGCCAGGTAATGTTAAAGTGCCGCTGATAATCCATTGGCCCGACAGCCATGGTAATAAAGTGAATTACCGCACCAGCCATTACGGCATAGCGCCAACCTTGCTAAGCCATGTGTTAGGCTGCACTAATCCAAGTACAGATTACAGTTCAGGCCGCAGCTTGTTAGAACCTAATAATGAAACCTGGGTTTACATAGGCGACAGCCGCCGCTTTGCCATTTATCAAAAAGCTGAAATAACAGTATTGGATAGTTTCGGTAAATACCGCATTTACGATTTAGACTATAAAAAACGTTTAGATAAGAAAATGAGCGCACCAGAATTAATCCAAGTAATGCGTGAAGGTCGTAGACTTTATAATCAATAAGATATTTTATAACGAATAAGATATTTAGTTTAAATATTGTAAACGAGCGAGCTTTTCATTAAGCGCTATCATGCTTGCTTATGCATAGATAAGGTCGAGTGTTTTATTGAATGGATAGTTTATAATCAATCGATAACCGACTGATAACTAACTACTTGCGTAAACAAATCGCAATTGATACAGTAATTATCCACTTAGTAACCCCCCAAGGCTCTCAGCCGTACTAAGTGGTTGACATGTATGATGATATTTTCATTATATCTAAAGTCAAACGAAGTCATTTCGGTATGTAGCGCAGCCCGGTAGCGCACTGTCATGGGGTGTCAGGGGTCGGAGGTTCGAATCCTCTCATACCGACCAAATTAAAAATAAAAAATCCTGTACGCATCAAATGCTTACAGGATTTTTTGTGTCTAAAGATAATACGTGAATTTTATTAATCCGGTCAAACTCCGGTCAAACCCTCTGCTCTACAATTACAACTTACGTTATTTCTGTCATAACTTTTTTTAATGTCTAAATGTAGCGGGTCGCGAGGTTTGAGAAATGAAACGGGTGGTTTGAGACCGGCAATATCGTATATTTCTCAAACTGAGTGACGTCACTTGGTTTGAGACAAATCAAAAATACATCAATTGAATAACGTTTAAACCTGCCTTAAATCGACTGTAACCAACGAAGTTTAACCGTCCCAGCACCGCAGGTGCGAACACCAACTTTTTGTTAGGCCGCTATTTAAGAGCAGCTTCGATTTTTTCGGTATCTAAGTACTTCTCAAATGCACCCAAACTTTGAGAGACGGATGATTCTGTCATTAACTCTTGCATTGCCACTTTCCCTACAATACTGAATGCAGACTCAAATGCTGCTGAATTTTCTTCCATAGCCTTATTGGATATTTCTTTGCAATCTTTAGTTATTAATCTAGTTATAAGCTCTCCAACATATTTATTCATTTGATCTAAGTTAGCATCTGAGACATTTGAATAAGGTTTTATAGTGCTATGCTGGGACATACCAAAGTAGATCCATTTAGCTAAATTCTTCCTTTCTTTTCCATTCATTGAATCTGTTAAACAGACACCTAACTGCTGCGTTGCAGAGACTGTGCTTGCTAATGCATGCGGGCTCATTACAGCTGCTATTAAAATAATAGTGGAGATTAACTTCATAATTATTTCCTTATTGATTGCCTAAAGCCCCCCTCTAATAAGTGAGCTAGGTGCTGGCGGGTGATTTGCGCAGCAAATGGCATGACAACCTTGGTGAGTCTGAATTTAGAAGCTTGTTATACGCAACTTTCAGCTTTAGGTCTAAAGTAGTTTTTTGAGGCTGGTAATAGCAAAAAAATCATTGCAAATAAGGGGATGATATATATTCCCAATATCGGATAAATTCTAAATGCCTCAAACAGAGAAAGATCGTAAAAATACTGATCATAAGCCTTCCAAAGCCAAAAAAGAGGTAATCCACCAGTCCCTATTAAACCAATAATCAAAGATTTTTCATCTCGCTTTTTCAAAGCAGAAGCAACCCAAAAAAAGGCTACTCCAGAAATTAACTGTGAAACTGCAGTTGATGGCCTAGCATCTACGACGAACATCATCCATGCAGCAAGAGTAATGCTGATTCCTGAACTCAAGTAAAGCAACATTAAAGTCATTTTGGCAGAAAAAGGCATTTACAAACTCCTTGTGTATAACGTTTTAGTATTTATGCGTTGCGCTGTTTGCATGGCACAAACCGCTTGTTGGATTTGGCTGATGCCGAGTCCAGGTTAACGGGTACACGTTATGCTATAGGAATTTGCTTTTTTTGATGCTGGCTCTGGGCTGAAAACAATTTTGAATTGATTATGTGGCTTGATTTGTATGTGTTCAATTGCAATTTCCTTGTCATTGTGGTGTTCCATCACATTTTATAAGTCTAGCTGATTCAATATGAGTAATACAGTCAATTGAAGCTTGATTTGGCTCCGCGCAGCGGCTTAGTTCAACTCTGCCAGCAGGAACGCTGAAAGCGACCCTGCGAATAATCGTGGGTGGTAATGTTAATTTTTGATTTAAAAGTTATCAGTAATTGAGTTAGCAAGCTCACCTATGAACGATACATACTGACTAAGTAGGGCGCCAAGCAATCAGTTAAATGGTTTATGAAAAGCATATAATCTTCTTTTGTTAACTCCTCATCACCTGTAACACCCATCTTGTTAAGGGCATATTCATAAGCTAAGTGAATCTCTTTTTCTGTCTGCCTCTCCCTGTCTATAGCAGCCAATGTACCCAAAATGCTACCCATAGCAGTATTTAGCACATCTGCGTCATACCTTTTATATTGGTAACAATCTAAGATATCCGACTTGGTAAGTGAAATATTGATATCTAGCTTCAGTTCCTCACCCGTTAATGGGTTTATAGAATAACTGGCTCTGAAAGATCTACCGGAATAGTTAGAAGATAACAACAACACGTATCTTAGATGACCAAAATATTCTACATACCCTTTAATCAATTTTTCTTGCTCGTCACTTTCGACATGTACACAATGGAATGGTAAACCTTCAGGGCGATTTAAAACCAAATCACTTTTATCATAATAAAAACCAAAACACGGCTCACTTCCCTTACTCCCCCCCAAGAAAGGGATCGCCTTCTCGCAACATCTGACGTCAACTCCACTTTCAGCAACCATTGCTAGAGCAGACTTAACAGTTGATCTCCCTGCAGACAGCCCTCCATATGATTTTGATATTTCAAGTGGACTTTCTAGATACTCTCGCTGAGCTTTGAATTCTATCGCGTCAATATCTATAGGTTTTGCTTTTGGATATTTTTCACTCATCTTTTGGGATAAGCCAGAAACTATCTGTTTCGCTTCTTTTATATTCCTTGCTGAAACATGAACTTTTGCTCCTTTTGCATGCTCTTCAAGATTAATAGTCGGTTTTGTATGCTCCATAGAGCCATCAGGCAATACTCTTATTTTTCTACCATCAACTGTTTTGAATTCTTTCTTAGAAAGGCTGCCTCGGTCCCGATTTATCTGAAATAGCAAACTAAAATGCTCTAGCTGCCCGCAAAGCTCAAAGTCCCAATTGGCTCCAGATTCGTTATTACACCTATTGCAAATAAAATTCTTAATCTTCTTAACTCCACCAATAGCATTCGGAATAACGTGCTCTTTAGTATTATTACTGTCATTCAGTAAAATCGAACAAATGGCGCAGATATGTGGCATCGTTATTTCCTTGAAAGATATCCTATTAATAGATTTACATACCATAATCTATCCCCCTCCAAAAAGAGAATGCTTTAGCTAACTAATTTTAGAAACCTGAATTCGGGAGCTTATAAAATTTGGTTGTGACAAAACGATCTGACTACGATCAAAAATTACATATCCACTTTTACGAGAAATCAAAAACACCTTTACCTATTCAAGCTAAGCCCATGAAAATATTAACATAAAAAATTAAGTGAATTTTTAGTTATTTCCATTTTTACCACAAGATAAAACAACAACGTAACCCCCTAAATTTTTCATAAATAGTGAAGCACTGCGCTTGTCCTTCCCCGCAGTGCACCGAGCCAGAAGGACCCATTTAATTCCAACCCAAAATGATAATCGATCTCATTTGAGTTAAGTCAACCCAACACCTTGAATTATCGACATATATCAATCCACTATTTCAATCTCTGCCCTTCTCAACCAATAGACATAAAACTTCTTACTATCAAATCCCATCAAGGCCCACAGCCCTTTGCAGATGTAGTGCGCTCTAATGGCCCGTATACATTGCGGTGATAACCGCTCAATCATCTGGTCGAACTGTCTTACTTCTAGTGGGGGCGTTATCTCGACCACAGCCGAACGACCGTAAACAATCACTTAACCTAACTTGTCGCACTGGCTTCGGCTTGCGAACCCTTGACCATATTCTTGATGGACCCAATAGTTACCCCAGCGTGTTAACCCATGACGCAACGCTTTCATGTTCAGCGTCACTTGCTGCAGCTGCCGCTGCTGCACATTAATCTTCGTCATTTTTCTTGACCACTAATCATCATTATTCTTGACCATTACTCTTCATCATCAATCATTGCCCTTATTTCATCAATCCCTAACTTAAACACCTGGGCGCATATTGCCGAAACATCATCAAATGGCACTCTCACATCACCCGCTCCCAACGCTGATTAATTCCAAGCTCAAAATCTTGGTCACTTTTATGGTCACTTTTTAGGGGGTTAGACTATGACAACTCTGTGATTACGTTCTTCAAAGCTAGCTTTCATGGCACTGCCATGGGGGCAGAGATTGGAATCCTCTCCTAACACAGGAGGATACCGACCAAATCTAAAATAAAAAGCCTGTACGCATAGAATGCGTATAGGCTTTTTTGTGTTTAAAAACAAATGTGAATTTTATTAATCCGGTCAAACTCCAAACTCAATATGCTTTTCAATCTCAACATCCATCGGCGTTATATTTAGCTCCCTTTGTGCATAATAACGCTACAACGTTTGCATGCACTTGCTGCTTGGCGCGCATTAAAACGGTTCTGCCTTTATTATCGCGTAAATTGACATCTGCACCTTGGGCTAATAACAACTGCATGATGCCGATGTGTTGCTTGTCGGCAGCGTAGAACAATGGCGTAAAATGCTTATTATCATATCGATTGACCTCAGCACCATGAGAGAGGAGTGTTTGCACTATCTTGAGCTGACCTTGCTCTGCCGCAGCCATTAATGGCGAAAAATCATCACTGTTTGTGCCATTAACATCTGCTCCGTTATCTAATAAAAGGCTAATCGATTCAATATCGTTATGCTCAATGGCCAGTAATAGTGGCGTCATCTTACTTTCAGCGCTTTGTAACTCAGTTTCAGCGCCATGTGAAAGCAATAAACTCACCATTGCCACATTGCTAGTGGCAACCGCATATAACAAAGGAGAGGTGCCGCCATTATCTTTGATATTAATATCAGCGCCATGGTTGAGTAATAACGTGACTATATTTAGGTGCGATCGATTTGCCGCCCAGTTAAGTGCGGTATGGCCTGTTCTATCTTTTAAATCCACACTGGCACCTTGTTTAAGCAGTGTATTAACCACGTTTTCATGACCACTCAATGCCGCTAGCATTAATGCTGTTCGCCCTATTCTGTCTTTTGCTCTGGCATTTGGGCTTGCTCCTTGCTTGAGTAATGCTTTTACCGCTGGCTCGTCGCCAAATGCGGCTGCATGAAGTATTCCTTTGCGCTGTTGGTTAATGATCGCACGTGTTTTGACCTTATTTGCTGAAGCATCAACCGATGGTTTATTTGTCTGTGCATCACTATTTTGTTCGGTTGGTTTAGTCTGTACTGGAGACGTATCTGCTGGAGTAGTCTCTATTGATTCAGCCGGAAACCGTGGCGGATTTTGATATTGTTGATGTTGTGGGTAAGCCGAGTCTCCCTCGCCGCGGTAGCCAGGAAAACCTACATCTGCACCACTTTTGCGCTGGTTATCTATGATTGATGGCTCTTTTGATTGACTCTCTGGATTGTTGATTATGGGTTGAGCATCAGATACAACCTCCTTCCCACCACGATAATTGGGATCACCTTTGCCAAGCTTGGGCATATTTTTTTGGTAATCGTGACCCATTGCCGGTTTTTTCGCACTTTGTTTAGGCGCTGGCGGGGTTACTGCAGGGTTTGCTATAACTGGCGTTACTGGCGCAGCCGACGTTACTGCCGGAGTTGTGATAGCTGGCGTGACTGGCTCCGGCGTGGTTGCAGTAGCCGGTGGAATGGTAGTTGCCGGTTGGATTGGATCGCTGTTTTCTTCAGCGAATAACGAGGTAATCGCCGAGGATAAAATAATGGCCGAGACAAAGATTATTCGTATGATGCGCATTTGCTATTCCTATCTTCTAAGTCCGTAAAGACCGTTAATAACAATATCAATTAGGTTAAGTTAAAAGGAGAGAAACAAAAGTTCTCCCCCTTTGATTCACCTGCTAATCCTTAATTATCATCTACGGATTTTTGTTGTTGCGGAGCGAGTATCGTTATCACTATTAAGATCGCCTTCAGCTTTCACCGTCGCCGTCCAGCTAACAGCGGACGTTCTGATGATGTTGGCTGTCCAACTTGCATTTAATGAAATCGTATCTCCTTCAGCCAAGTCGCTGAAAGCCATCGGCGGCAGTTCAATAACCACGCCTTGGTTAGTGACTCCAGTAATGGTTACCTCACCACTGACACTACTGGGTTTAAGATTGCTCACATCGACAACCATTGCAACCGTTTGATTAAAGGACACTGTAGCTGATGCTGCAAAAGCAGTCAGTGCAACATCGACATCAGTATTCACCACAGGAACTTCGCCTTCATATTCGATAATGAGCTGTGCGTTATATAAGGCTGTTGATTTACTATCACCCTTAATGTAAACCGCAAGGTCAAAATCTGATGTCATCGGTAAACCATTGCTGGTAACCGCCGGTTCGCCGTCCTCAGTGACAATTGTGACATACTCATTTGCAGTCACATCAACCCAACCTCTACTGGTTGCCAGCGGAGATATTTCTCCCTCTTCCCAGTCAAGTAAATTGATCACTGTCGTTGTTGGCGTACCTACCTCATACTTAATATTTTCTTTGGCAAAAGGCGGCGCGCTACATTCAATCAACGGGATCTCTAGCCCAGGCAGGTCTTGACCAAACTTATTAGGTTTAAGTCTCCAACGGGGGCCTGAGACAAGCTCACCGAGTGACGCATTTGGCAATGCACTACCGATGAAATCCTGAATTTTTGGGTCAGGATTGGCATCATAAGACCATTCAAATGGGTCACGATTGATGGTGGTATAGTAAGCATTAGAATAGCCACCAGCGAGATCTGATGAGAATGCATAAGGGTGCTCTGCAGCGCTTTCACCTGGTGTAGCCAAAGGATCCAGTGCTTTAGGGGTATTCTTTAATATTGTACCGACACCGATAAAGGATGGATCGAAAGCGCCACTTTCAGTATCGATTATATCGCTGTCGCCTTCATAACATGGGACCGTACTTTTCCATACGGCTGCATCACCATCACCTTCAATTCTATAGGAAGGCTTACGCCCTGTTGCAGCTTCGTTTTCCAAGTCTTCTGGACGAAGTTGGTCATTAGGGTTATTGGTGATCCAGTGGTTAACCACAAGCTCAGCACGTGTAACGACAAAGTTTTCTGTGGATGTTTTCCATTCGTCAGGGAGTGCCAACTGGGCATACATGCGGATATCGTTCGGCCGTTTATGTATTCCGCCCCAACCATAAAGTGGCTTACCATCATCTTTAAGCTGCACGGAATAATCACTGCTTAAGGCGATGTTATCAAGCATGTTGGTCTTGTCGTTAGGAAACATTTGGCACCCTTCAGGCTGACCATCTGTTTCACAGGGTATCGCATTGGTTAGGCGATGATTTGGCTGTCCACCCACTAATACCTGGACATTGTCATCTAGTGGCGCGTTAGCACAGTCATACGATAGAGTGCCGTCTGGGGTTGATATAGTTGCTTGTGTACCATCTGGGCTGGCAAAAAAGTATGGGATAGTCTCATAACAACTGAGCGCATGCTCCATAACGGTATAATGCTCTGTTTCACATTTTACCGAGGTGCCGCCGAGCCCCTGACACCATGTTCCCAATGGTGGTTTTACCTTGTATTTTTCGGTGGCAGCATTCGCAACTTGAATACCAATCACCCCTCCGCCTTCGTCAATATTACCAACGAATCCTTCTAGGTAATCGCCATTACGCGCTTTGGGCTGCGCGCCTAGAAAATCAACCACATAAAAGCCAAACTCGCTATCCACTGGATATAACATCACCCCCGACTTGTCGAGAAGCGCTGGATTATCATCAGGACAACTCACTGGGCCAAGACCACAAATGATCGTTTGATCGTCTGCGAAGGTCACTCCATTCAACCCTCCCAGTACGTCATTAACAGAAAACACATGCACTGGCGATTCATAAGCCACCGCATTTCCTATTGAAGCCAGCAATGCTAAAGAGATAGCAAGGGCAATTGGCCTTTTATTAAAGTATTTAACAAATAACATAACAACCTCCTGTAATTATTGTTGGGGTTAAACTAGTTAGACATAACGGCCTCCTGGATTTATTTTTAACCTAAACACGTTAACTCTGCTTCAACACCTACACGCACTGCAAATTGACAACAAATGTCGTCACTCAATAAAAAACTGACGGCAAGTAAGCAATAAGTAGTACATTATTTTTGTAACCACACGATGCTATATCTTACTTTTACAGCACTCGAGATATTTACTTTTGCACCTGTTATTAACCATAGAAAAACCATGGTTAAATTCAAGAGGCAAAAAACCATAAAAGTAGCGTTAAACACGTTTTTGGCGAGGGAAATCCTTCAACATCAACCTATTAAAATAATACGGGGTCAGATCAATAAAAAGTCATATTTTCACCTATATTACTCAATAGCTTAGCGTCATCATCCTTTAGAATGACGCCTAAATAAAAATTGAGAAATCAGCCCGAATAGGCTGTATTGGCTAGTAACATAGAAATGAATCAGGCGATGATGTAATGGAGACAAAACCACGTTTTAGATACTACCAAAAGGTAATATTGATGAAAAAACAGAGTAATTCGAACGAATAAATCAGACTAAATAATTATTCTTTTTTATAATTTATAATAATTTTTACCTACAAAGTGATACTAATGCACCATAAAATATGGCACGCATTGTTAATGCTCAAACACTCACTTTAGATGGCAAAAATCATGGCTATTTTGCTGTTTGAAACATTGAACAAAAGAGCAAGCTTAGTCATCTACAATGGTTGATTGGGTAAAAAGATGCCATTAGTACTTCCCATATAAAATAAATACATCCAACATTTAAAGCCTAATAGGCCAAGTAAAAGCACACCAGGGAGAAATAAACTGTCAACGATGGCAGTGCATTTAAGATCCAATGCTTAATCAGCACAGCAAATTATTCCCTTGCTGATTAACATAAAACGCCTACTACAGATTTATACCGATACTATTGCTGATTCGAATTAGGTAGACCGCTATCTAGTCAGAAATGAGCTTCAAACGATACCGTTGAATCTTCATAAAAGGCTACCGTAATCAATATTTAAAGGGTGATGTAATTAGTGATAAAATGAAGAGAATTATTTTGTTAACTGCATTACTGACTGAGAGATAATAAACAACATCATGGTATTACCTGTACTCTATTCGTTGAGAAATTGTCCTTACGCAATGCGCGCTAGACTGGCCATTTATGCATCTAATCAGCAAGTAAACCTGCGCGACTTAGTGCTAAGTAACAAGCCTGCCGAAATGCTTACGGTGTCGCCCAAAGGTACCGTGCCAGTTTTAGTCACCGCAGATAATGAGGTCATCGATGAAAGTTTATCCATCATGCTATGGGCTTTTTCACAAACAGACCCTGACGATTATGTTAATAAAGCAACGCCAAACGCGTTAACTGAAATGTTGGCGGTTATTGCGATATTTGATAATGAATTCAAGGGACATTTAGAGAAATATCGCTGCTCTAAACGTTACCATGAACCGTCGCTTATAGAAGATAGACAACAATGTGAGCGTTATCTTGCTGATCTCGAATCAAGGCTTTGCCAGCACTCATATTTAATGTCTGACCAACCAAGTTTGACTGATTTAGCATTAATGCCGTTTATTCGTCAGTTTGCCAGAGTTGAGCGACAATGGTATTTACAATCCCCCTACCCCAAATTACGACAATGGCTTAATCACTATTTACAGAGCCGAATGTTCAGCAAGGTGATGGTACAAAACCCAATGTGGTTAGACTCAAAACAAGAAGTTGTTTTTGGGGCCAATGTATAAGGCCGGCTTGATGAGCCAGTCATAAAAACTCGCGGCGGTAACATATAAATATTTCGCCTCAGAATATGAACTAACAACCGTCTAAAATAAAAATCATCTAAGTTAAACGTCACCTAAGATAAACGTCATCTAAGATAATAATCGGTGGTCTATTAAGCTTGTGCATCGCAGAGTAAGTTGGCGTAACGTTCCATCGGAATACTCATTTGCTCTTGTAACGCTTTGCCTTTCGCCAGTAGATCGTTTCTTTTTATCGCAGGAATGTCGCTTTTGAATGCAAGCACGATGGTATTGCCGCTTTCAACATCAAAACTGAGTAATCGATTTTCAAATTCGAGCGCGAGTAATTCATCTAACTCTTGGCGTAATTCAGCTGACGTATGCCAGATATTGAGCACCAAAACCCCTTGTTGATTGAGTGCATTTTTACAATCGTGTAAGTAGGATGATTGTACTTGTTTCGGCTCCATACCTTGTGAGTTGTATAGATCTGAAAAGATAATATCGCTTTTTGTGTCGGTATTTTTAATGTAATTCACCGCATCGTCTATATGAATAGTAAGACGATCTGTTTCTGGTAAATAAAAATATTCTTTTGCAGCCTTCGCTACTGCTTCACGGTATTCAACCGCGTGCACCTTCAAATCGACGAAACTACTGAGCAATATTTTAGCCATTGAACCTGCACCCAGCCCCATAATTGTGGCTGTTGTTACTGCGGGAATAAAAAATAAACCGACCATCATGGCTTGGGTGTAACCTAGATGTAATCCATTAATATCATTGATTTTCATGCTGCTTTGATAGATTTTCCCATCAAAGCTGAGAATGCGGCTGTTTCTTGTTTGATAAACATAAATGGGGCCGTGCTCATCTGCTGTAGATGAAATGCAGGTTCCTTTGATATCCATGGTATTTTTGATACCTCTTAAATAAGGGTATGTAGCGGGTAAGGCAGTATAACGGAAAATAAGCTCAGGTCTTTGTTATTGATTTTTATCGTTTAATAAATGAAAGTATTTAGTGAGTAGCCACTTTTATTTGCTACCGTTATCACGCAACAAAGTATGACACTTCATGCTACAGAGTATGAGTTTTAGATCAAAAATATCTGGTTTATAAAAATGAACCTTTCATAGTCAATTTAACATTAGTCGCTTTTTATCCGTCATCAAGCTTATGCGAAATATCTTCTCTATCGTTAATGTCTAACCTAGTAATGTCTAACCTTGTAGTGTTTAACCTTGTTATACCTTACTGCAGGATGAATCTACTCCCCCTGCTCATGCGCGACTCTTTATCAAACTTGCGGTGACTGTTTTACGAGTTTGAATTAAGGTATATCCGCCACTTAATACCACCAACAGGCTTCCATGAAGGGTCGCTAAATCTGGTGACTCTCCAAATATAAATATCCCCAAACCTAAGGCAAATAATAACCGCGTATAACGAAAAGGAGAAATAACCGATACATCGCCAGCGCGCATAGCGATTGTAAGGGCATTATACGCCATCACTCCGAACACAATTGCACCGATAATTTGCACTGCGGCGGTGGAACTAAGTTGTAATGGCTCGTGTTGGTATAACTGTATGGCAATGCCAGCCGGGATTAACACAAAAAAACCATATACTCCAAGTTGCATATTAGACAACACAGGCGAAGCAGCACGAGTGGCTAAATCGCGGCCCGCAAAACCTAAGGTCGCCACGACGGCAAATAAAGACGTTGCTTCAAAGCCATCAAAGCCGGGACGAATGATCATCAGCACACCACAAAAACCAACCAACACGGCAATCCAGCGTTTAAACCCCACTTGTTCACCAAACAATAAGGCTGCACCTATCATTGCGATTAATGGCGTGGCTTGCAAAATGGCCGATGCACTCGATAAAGGCGTTAGCGTAATAGCCAATGCAAAACAGAATCGACCAATAACTTCGCACACCGCACGAATGAGTATTGGCTTGGACATCAGTGCTGGGTGTAAAATTATTTGCCCTTTACGCCAAGTGAGCAGCATAAAAATCAACATTCCACCCAATCCAAATAACGCCAAAATCAGACCAATAGAAGTGGTTTCGGCAGCCGATTTAATCAGCATGTCTTCAATAGAAAATGCCGCCATAGCAGCAACCATAAAAAGACTACCTTTAGTATTATTCAAAATAACTCCAACAATGGGTCGATTGTATCCAACTGAAAAAGCGCTAACGCTGGCGTACTCAGCCGATAAAAATATAAGCCGGCAATGGTATCACTCACCATATGCTATTGAGAAAACATCATTTGTTTACAACTGTGTCTAACTTGAACTCAACTCTACACTTGAAGCGCTTGTCACAAATAAGACTATTTCAACTATGCCAGCACTTATGACTCTGCTATTTAATGATTCACTCGTTGTCGCGTGTTGTCTCTACTTCACTTTTAAGTAGATAACCCATCAATATTAAAGCCCAGTGCGATAACTCAACACTGGGCTTTAATGATTACACGCAAAATATCAGTTTATGGCTTCATGTAACTCTTGATACATCAACTCGCGCATCTTAAATTTTTGAATTTTCCCCGTCACAGTCATTGGGTATTGGTCAACAAACTTGATGTAGCGTGGCACTTTAAAATAGGCAAATTTTTCGGTTAAAAAGTGGCGAATATCGTCTTCGGTGATGTCAGCATTGGCACGGACCTTAATCCACGCACATACCTCCTCGCCGTATTTGTCACTCTGTACTCCAAACACGGCGGCATCCTGCACGTCCTTATGGCTATAAAGTTTCTCTTCAATTTCTCGTGGATATATATTTTCACCGCCGCGAATAATCATGTCTTTAATGCGGCCAACAATTTGCACGTAGCCTAACTCGTCCATTTGGCCAATATCGCCCGAATGTAACCAGCCTGCGCTGTCGATGGTTGCAGCGGTTTTGACTGTATCATTCCAATAACCTTGCATGATGCAGTAACCTCGGCTGCACACTTCACCGGGCTGACCAATAGCAACCACGTCGCCAAATTCATTGACGATTTTCACTTCAGTATGCGGCAATGCTCGGCCAACGGTGAGCACTTGCTTTTCGATTGGGGAGTCAATTTCAGTAATGTGATTTAACGGGCTGCACTCGGTTTGTCCGTAACCAATTAGTACTTCTTTCATGTACATTAACTCTTGTACTCGGCGCATGACTTCTTCGGGGCATGTGGCGCCCGCCATAATGCCAGTGCGCAATGAGCTAAGATCAAACTGGTTAAATTGTGGATGTTCTAATTCAGCAATAAACATAGTCGGTACGCCATGTAGAGCAGTACAGCGCTCATTTGCGACCACTTGTAAAGTGGTGAGTGGGTCAAAAGACTCACCAGGATATACCGCAGCCGATGCATGAATAATACTGGATAAACTGCCTAACACCATGCCAAAACAATGGTATAGCGGTACAGGGATGCATAACTTGTCGGCTTGAGTAAAGCCCATAGCATCTGCGACTAAATAGGCATTATTTAAAATATTATGATGCGATAACGTCGCGCCTTTTGGGCTGCCTGTGGTACCTGATGTAAATTGAATATTAATAGCATCATGAGTATCGAGAGAGTCAGCAATGGTGGCCAACACATGTTGAGCTTCGTCGTTAACCTCCAGCAGCAAATCATTAAAATTGAGCATACCGGGAGTACGGTCGGTGCCCATTCGAATAACAAACTCAAGCTGAGGCAGTGCGAGTGTGGTGAGCTTACCTGCTGTGCTGGTGCTTAACTCTGGCAGCAACTCATTTAACATCTGTAAGTAATCACTGGACTTAAATTTATCTGCGCAAATGACTGCTCGGCAGCCCACATTACTCAAGGAGTATTCTAGCTCTTCAGGCCGATAAGCCGGATTAATACACACCATAATGGCGCCAATTTTAGCCGTAGCAAATTGGGTTAAACACCACTCAATATTGTTAGGAGACCAAATGCCGACCCGATCTCCAGGTTGAATACCTAGCACTAATAAACCAGTGGCAAGCGCATCAACTTTTGCTTGATATTCTCGGTAATTCCAACGGATTTGTTGATGATGAACGACTACCGCAAGATTGTCTGGGTAAGCATTGGCGATATCATCAAAATATTGACCAATGGTTTTATCGGTAAGCGTCGTTGAGGTGACACCATGATATTCACTTTGGGTAAGCGGTAGTTGTGCTTGATGTTGTTTGACCATTAAAGCCTCCTTGCATGTGTTTCGTCATGCTCAAGCTAACCAATTAACGGCCTGACTCACAAGTAAAAAAGCACAGCATTAGACTAAAGAGGCATGGTGAGTAATGTTTACAGCAAAGGCTAATATTAACAGTAAAGCATTCATTTTTATCAATAACGGTTTAATGATGGCATCTGAGCAATCTTATTATTGCCAATTTATTAGCGCCGCTAAAAACAATACACAAAAGTGAACAACACGCTGGAGTGATAACCAAAAGAATAATTGGAGCGATAGCCGATATTGTAAATATTAATCATAGTTAAAACTAAAACACTCAAACACCACAACCGATTAGCATTATTACAACAACACCCTGTAAGTTAACTACAGAATGGGAGTAAAAAACACAAAACCATTAACCATAACTCGCGAAAAATCATTTAAACATTGATCTAGCGCAGTCTTTAGTTAAAAATCGAACAAATACTGATGTTATTTAATTCCAAGCCGATAGCTTCCTTATACTTATCTAAAAGTGACATTCATCTAATTATTATGCTTGATACAATCCGCACACTCTTTACTGTTACAGATGAAAGCCTATTAATCGTTGGTGATTTTCAACTTATAGTTGTTTGCATATCCATAGCTATCGCAATATTTGCCTCGTTTATGGCATTACAAGTCGCATCGCAAGCAGCATTAACACTCAATAAATTTAAACGACACTTACTCACCAGCTGTGGCAGCATCGCGCTTGGTGGCGGAGTGTGGTCAATGCATTTTATTGGCATGTTAGCATTCAGCTTATGTACTCCGGTGAGCTATGACATCGGCTTAACCGCGTTATCTTTTATTCCCAGCATTGCAGCATCCTGGGTAGCCTTAAATGTCATATCCACAACCAAACCAAAGCTAAGCCAATTTGTGGTGGGTGGTATATTGACTGGCGCAGGTATTGGCACCATGCATTATGTCGGCATGGCCGCCATGGAAATGGCTCCCCTACTTCGTTACAACTTATTCTATTTTGGCTTATCAATAATCATTGCCATTATTTTGGCCATTCTCGCGCTGTGGATACGTTTTAGCTTGAACCATCTAGGTCGTTTTGCATTAAGTGATTTACATAAAAATGCGATTGCAGCGATGGTGATGGGCTGCGCAATTTCCGGTATGCATTACATCGGTATGGCTGCGGCTCGTTTTGTCCGCCCACCCGGATTTGAATTTTCTGCACAAACCAAAATGATGTCACTGTATTTAGGCATTGCAGTTGCCACGATTACTGTGGTGATTATTTTATTGGTATTAGCCGTCAACATGTTGATGAAATACCAAGCCTCGTTACACCTAGCCAAATTAACTGAAGCACGTTATCGCGCGACCATTAGTACCGCCGTTGACGGTATCATTACCTTCAACGCTAAAGGCCGTATTGAAAGCGGCAACCAAGCGGTAGAATTACTTCTTGGCTGGCGACTTGAAGATGTATGTCATCAAAATATTCGTGACTTTATCCCGAGTCCATTTATCGATGAGTTTAACGCCCGTTTAGACAGTTTTACCAACAACATAGGGCAACAAAAAAGTACTGGCCGCGATGTAGAAGCGCTACATGTTAACGGTACGACCATTCCAGTTAGAGTTTCAATTGGCCATGCGTGCATTGAAGGTAAAAGCCTGTTTGTGATGTACATAAATGACTTACGTCACCGTATTGAAATGCAACGTGCGTTGATTAAAAGCGAAGCTCAGTTTCGCTCACTTATTACTAATATTCCCGGTATCGCTTATCGCTGTTTAAATATTGAAAACAGGCCGATGGTATTTATTAGCGATGCGGTAGAAAATATTACCGGTTATCCAGCAAGTGACTATATAGGCGCAACACCAAAACGTCATTTTTACCAACACGTACATCCAGATGACCTTAAGCAAATAAGCAATCAAATCGTCACAGAGCAAGTGTTTAAGCTGGAATACCGTATCTATAATGCCAACGGTGATATTCGCTGGCTGCTCGGTTATGGTGCTAAGATTGACGGGATAGATGTACAAGATAAATGGCTCGACGGCTTTATTATGGACATCACCGTTCGCAAAGAAATGGAGCAATCCTTATTAATTGCCAAAGACAAAGCGGAACAAGCAGCATCTGCCCGCTCGGCATTCCTAGCGAACATGAGCCACGAAATTCGCACCCCAATGAACGCCATCATTGGTTTTAGCGACATTTTACTCGACGATTCGCTCCCCGCTGAACAGCAAAAACATTTACGTACTATTAATCAGTCTGCTAAGTCTTTATTGCATCTACTAAACGATGTTCTCGATAGTGCTAAGTTAGACAAAGGCAAGTTCGACCTCGAATTACGCGATTTCTCTGTTATCGAAGAAATTGATTCGGTGGTATCGACACTATGGTTACAAGCTAGTTCTAAAGGTTTGTTCTTAAACGTGAATGTATCAGCAGATGTGGCAATGTCTTATCATGGTGCTCCAGACCGAATTCGCCAGGTATTGACCAATTTAATTGGTAATGCGATTAAATTTACCGCCGAAGGTGGCGTCAGTATAGATGTTAGCGTTAAACCAAGCGGTTGCATTGAATTTGCGATTAACGATACCGGTATTGGCATGACGCCAGAACAACTAGCCTTGGTGTTTGATGCCTTTGCTCAAGCAGATGCCAGCATGAACCGACGCTTTGGTGGCACTGGTCTGGGGACAACCATCAGCAAACAGTTGGTTGAATTAATGGGCGGTAAAATTACCGCTAAAAGCACATTTGGCCAAGGCAGTTGTTTTGGTTTTGCCTTGCCATTAACCGCACCCAAACACATCAACAACACGTTGACTCCGTTAACAACCCGCCACATTAAACCACTGGCTATTTTGATAGTTGATGACATCCAGCAAAATATTGATTTGCTCACCATTATGATGAAGCGCCAAGGTCACTCTGTTATTACAGCCCGCGACGGTAAACAAGCCCTACTGCGAATGCGCAACGACAAAATAGATCTTGTATTGATGGACGTGCAAATGCCTATCATGGACGGATTAACCGCCTCGCGTAATCGTCGTGAACAAGAGCAAAACGAACACTTACCACATATGCCAATTATTGCATTAACGGCCAGCGTACTGCCTGAAGACAAAAAAGCAGCCTTAGATGCCGGTATGGATGGTTTTGCCAATAAACCTATCGATATGATGCTGCTTAATCATGAAATTGCCCAAGTGTTGAAACTTGAACAAAGCAATATGGCCGTCGATAACACCGCTGTTGATATCGACAACAGGCAAGTGGTTAATGAGAAAAAAGGCATCTCGATGTGGGGAAGTAAAGACACTCTCGTGAAAGAAATTAGCCTATTTATGACTAAACAACACGATAGCAACCAACAGCTTAAACAATTAATACAAACTGCCGACTGGCCAGCTATTAGTCAGCATTTACATGGACTAAAAGGGTTGTCTGGCAATTTATCGCTAACGCAACTAACACGTTTATTTAGCGATGCCGAGCGCTTAGCCATGACAAAATCCACCACTGAATTATTGGCTTTGCTGCCCACTATTGAGCAGATTTTTGACCATGTGACAACCTATCTTAGCACTCAAGATATCAGTCAACACCCAGATCAAACCGCAGAAAAAGATAGTATGAGCGTTGATGAGTTCATCCAAATCATTAACCTTATTCGCTTAGCTGCAAAAGAAAACCAATACAATGAGCACGATGTAGACACACTAATTGCAGCAACTCCGTCGGCATACCGACAGCAATGTATCAACATACAACATGCTCTAGACGACTTTGAATTTGAACAAGCAATAACACAACTCAATGCACTTGAGTCCAATGTTACTGCACAGTAAAAAGACTGAATTGAATGATATATAGCAACCAAGACCGTATGCCGACAATTCTTATTGTCGACGATGAACCCGCTAACCTTAGAGTGTTAAAGAAAATGCTTGAGGATCAGTACAGGCTGATTTTTGCTAAAAGTGGCGAAGAAGCCTTGCGTTTAATTGAACGCGACTTGCCGGATTTGATTTTACTCGATGTGATGATGCCGGGTATGACTGGTTTTGAAGTCTGCCAGCAACTTAAAACTGTGCAACGCACCAAAGCGGTACCGGTCATTTTTATCACAGCGTTAAGTGACGAAGTGGATGAGGCCAAAGGCTTTGATGTGGGCGCGGTAGACTACATTACTAAACCCGTGTCACCTGCGGTGGTTAAAGCACGTGTTCGTACTCATTTGTCTTTAGTGCAGGCAGACGATTTGCGCCGTACACGCTTACAAGTCATTCAACGTTTAGGCCGAGCATCTGAATACAAAGACAACGAAACCGGTATGCATGTGATGCGCATGAGCCATTTTTCTAAAATTATTGCCCTTGCTTATGGTTTATCCAAATCGGCCGCCGACAATTTACTCCATGCAGCACCAATGCACGATATTGGTAAAATTGGTATTCCCGACAGCATTATGCTTAAACCGGGTAAGCTCACCGATGAAGAGTTTGCCATCATGAAAAAGCACCCTGAAATCGGCGCCGAAATTCTAGGTGAATCAGATTCAGATTTGATCGCCTTAGCCAAAGTCGTCGCCATGACTCACCACGAAAAGTGGGATGGTAGCGGCTACCCTCATGGACTTAAAGGTGAAGATATTCCTATTGAAGGACGTATTGTGGCAATTGCCGACGTATTTGATGCTCTCACCAGCAAACGCCCTTACAAAGAAGCATGGACTGTCGACAAAGCCATGGCATTTTTACATGACCAAAGCGGCATACATTTTGACCCGCAGTTAGTGACACTATTTCAGCAATCTTTGCCCAGTATTTTATACATTAAGCAACGCTGGCAAGACTAATAGACCGTAATTGGCCCGTTAGTTTAGTCGTGAACTAACGGGCCAATTAGTTTTTAGGTTTTGCCCGATTTCAATCGCTTAATGGTTCAATTCACCCAACTCCCTTATTACCAACAGGATTTTTTATGACCCCGGCTGCTGCATTACCAAGCCAACTGAACACCACCGCCATTTTGTTAGTGTTAGCCTTAGGCACGTTTATATTGGGATTATCAGAGTTTTCGATGATGCCAATGCTGCCATTAATTAGTGAAACATTTTCCTCAACACCGTCACAAAGTGGTTATGCGATTAGTGCTTACGCGATAGGCGTTGTTGTCGGCGCCCCTATTTTAATGCTGACCACAGCCAACATGAAAAAACGCCATGCCTTGGCAATATTTCTGACATTAATGTTTATCTCTAATGGCTTAAGTGCGATGGCAACCTCACTTGAACAGCTTATTGTATTTCGCTTTTTAAGTGGCCTACCCCATGGCGCTTATTTTGGTGCCGCTATTTTATTGGCTGCCGATATTGCCCCTCAAAATAAACGTGCAAGTTACATGTCTAAAGTGTTTATGGGCCTAACCATAGCCACTATTGTAGGGGTTCCCATTGTCACTTTAGTCGGCCAAAACTTAAGCTGGCGCTATTGTTTAGCGGGTGCATCTGTCCTCGCCTTAATTGCATTAGTGTGCGTATATGTGGTGATCCCTAAAATTGAAAACAACCAACCATCAAATTTAATCAATGAGTTTAGCGTATTAAAGAATAAGTTGGTCTGGTCAATTCTTGGCATTGTGATTATTGGTTTTGGTGGTGTATTTTGTATTTATACTTACATCGCCGATACCATTTTAGTGGTGACGGAAACGCCGGCATACACCATTTCAATCGCGATGGTCATGTTTGGCATTGGTTGTACCTTAGGCAATTACGTATTAGGCAAAGCAGCCGATCGCGCAGCCTTAAAAACCACTGGTATAGCTTTAGTTTGTACGATTATATTTTCGCTTGCTTACGTCAGTGCCAGCCATAATATTTGGCTATTGTATGCGGTAATTTTCTTTATTGGCTGCAGTGTGGGTTTAGCGACACTGATTCAAACCTTACTGATGGACGTATCGCCAAATGGTCACGCGATGATAGGGGCATTAGTACAATGTTCATTTAACACCGCCAATGCTATCGGCCCTTGGGTGGGTGGCATGTTTATCGCACAAGGCGCAATGCCTAACGAGACAGGCTATGTAGCGGCAGTGTTATTTGCTGGCGGCTTAATGATGTGGTTGTTAAGTTATCTGCAAATGAATAACAAAAAGGCTCAACTGGAACAATGTTCTGCATAATCAGGCTTTAGAATTTATTCTTTAACGAATTTTATAACAAATAATCTAACTAATTATCTAACTAACTCCCTAACGAATTATCGAACAAGTTGCTGGGCTCAATACCGATAACATTGTCGGTAACATTGTCGATAACCGTTAGGGCAAGTAGTTTGAGCGTCTGAGAAACACCTATCTCGGCGACTTATCAAACCATTAAAAACGTCATTTATATTACGTGATGAAAATGTATCAATATCAATAATGTAAATTAATTAACTATTATTTAATCTCAAATTTTTGCATCCATTTATCACAACGAGCGTCATCAAGCTCTTCATAAAGATGCAGTGCAGGTAATAATTCAAGCTCAAAACTTTCCTCGCTTTCATTAGCTATAGCGGTTAACAGCATGGTAAACCAAGCCGTTATTCCACCTTGAGGTGGCGCCTTGAATCGAGGAAAACTAGGGGCAGTTGCCGTCCCAATTAGCCAGTCTTTCGCAAGCTCGGGGGTTATGACTAATGCACGCGCTAATCCAACAAAATCAACAGCGCCAGATTCTATTACCTTTAATGCCTGTGCATAGGTTTTAAACCCTCCAGTAACCGCTATAGGCACATTCGATAAGCGCTTTGCTGTTGCTGCAAACTCTGCAAAATAAGGGCCTTTTGTAGATGAATCAGAGCTAGATTTGGCTCCAGGGAAATAAGATCCACCGCTTATTTCTATCAAGTCTAATGAAGTTTGATCCAATATTCGGATAGCGGCTAATGCATCTTCCTGCGTTAAACCACCTTCTAATTGATCGGTGGAATTAATCTTAATGCCTATCGGGAATGAATCCCCCACTGCACTTCGCACCTTTGCAATTATTTCGACAATAATTCGACATCGCGCTTCAATAGAACCACCATATTGGTCTTGTCGATGGTTAAACAATGGCGACAAAAACTGACTAAGTAAAAATCCATGACCTGCATGAATTTGCACACCTGTAAATCCAACGTCTTTAGCTAACATAGCAGATTTGGCATACATATCAGGTAATTGATAAATTTCATCAATCGACATTCCGGCACACTGAAACTGGCTAATATTAAGCGCTGATGGTCCTTTGGGTTGGCTTATGGGTAAATGAGAAAGCCCACCAGCATGACTTAACTGAGGCCATATATGAGCGCCATTAATAGCGGCACGTGAAGTTAGCTCACGCAATGCAGCTAAATCCATCCCATCAGCTAAAACCAGATTACCCGGCTTTTCAGGAAACCGCGGATCAACCTGTACTTCACCTATAACCGATAGTCCAAGTCCGCTCTTCGCCCACCGTTCATAAAGCCTAGCCTGCAGATTTGTAGCATTACCCTCGCCATCGGCAAGTGAATCTGACATCGCAGATTTTATAAGCCTGTTTTTAATAACAGCGCCACATGGCAGCTTAAGTGGGTCTTTCAAGCTTATTGGATTGGTCATAACTGTCTCTGGTTACTCTAATTATCTTAACGGTTAAAGACATTATGAACCATTGTCTATAAACTAAAAACCAACCAATAATATATATACTATTAATAATAAGTTTATAATGAACACTTCAGATCTGCATTTATTCGTTCGAACAGTTGAAACTGACAGCATAACGGAATCTGCCAAACAGCTTAACATCACGCCTTCAGCCGTCAGTTAAGCACTACGTCGATTAGAAAAATATTATAAGAACGACTAGGCAGCTGCGTATTACACCTGCAGGTAAGCAATTTCTGTTTCACTGTCGAGAGCTTTGGAAGCTTAGCGCAAGGGCAAATAGCGGCTCATCAAATACAAGGTAAAATAAGTGGACATTTACGGCTATCAATATCATCAGATTTAGGGCGCAATATCGTTCTACCCTGGATAATGGAATAAACAGAGCAACATTCCACCTTATCAATAAACGTTGATTATCGGTGAGTAACTTTCTGATTTTTCTTAGATAATGCTAATACTGTCCTTAGGTATGGTAAGCAAGAATACACTCTAGATCTCACATTGAGATAAATACCTCTATGACATAGTTCATCAAATAATTATAACTTATTGTTATTTAATAATTAAATTGAATTATTAAATCTTTTTTAATAGTCTTTTAACAACGCAGCCATTTATGTTTATTGTGACATATAGATAATATAAAGTTAGTTTTTTTAATAACATATGAATTCAAAGGCTATTTATTTTAAAGAATATCTTGTCCGACGAAATATGCATATTTGGATGATTTAAATGCATCGATTACCACCACTACGAGCTATACAAGTATTCGACTCTGTTGCACGTAATCAATCTTTTTCTATCGCGGCTTCGCAGTTGGCTATTACTCAAGGAGCTGTGTCGAAGCAGGTAAAACTTCTTGAAGAGTTTTATGCTGAGAAGTTATTCATACGTTGTGGTACCAACATAGAACTGACGAAGAAAGGCACTTGGTTAGCATATCAGTTAACGCCCATTTTTGACCAACTTAACGGAATTTGCAATTTCAATTCTATAAGTCGCGGAAAAATACGAATTGCTACCTACCCATCTCTTTCACTCGGTTATCTTACATATGAAATTGAACAATTTAATTCTGCCCATCCAAATATTGATGTCGAAATTATATTAGCCATTAATCATCCAACAATGTGTGATGAAATTGCTGATTTATTTATTACAACAGAAGAGAGTATTGATGGTTATCACTATCAACAACTATTTCAAGAAAGATTAATTCCTGTTATCAGTCCTAAAATAATTAACGATACAACGATAATAAAGATAAAGGATTTGACTGGCTACACGCTATTGGTAACGAATGGAAAAGAGAACTCTGATTGGCAGTTATGGTTTAACCATCATAATTTAAAACCGGCAATTTACCAGAAAATGAACATGTTTAGTGATGCACTATTATCAACTAGAGCTGCAGAATTAGGCAATGGCATTGCCTTATCATGTGAGGTTACTGCACACCGAGATATAATTGATGGTCGTTTGTGTAAAGTAGGACTACCATCAGCGCCAACTGGGCGGCGCTATTTTTTATGTTGTAAAAATAGACGACGATATGAACCCAATATCAAGTTACTCTCTGATTGGATTAATAAAAAATTCATTAATGATTAAAAATGAATGCAAATAATAGAAAACGTCTAATTTTATATATATTTAAAATGTCATTTTATCACTAATTTATAGGTAAAAAGACTCAATTCACAACCATAATGGCTAGTGAATTGAGTTGGATAGTTAATCGTTCTATTTATTGGTTGGAAAATCCGGATATTCAAAGTTGTGATGGCAAGTGTTGCAATAAATCTTGGCGGGCTTATGTTCACTATGACAGGCGGAGCATTCTAGTCCATCACCATAGTGGAGTGAATAATGTGGATTTGTATCCCGAAAAAGCTCACTTTCAGGTTGTTTTGCAGCATCTCTTAGTTCATCGAGTGGACCATGACATGTTAAGCAGGCCTCTTTGGTTGGAATTACCTTTTGGCCGCTAGCGTGACAATCCTTGCAACTGAGTTCCATTTTTTTATGATGTTGGCTCATATCTTTAGCGTAAGCCGTCGACAACATTAAAATAATGATGCAAATAGAGAGTGTTAGTTTGTTGAATATCATCACTAAGTCCTTATGCTTTTGCTTTTGCTGCAATATGTTTTGCTGCGATACGACCCATCACCATAGGGTCTGCGGTACCGCATCCACCTAAACGACCAGCTCCGTGGGCACCTGAAGAAACCTCACCAACAGCATATAAGTTTGGAATAGGTTCGCCTTCTAGCGATAATACTGATGCATTTTCATTAATGTAAGCTCCCCCTTCAGTGTAATGGATGGTGTTACTCACACGTTGGGCATAGAATGGCGCGGTGCTGATTGGCTTTAATCGAGATACAAGTTTTCCAAAATCCTTGTCTACTCCAGCTTTTACTGAAGCGTTGTAACGTTCTACTTGCTTTAGGAAAGGGGCGACTGGGATACCGTAATGTTTTGCAATTTGCTCTAACGTCGCAAACTCCTTCACTGTTCCAGATTTTATAATACGACGGCGTCGGGTTGCCGGAATACCGGGATCATTGTGACCAATAGAATCGCAGAATAGAACAGGATAAACGCCAGGTGTTTTGTCTAAAATATTAGTAATATTTTTAGCTCGGATATTACGATCACCCGTTTCATTCAAGAATCGCTCACCAGTATTCACATCCACTGCGATACCGTGCGTATAGCCAGCAAAAGGAGAATAATCGGGAGAATCCCCATAACCATGCTCATCTGGAGAGGCCCAAGGGCCTATTTGGATAATTGATAATTGATGAGGGGCACCACCAGCGCGCAATACTTCTTTAAGTCCTTGAGCGGAACCTCCTGGTTGATTGGTATTAGACATGGAAGCATCGAGTCTTGGATCTTGCATCTGGCGGAACTGGACATCATTAGCATATCCGCCTGTCGCGATAACAACTCCTTTTTTAGCACGAATATTTTTCACGATACCACTTTCAGCATTGGTCCAATCATGATGATTAGCCACCTGAATACCTATCGCTTTACCATTTTCTAGCAGAATGCTTTTCATGGAACAACGTGAGCGATATTGCGCGCCCAAGAGCTCGCCTTTTTCACGTAATGGGATGGTTATATCGCCACCAGTAGCACGTACACCTATTTTTACTCGCGCAACAGAGTGACCGCCATAGAGATATACGCCATCAGCAAACTTAACCCCATGAGACTGGGCCCATTCAAAAGCATCCTTCGCACCATACGCTATGGCATGTGCAAGTTTAGGGGTACTAAGCCCTTGACCGGAACTAAGGATGTCCTGCATAAATTTTTCTGGGCTATCATCAATTCCCAGTTTAGCTTGCTCGTCAAGGCCTGCTACAGCAAAGCCTGATCCATTCAAACAAGAGTTCCCGCCAAAAGCAGGCATTTTTTCTACCACTAATACACTCATGCCTAACTCTCTAGATTGAAGCGCTGTAGCCAGCCCACCAAACCCAGAGCCAACAATAACAACATCATAAGTTTCATCGAACTCATGCATAGGCTTTGCTTCTGCAGTCAATGACAAAGTAGTGCTACCTACCCCAGCAAGGGCGGCCGCCTTGATTATATTTCGTCGAGTTTGACTAAACACTTTTTCATTCATCATGTATCTCCTAGTTGATTCGGAGTAATGATATGTATGGAAACATGCCCAAAATGTAAGAAACATCACATTAACTTTCTTGCTAACCGACTGATGCTCATAGTGGTATGAGTTCTACTCACCGATTAGAGGCTGTAGATCTATGCTGATTACATTTTGAAATAAAAACGTGTTAATCGAGGCGAGTGGATTACTACCTCGCAGTCTAAGCTATTATCACTTCAAGAAGATGTACTCAACAATGAGTAAAACGTTTTTAGCCGAACCTTACAGGCAACGTTTGTTGGCCTTTCTACCGCGTTATCAGCTCTTAATGTAGAACAACGACACTACCAAGCCTCTGACTTGTAGCTCATGTTTACGTAATGGCTCACGATTCGCCGAAAAAACAACCTTAAAAGATCAGCTTCCCCTAATATAAAAGGCACAAAAAAATGCACCCAATTGTTATTTATGAATATATTTGCAGTATATATCCTATGCGCTAATTTTATATAATGTTGAGTTTGTTGCTTGAGGTCATAACTTTTACATCAAAATGATGATTTTATCTGACCTATTTTGATAACAAACTTACAGGGCAACTAAAGTCGACCTTCGATTTGTTAGTTAGCCTAAATTGTGTTTATTAACGCAAATTGACTTCACATTTACAGACATTAGAGGTGATTCTGTATAAACTAAAAACCAACCAATAATATATATACTATTAATAATAAGTTTATAATGAACACTTCAGATCTGCATTTATTCATTCGAATAGTTGAAACGGGCAGCATAACAGAATCTGCCAAACAGCTTAGCATTACGCCTCCTGCCGTCAGTTCAGCGCTGCGCCGATTAGAGAAACAGCTCGATGTTCAGTTGTTTATAAGAACAACCAGGCAACTGCGTATTACACCTGAAGGTGAGCAATTTCTGTTTCACTGTCGAGAAGCGTTGGAAAGTTTAGCGCAAGGGCAAATAGCGGCTCATCAAATACAAGGGAAAATAAGTGGAAATTTACGGCTATCAATATCATCAGATTTAGGCCGTAATATCGTTTTACCCTGGATGATGGAATTAACAAAGCAACACCCCACCCTATCAATAGACTTGAATATTGGTGATTCTCTTTCTGATTTTTTCCTCGATAACGTTGATATTGCCCTTCGATACGGTAAGCCGGAAGACTCAACGATGGTTTCATTTCTTATTGCAACCATGGACAGAATTACTTGTGCATCTGCAGATTACCTATCTAAATGGGGTGAACCTTTACATCCTGAAGAACTGAGAACACACAATTGTTTATTGCATAAAAAAAAGGGATATTTATTTAATCAGTGGGAGTATTCGAATCAATCAGGAAACCACAAAATCAAAGTCGACAGTAATAATATTAGTAATGATACTGATATTGTTCGACGATGGGCTATTTTCGGACAAGGCATTGCATATCGTGCAGAAATAGATGTTCTTGCTGATTTACGCAGTGGAAAATTGGTACAAATCCTGTCTGACTATCAATCCCCTCCAGTAGAGCTACATCTTATTTGTCCAAGCCGAAAACAGGTAACTCCCGCTGTATTAGCGTTAAGAGAATTACTAAGAGGCAACTGTAGCAAAATGCTGGCAGCTATCTAGTTTATTGACCTAAGACATGGATCATTTAGCTCAACGCCTAATGAAGAGCTCCGTAACATGTTGGACAAAAAATTAGTTACAGTCTCAATTCAATCTTTGTTATTCCATTAAATTGGACTTGTTAATCAATCAATGTCAGCGAGTCTAAAATGCCTTTACCACTATGTATACCACCCTCATTTTCACTCGCAGGTTTGCTGCGGATAAGGTAACCGGCATATCCATCCATTTCTGTGGCTGGCTCCCCATCGTAAAATACGCTAAATAGCCCAACCTCGCTAACCAGGTTATCGACGAGTGTTTGCTCACCATCTCGCACTGCAATAGTTGGCACTTCACGCTCATGGGGATACAAACGCTGCATAAGCGCCCATGCATTATATTCTTGAGGGACAAGTTTTGTTAATTTATCGCTAATATCATCGCCAAAAATACAGTGACCACCGCCTTCGCCTTGGTTTTTTAATACCCACTGGTGTTTATTGGCGTGGTTGTTAAACCAGCTGATGGTTTCAGGGTTTATTGGCTTCATGTCCGCGAGCACACTCTTTACCAACAAGGCTTGTTCGAGATTTAACCCCCAACGAGCATATTCTTCAGCTGGCATCTGGGTCAGTAACATTTGCATGGTTTTACTGGTGGCGAGTTGTTGGCTAAAGGTCGCATTCACCGCCACATGATGCTGCTCAATAAACAGTCGAGTCTGACTTAAAGTTTGGCAACACACCGCTTCATTTCGCTCCGGCGAGTAGTAATCTGCATACTGATAACCCGCTCGCAGATACACAACATCGATAGCGCCAACGCCTTCTAACATCAAACGCTGATTGTCACCCGTTGAAAGTTGACTGCTGAGCTGTTCAAAGGTGCGCCTAATGGTTCGTAACCCTCGTGTTTGCAGTGCAACTTCAAGTAGATGTTGATCATAAACATTATCTTCATTTTCTTGGATCACCATCAAAAAGGTCGGTTTATGCAGGGCTGTCGCTGATTGCTCTACAGTATCGGAATAAAATGCCGCCGCGACTTTTCGAGCGGCTTGTGCAATACCGTGGGCCAGTTGATCTAGGCCTTGATTATCCGCTGGTGTCGACCGTCTATCTTCTAACCACTGTCGATAAACTTCCGGCCATTGCTCCTTTAAAAAAGCATGAAACTCAGTGGCACGTTGACCAAAAGGCGCCATGCCAGCAGCAATGCCATTAAACTCAATAACTTTGGCACCATGTTGACGATCATCCATAAAATCGGTTCGCATTAACAGTAACGGTTTACGAGCAGGGTTAAGTCGATGCTCAGTATTGCCATGGGCCTGTTGGTGTAAAGACAATAAGCGACCAAAAAACGGATCTGCTTTGGCGACATCATCCAGTACAGATTGGAGGAAATCGTGATCTTCACTGACATTATTTATCAATTTAGTAATAAGCGGGGTCACTTTACGTAAGTACTGAAACACTTCACGCTCCATCGTCATGGGAGCAATACTAAAGGGACAATGTCTTGCGCTGTTATCTGCCTGACGAAACGCAACACCATGCATAATGGCCCATTCAGTTGCTTCATTAATGATTTGCGGTGAAATCAAAGGGGGAGTTGTACGAGCCATAGTTGCTCCAAAAAATAATTATTCTGCCCACGACTCAGCACCAAGCAACCATACAGTTACAAGCGCCCATATAGTTTCAAGTAAGGCATCTGGCAATGATGAGCCT
This sequence comes from Shewanella sp. SG44-2, assembly GCF_014164215.1. NCBI lineage: Bacteria > Pseudomonadati > Pseudomonadota > Gammaproteobacteria > Alteromonadales > Shewanellaceae > Shewanella > Shewanella sp. SG44-2. Next base: position 95,866 of record NZ_JACJEU010000012.1, read on the forward strand.
CTAAAAGTCTGACTTAAATATAAAAATATTGTGTTAGATATCAACTAACATGCAGTGACTAACATGTAGCAACTAACGTGCACCGATTAACATTTAGCTCGCTGGAGTGGATCTTTCGGGACATAGCTGGTTATACCTTCTTGACCTATTTCAAAATCACAGCAAGCCATCATTTGCTGGCGAAATTTAACTCGACCTCGTTGAATTCGACTTTTTGCCCCAGAGAGTGACAAGCCTAACTGATCGGCAATAGCTTGTTGCGATACACCTTCTAGTTCCGCTAAACGCAGTGGTGTGCCGTATTTTTCAGGCAGTTCGTCAATCAATGGTCGTAAACATTCTGCTAATTCTTCACGCGCCTGTTTACCTGACTCTTGCTCTTCTGCAACGAGATCGTCAGGCAATGCTTCAAATTGCTGCCGCTGCCGATAGAAATCCATGATGGTATTGTGAGCAATACGATAAAGCCAACCTTTGAGGCTACCTTTGGATTTTAACTGATGCAGATTACCACTGGCTTTGAGGTAAACATCTTGCAAGATGTCATCTACTGCATCAGCATCATCAATGCGATTACTAACGTAACTGCGCAGTTGCGCTTTGTGATGTTGCCATTCAGATATCATATAAACAGACTCTCAACTCACTATAAATTTACGATACAAATACTAAGACGCAGCAGTCAGTATAAAAACGCAAGATTATTAATTATTATTGAATTCGGCGATTAAAAAGTACTGTCGATACAGCATTCTTGTTGCAAGAAGTTGAGTACATTTTCACGCATTTCATAGTTGGCGATACAATATAAAACCCTGCCTTCCCTATGTTGTGTAATCAATCCCGCGGTGATCATACTTGAGATATGGTGAGACAATGTAGAATTGGGTATACCAATATTGTCACCTAACTTACCGACAGCAACGCCCTTTGGCCCCGCTTTCATAACCTGTTTGTAAACGGCCAATCGTGTCGGATGACCTAACTCTTTCAATGCTTTAGCAACTATCTCGATACTCATCAGAAATATTCCTATTAACTTTATATTTCGATAATACTAGAAATATATTGACGATACCATAGATTAATATTATATTTCGAATATACTAGAAATGTGGAAATTTAAAATGATAAATATTACTCAACAAATGCTTATAGAAACCTTAAACATGTTTGCCTTCCTTGCTGTAGAGCTAACGGTCTTGTTTTTAGTGATCAGTTACTTTGTCGGCATACTTCAGGAATACATCCCACCATCAAAAATACGAACCATTTTGAGTGGTAAAAATGGCAAAGGATATATCGTGGCGGGATTATTAGGGGCAATTACCCCGTTCTGTTCATGCTCCACTATTCCTTTCTTAAAAGGGCTTTTACGAGCAAACGCAGGATTCGGGCCGATGATGGTTTTCTTGTTTGCAAGTCCTCTGCTCAATCCCATTATTATTGGATTATTTGCCGTGACCTTCGGTCTAAAAGTAACAGCCTTCTATTTTGCTATCGCAATGGGAGTATCAGTAATTGCAGGTTTTACCCTTGAAAAACTGGGCTTTGATAAGTATGTAAAACCTGAAGCCAATTTTGCACCAGATGTGACAAATGCACCTGAAAAAACAACTTGCGGGTCTTCCTGTGGCGGCAAAACCAAACAGGTCAGTAAATGGCGAAAAATTTGGAACAGCACATGGAGTGACTTTAAGAAAGTTCTTCCTTATTTAATCGGTGGTATCGCTCTTGGTTCAATGATTTACGGCTTTATGCCAACAGAGTTTGTGGTAAGTGTTGCAAGTGAAAACAACCCTTTTGCTATTCCTATCGCTGCTGTCATTGGTATTCCATTGTACATTCGTGCTGAGGCTATTATTCCATTAAGCGCCGCATTGGCAGCAAAAGGGATGAGTCTTGGCGCAGTCATGGCGTTAATTATTGGTAGTGCTGGAGCAAGTTTAACTGAAGTCATTTTGCTTAAATCTATCTTCAAAAACCAAATGATTGTCGCTTTCTTATTCGTCATATTGAGTATGGCAATGGGTGCTGGATTTCTATACCAATCAATATTTTAGCCAAATAAACGGTACACTCTAGCGGGTGTGCCGTTAACCTACTGACTTCTCTGTAAAATATTTATCGCATTCCCCCTCTCTGTTTATTCACTCCGCTATAAAAATCTGCAATGTATTTATCAGTCAACAAAGGGAATCAAATAGTGGATCTACAAAATACATCATCTAAAAAGTTTCGACTTAGCGGTTTTGAATACTGAAATAGAGTAATCAACTCATTTACTTTGACTATCAAATAATATAACATCGAGAATTACTTGATAATCAAACTACTTTCTTATGAATAACATTGCCGAAAAATATATTCACCAACACAATTTCACCTCCGTTAACGAACAAAATGTCAAACGCACCTGGTATGTGCTTGTTATCACAGTTATCACCATGGCCGTCGAAGTGATAGCGGGTACGATATATGGTTCTATGGCCTTGCTCGCTGATGGCTGGCATATGGGGACTCATGCCGCCGCTTTTTGTATTACGCTATTCACTTATAGTTATGCAAAAAAGCATGCTAATAGTGACAAATTCTCTTTTGGCGTAGGCAAAGTCGGCGTTCTCGGTGGATATACAAGTGCAATCGCATTAGCCATTGTCGCTATCATTATGCTGGTCGAATCTCTACACCGTTTATGGTCACCTATTGAGATCCAATTTAACCAATCTATTCTTGTGGCTATCATAGGTCTAGTCGTTAACATCGCCAGTATGTTTATATTGGGACATGAACATCACGGCCATGATCACGGTGACCACAAGCATCATAGCCATAAGCATGATGACCACAAACTTCATAGCCATGAACATGATGACCACGAGCGTCATAGCCACGAGCACCATAGTGGTAACGACCACAATCTGAAGGCAGCTTACTTCCACGTACTCGCTGACGCATTAACATCGGTGTTAGCAATTTGTGCACTTTTGGTAGGAAAATTCCTTGGATGGTATTGGTTAGATCCTATCATGGGGATCGTTGGTGCGATGGTGATTACTAAATGGGCTCTAGGTTTAATGAAGCAAACGAGTCCTATTCTATTAGATGAAAATATCGACGAAGATTATCAATTAGACATTGTTAATACTATTGATGATGAACAAACCAAGGTCACCGATATTCATATTTGGAGAATTAGTGCAGATCATTATTCTGCGTCTATCGCTATCTGCACAACAACTGACGCCAGCGTAGAATCATTTAAACACTCATTGAATAAGTTTGATAAGCTAAGCCACTTAACTATCGAAGTGAATTACTGCTGAGGCCCTTTATGCATTCTTTGAATAATTTAATCATTGAGTTTTACGACAAACTGTCTTCTTGGGAGCAGTCTGTCGTTAAAGATACCGGTTATTCACTGGCACAAGTGCACACTATTGAGGTGCTAGGCTCTCACGGTTCCATGAGAATGAAAGAGCTAGCAGATAGGCTTGCAATTACCACTGGCACCTTAACGGTTCAGGTAGATAAACTGGTAAAGTTTGGACTTATAACCCGCTCTCCACATGAAGACGATAGACGTTCAATATTAGTTGGATTAACAAGCGAAGGCATGGCGCTTCATAAGCACCACAATCGCATGCATATACAACTGACAGAAGATATTACTCGTCATTTAGATCAAAATTCGATAGATGTTCTGACCAAGAGTTTTGAAAAAATGAACCGAGAATTCTAATCTTCAGATTGTAGAATATGATGTTACAACGTCAAATGAAGTGCTAATAAGATAACAAATAAAACTGTTACAAATCAGTACTTTGAGCGAAAAACTAATTTAGCCAGGGCTTGTTTTTGAATCAATGTTAGTTTTGGACACTCGAAGTTTGTGTCCAAAACTATTTATCAATTATTTAAAAGTGCTACTTTCAGATACAGCCATGACTTCACCATCGTCAGCGATTTGAAAATATAACGTCTTTTTATCTTCTGCATTAGTGGCACTCACAATATAAACGCCTCCTGTAACGCTAAAGACCGTTACATCTGCAACGGTAATATTTTTCCATGATTCCGGAAGCTGACCAACCGCATAGCCGAAGTCCTTAAATGTCATTTGTTTTGCAGACTTGATGACAACACTGATGGCAGCATTATCATTCATATGGCCATGGCTTGAATGTGCCAGCGAATAACTGCTGATAAAGCTGCTCAAAAGCACCATTGTAAAAAGTAATGTTCTCATAAATTTCCCCTTATTATTTTAAACCAATAATTTTAAACCAATAATTTTAAACCGATCATTTTAAACCGATGACTTTGTATTGTCCTTTTACCAATAACTGCACTGCTACCGGTTGATTAGACTTATTTTTCCAATACCATCCGTGGGAACCAGCAAAAGGTGCCGTAAAACTACCTTTCATATCAGCCGACGTCGCGATGACATAACTTTCGTAATATCCTGAGGTATCTCCCTTTGGCTCACCATGGAGATCAACAAATAAAGCTGTCCCATCTGTTATCCATTCATAGGTCATTTTTTCAAATTGTTGCATGTCGAATTTATATTCTATTCCACGCCCTGCAGGTACCATCACTTCTATCGTTTGAAACTCATTAGAGCCTTCGGCAGGAGCGCTTTGTTGCACTTCTGGTTCTGCCGCTTGCGCTAATACTGTGACACCTATTTTTTGTCCAATACCTGTCGGATCGATGTTGTATTCGGCGGGTAAAATTAGCGTAACTAAAACAATGCCTGCTACGACAATCGCTGATAGAGCGGCTTTAATTAACGTACTGCTGCTGACTGTATGTTGCATATTTATCTCTTTTTTATTTGTTAATTACGTAGCCAGTCAGTTGATACACAATCAACATGACACCTGCGCTCATTAATAGAGTGTTTGTAAGCGTAGAAAAACGCTGAAATGAAGGCCATTTTCGCCATACATTAATGACAATCAAAATAACCACTAGCGCAGCAAATTGACCAAGTTCTACCCCAATATTAAAGGCCACTAGATTGGTAAAAAGGCCTTCTTTTGGTAAATTGAATTCCTGCAACTTAGTCGCTAAACCTAAACCATGAAACAACCCGAAAATTAATACTGCCCATTGGGTATTAGGCTGCCAATTAAAGCAACGCTTAAAGCCGCCTAAGTTATCAAATCCTTTGTACACGACAGATAAACCAATAATCGCATCAACGAGGTAGGCATTAACTTGAATATCACCTAAAACACCAAGTAGTAAGGTAGTGCTATGGCCAATAGTGAACATCGTGACATATAAGAAAACATCTCGGCTTTTATATAAGAAAAAGATAACACCAACCAGAAATAATAAGTGGTCATAGCCGGTAATCATGTGCTTAGCACCAATGTAGAGAAAAGGTACAAACTGCACGCCACTATTTTGTTCTAAAAAAGCTCGAGTGTTGTCATCAACCCCATGGGCAAATACTTCTATACTGATAAAAGCACAGCCAATGAGGATTGCGAACACGCAATAGCTTGATAATTTACTTAGCATTGGATGGCTCCAAAGTGTCTGTTTCAGTCAAAATAGCTTCCTTATGGGTGTGTAACATTCGATATAATGGAATGTGGTAAGCAAAACAAATAAATCAGTTGGTCATCGGTTTTTACTTTTACGGTTCTAACGAATTAATTCATTCATAGTCCTGATTCAATGGATAAAATAAGTCTCAATTAGATGATGGAGACCATCTACCATTAATACCGTAAACAGCATTGCAGTGAGAAAACACAGTCCCGTAAATACCAGAGTAAGTTCGGATATTTGGCTCTGTGGTGATAGAAGCTTTTGTACCCGCAAAGTAATTTGATCCTGACTAAAATGACTAACCAGACTCCCCTCACAACTTTGGGGAAACTGACGTTGTTTCTTGGCTACTGAAATTAATGTTTGTGCCACATCAAGGTTATCGTGATAACCCGTTACGACGGAGTCTGCTTGTTGTTCTGTGAGCAAGGTAAAATGCTGTTGTAAAATGCGGCGAATTGGCTTTGGATAAAGCAGACAGAAAAAAGAGTAAATACTTTTAAATAGAGGATCTCTTGCACGAACATGTGCCAATTCATGTTGGATAATGATATCCAGAGCCGATGGTTCAAGTTGTTGAAGTAATCCAGTGGTAAGATAAACCCTAGGCTTGAGCAAGCCAATTGTAAAAGCTGCTGGGATGCTTAATGCAATAGAATAAATAGTCTGATTATTATCACAACTTATAGGTTGCACATCTGAAAATTTAAAAAGGTTGTGCATCGCGATTGAGTGTCGACGAACTTGAACAAACATAAGGTTAATCATCACAGCCAATATGAGGGCTGCAACAACCAACGTTAAGCCATGCCAGCTTGTAAACTTGAACACATCAATATGGTGCCAATGAGCAATTTTTTCCATCAAAGCGATTAAATTATTAGTATCTTGACGTGGAAAAAATATGACAACGCAACATAAAGCTATCCACCAAGGCGCGGTTGCTAATAGCCATAACGTTCGCTTTCGAGCAATAAAACCAAATGAATTGAGGTTATTTTTAATCAACGGGATAATGGCAGATATTAATATCGTCACGATAACGAAAGCCGTTATTGCAACACTCATTAAATTCAAGAAAATAGCCTCGTTACCCTCTAGCATTTTATATTTGCCTGCTACGTAACTGGCGTTGCTGTTCGATAAGTTTTTCCAACGCTTCAAATTGAGCATCATCGAGATTGGCTGACGAGGAAGCAAAAGCAGCAATAAGACTATGCTCGCCATCTTCGATAAAATCGGCTGTAACATCTGTAATTAACGTGGCGATGAGAGATTCACGATCGACTATAGCGGTATACAAATGTGCATGCCCCTGCTTAGTTCGACTTAACAGACTTTTCTTGAATAATCGATCTAATGTAGTTTGAATCGTGTTTAACGAGTTACCACGACTCATCCCAACGGCAATATGAACACGCTTCGCATCGGCTTCTTTTTCAGACCAAAGGAATTGAAGTACTAACTTTTCTAGATCGCCTAATTGCATTACATAGTTCTCTTAACAACGTATGCAATAGTATGTCAAACTAAAAACCTATCGGCAATAGGTTTTTGTAAGCGTGAGTGATCGGTAATTTATAATATTGATAATTAATAATATTTTATCACTGAAACGATTTCTATTTTAACCTCAGAGTTCACAACGCTAACGATAATTTAGCAGCGCTAATCTTTCGATGCCGTTCATTACCAGCACGGTAATAATTTGTTTTTATAGCGAAAATGAATCAATATCCATAAGAGAAACCACAATATCCTTTGAGTAATAACGCGCTTTATACCCAGTAATCAGATTTGTATAACGAGGAACACGGTGTAAAAGAGCGTGAATGATATTGGGCTGAAACCCCGCAGTATTCGTACCATATGCAATTAATCATCACGAAGGGCTACACAATGTTTTCATTTTTAAAGCCAGACCCAGTCAAAAAATTACGTAAAAGCTATGATTTAATACTCGAGCAAGCCATGCAAGCACAGCGTAAAGGCGATATAAAAACCTATTCGTTGCTCACTGCAGAATCAGAACAGGTTTGGGCTAAAATTGCCGCTTTAGAAGCTGTAAAATAAAGGTCATTTGTTTTACTAACAAGGCGCAATGCCGTTAGCGGAACAAAGATCGGTTTGATAGCCGTTAATATTCTAAGCAGATGTAATTAAGTAATATGTGAACCACAATCAAGATTCGGTCCCCATTTAACGTTATGCTGCGTCAGTCAAGGTCAATTAATACGCTAGTAATACTGGCAATGATGTTATTGACTCGTTACTGATGACATTTGTTATCGCACGTTATTGAGGAGAATTTGTATGTGGTGGCGAGTAACCATTATTAGCTTGGCTTACCTATTATTGGGCGCACATTTCTTACGATTCGATCAGCACATAATGGCTATTATCGCCATTTGTTTACCATTGCTGATGTTCATTAGACATTCATTTGTGCGTACATTGCTCAAATTGGGTTTATTGATCAGCGTGGTATTTGTGTGGGCGGTAACCACGTTCAATTTCATTGATATGCGCATTGCACTCGAACAGCCTTGGTTAAGATTGGCCATTATCATGATATCAGTGATGATCTTTACCGTATTTGCGGCATTTTCTACCAACGGCCTCAATCAAAGATTGAGGCGTTAGTCATAATGAGGGTTATGTTTTTGGCTTCAGCCATTTATAAATACTGTCTTTGCGGTAAAACAATAACACCGCAAATAACGCAATATAAATGCTAGGTTCAATAATTTCAGACTTTACCGACCAATAAAAGTGGATAGGCGCCAATATTGCCGCCAGATAAATCCAATTGTGCAATGATTGCCAGCGTTTACCCATACTGCGTTTAATCCGGTTAGGAGAAGTTATCGCCAGCAACAAAATGATAATCAAGGTCGCCGCGCCAACTAAAATATAAGGTCGCTTTATGACCTCTTCAAACAATAATCCCCACGCAAACAGCAAATCTAAGCTAATAAACGCACTGATGTGCAGCAGCGCATAGGCGCACACATACAAGCCCACCAAACGACGAGTTTGCATCAGCGCCGCTATTTTAAATCGCTTGGCGATAGGTGAAATAAGCAACGTCGCTAATAGGCTATTAATCGCGCCCATGCCGGTGTAGTGAATAATATACTGCACCGGATCGCCGCCCGCATTGTCAGTTAACACTAGTGCCACGAGATAAAAAGCAGGCAACAAAAAAATAATATGCAACAACACCTTTAGCCAAAACAGACCTCGAGGGCTTATCCGCATTAGTAAAACTTCCTCAAATCGATATTTTTGTATAAATCGGCCACTGAATCGCCATAACCATTGAACATTTGCGTAGGAATACGTTTAGCAGAAAATAAACCGCCTTCGCCAATACTGCGCTCAGATGCTTGCGACCAACGGGGATGGTCAACTTCTGGATTTACATTGGCGTAAAAACCATACTCACTTGAGGCCAATTGATTCCAGCTTGTCGGTGGCTGCTTATCCATCACCCGAATACGCACAATAGACTTAATACTTTTAAAGCCATATTTCCAAGGCACGACTAAGCGGATTGGCGCACCATTTTGTGGCGGCAAGGTTTTACCGTATAAGCCTACGGCTAAAAACGATAAATCATTCATGGCCTCGGCAACCGTTAAACCCTCAACATACGGGTAATGGATCCCGCCGCCCATTAGGCGACTCTTTTGCCCAGGCATTTGGTCTGGGTCAAACAGGGTTTCAAAGGCAATGTGGGTAGCATTACTTTGCACGCCAGCTTGTTTAAGTAAGCTGGCTAACGAAAAACCGACCCACGGAACCACCATCGACCAAGCTTCAACACAGCGTAAGCGATAAGTGCGTTCTTCAAGGGCAAAACGGGTTGTCAGCTCATGTAAATCTAGGGTAATCGGTTTATCGACTAAACCATCGATGGTTAGTGTCCATGGATCAACCTTAAACCCTTGGGCATTATCAACTGGGTCCGATTTGCTGGTACCAAACTCATAGAAATTATTGTGACGAGTCACTTTATCTTCAGGGGTTTTCGGATTAGGTAACACAAACTTGGCAGGGGTGGCGTATTGCAAGCCTTGAGTTACAAAAGGATTTTGCGCTTTTTGCTCGCCAAATAAATCAAAAATACCAGCTTGAACTTGACCCGGTAAACTTGCTCCCAATGCACCTAACCCCAAAGCTTTAATGATATTACGACGATCATTAAATACCGACTCAGGCGTAACTTGGTTATCAGGAATATGCCAAGAAGCACGTTTTTGTATGCCTTGAGTAAAACGTTTTTTACCGGTCATAAATCACCTCGTTAAAATATTTGTCGACAGCCAAGTATTAACATAATCTGCCTTACGTCTCTCAATAGACAGGTAAAAAGCTATTTTTATTTCAGCTGATGGTTAAAAGACTTAAAAACCGTCAACCTTTATCTATCGATAAAATAACACACTGAACATGCCATCATAGTTGTCTATACGCACCAATATAGCGAGTAGATTTAAATTTAATCATTAACAACAATATTTCATTAAATCCTTATTTTATCCCTTGCAGCTGTTTATTAGCCGTGCGACCCTTAACCATTATTTTCTATCGGTTTTTGTTATGCCTTTTGCAGTGTCGTTAACTCCTCCTCAAATTGCAGCTGTGATTGCTGTCGCGTTTGTTGCCTTTTTAATTGGCGCCCTAATCAATCAACGATTAACTCGTAAACGATGGGAGCAGCTTAAACTGCAACATGAACAACAAACACTTCAACAGCTCAACGAAGTTCAAATTGAAATGTCGAGATTACAAGATAATCTCGATGATAAAATCGATCACAGTAATCATCTGCAAAGTAAAATAGAAGATTTGATTGCCCAACTTTCTAGCGCAGAAACTAAAGCGGATCGGGTTAACCTCGTCGAACAACAAATGGTCGACACCCAACATCGTTTAATGGAATCGCAGCTCAACTTAGCCAAGTCAAACGCGGTGCAACAAACCATTTTAGTAAAAGCAGAAACCGAGCAAAAGTCATTACAAGATAAAATAGTGCTACTCGAGTCTGCTGAAGAACGCCTTAAACTGCAATTTGAAAACCTTGCTAATCGGATTTTTGAAGAACGCAGTGAAAGCTTTAAACAACAAAATGTCTCGCAAATAGACGGCGTTCTCGGGCCGCTGAAACAACAATTAGAAGGTTTCAGACGTCAAATTCAAGAGTCGTATACTCATGAGCAATCTGAACGAAGCGCGTTGAAACACCAGTTAGATAATTTGCGCGATCTCAACTTAAAAATGAGCCAAGACGCCATTAACCTCACCAAAGCACTTAAAGGTGACAACAAGCAACAAGGTAATTGGGGCGAAGTTATTTTAGAGCGCGTACTACAAGAAAGTGGTTTACGCGAAGGCCATGAGTACCAAACCCAACAAGATTTAAAAGACGATAACGGCAAACGTTTTAAGCCCGATGTTATCGTGCATTTACCCGAGCAAAAAGACGTAGTAATCGATGCCAAAATGTCGCTAGTCAGCTACGAACGTTATTTTAATAGCGAAGACAAAGTCATTCGCGACCAAGCCATAAAAGAACATGCATTATCGATTAGGCAGCATATTAAAGGCCTTAGTCAAAAAGATTATCATAAGTTGCATGGCCTCAAGAGCTTGGACTATGTGCTAATGTTTATTCCTATTGAGCCGGCATTTTTACTGGCCATTGAATACGACCCGAGCCTGGTTAATTTCGCCCTTGAGCAAAATATTATGCTGGTGAGTCCGACTAATTTATTAGTGGCTTTGCGTACTATCAATAATATATGGCGTTATGAGTACCAAAATCAAAATGCCCAAAATATCGCCAAACAAGCAAGTCGTATTTACGACAAATTATGCGGCTATCTTGAAGACATGGAAAAACTCGGACGCGCCCTAGATACGGCAGATAAAACCTATCAAAGTGCCATGGCAAAGCTGTCTTCAGGTAAAGGCAATGTCATTAGACAAGCGCATTACATGCAGCAATTAGGTGTCGACACCAGCAAGCAGTTAGATAAACAATTGCTCAATCGTGCACTTGATGAGTCAGTTGAAAAGCACGCCAGTAATAGTTAATCGATAAAATGAGTGATTATTAATCTTTATTTAAGCAACAAGGCTAATAGTCACTCAACGCCGTAACAGATTTATTTACAGCAACACTTATTAGCAATCATTTATCACACACATACTGATAGCAAACGAAATACAGAGGCGGGGATTCTCATTTAAATGCGTAACACTTGGGCGAACACTTTAATTACAGGCGCATTATTATTCAGCACATCATTGGCCTTTATTGGCCAAGCTAATGCACTGACTTCACAACAGCAACGCTATCTTGATGCCCGCCAAGCTCTGGATAAAAAGCAGCTCGACAAGTATCAAGCCCTACGCAACCAACTCGGCGACTATCCATTAACGGTTTACCTTGATTACCACGCCAAAATCGACAGCATAGTGCAATCTTCTGGCGACAAAGCGCTCAATGCCATCAACCAATTTGATACCACGCCGCTTTACAACAATGCGCGTTATCGCTACCTGCTCAATGCTGGTAAAAAACAACGTTGGCAAGACTTTCTAGTGATAGCGCCAGACACACCTAACGATGTGCGCTTACAGTGTTATTACTACCAAGCTCAACTTGATGCTGGTAACGAAACCATGGCTTACAAAGGCATAGAACGTTTATGGGTTCATGGCTATTCACGTCCCAATGAATGCGATGCGGTGATAAACCAATGGACTAAAGCGGGCTATCGCACCCAAGAGCTCATTTGGGCGCGGATGTTGCTCAGTTTTAATGCTAGGCAATCCAGTTTGCTGAGTTATTTATCGCAAAAAGTTACCCAACACAATAATGAAGCCAAACTACTATTGTCGGTGTATCGCGATCCTAATATTTTGCGTCACATGAACAAGTTTTCCAGCTCTAAACCCATAGTGGGTGATATTGTTGATGCAGGCTTACGTAAGCTAGCGCAAAAGGATTTACATCAAGCGATTAAATTGTATGTTAAATATCAAAAGGCCAACCGTTTCAGCGATCTTGAAGCGCGCCAGCTCAATCGCTATTTAGTCCGCCGAGCGCTGATTAAGCAAGACGATAAATTGGTGGCGCATATTGATACCATGCTGCCATTACTAAAATCTGATGATTTGTACGAAATGCGCCTACGTTGGGCTATTCGTGAACAAGATTTCAGCACGGTAGAAAAGTATTTAGCGTTATTGAGCGATCAAGGTAAAGCTGATTCTCGCTGGCAATATTGGCAAGCTAAAATGACCTCTCGTCATGACAAAAACCGCGCGACGCAATTACAGTCGACCTTAAGTGGCGAGCGTAATTTTTACGGTTTTAATGCGGCTGAAGCATTAGGCAAACCTCTGGCGATGAACGACGACAATTTAACCCCTAATCCTGAGCTGCAAGCAACATTAAACCAAGACCCTGGTTTAGCGCGCGTTGTGGAATTAATGGCCTTAGATAAGCAAATTGATGCTCGTAACGAATGGCTGTATTTAATGCGCCGCCACAACAGTGAAATGACCGCTCAATATGGTCTATTAGCTTTAAAAAATGGCTGGCATGCATTTAGTGTTGAATCCAGTATTCAAGGTAAGTTATGGGATTCAATAGCACTGCGTTTTCCTGAAGCGGCTAACGATGAGTTCCTCAAAGCCAGTAAAAAGTTTTCGGTAGACATTGATGAAATCCGCGCTATTTCTCGTCGAGAAAGTGCGTTTTATCTGTATGCCACCTCTGGTGTGGGGGCTAGAGGCTTAATGCAATTGATGCCCGCTACAGCCAAACAAACCGCCAAAAAGAACAAAATACCTTTTAATAACGTAAAAGACCTGTACGACCCGAAAGTGAACATTATGTTAGGCAGTGCCTATTACAGTGAATTACTTAAGCAGTTTGGTCAAAACCGCGTGTTAGCAACAGCAGCGTATAATGCCGGTCCTGGTAGTGTTAGGCGCTGGTTAAGACAGTCTAATGGCAGCTTAGATGTAATGAGTTTTATTGAAACGATTCCTTACACTGAAACTCGCGAATATGTTCAAGCAGTACTAAGTTACCGAATGATATTCCAACAACAAAAATCATTAAATGAAGGTATGTTTAGTGCAAAAGAGCTCAGCTACCTTTATTAACCGCTAGTCGCCGTTGTTAGCTGTAAGTTGTTTGTAGTTGTTTGTAGTTGTTTGCAGTTGTTAGTTTTTATTAGTTCGTATTCGTTTTTATTCGTTTTTATTCGTTTTTATTCACAATAGCCGCCACTCTGTGGCGGTGTATTTTGTTTCACACCCGTCAGCAAGATAACGTATGCTTTAAATATGTTACAGGCTCGCTGAATGTTGCAAATCACTTGCGGGTAAATGCAGTAAGCGATTTGGATCAGATAATGAGCAATCGTGGCAATATACCAAAGTGAGAAACCGAAGCGCTAAACCATAGCTAGAAATCATAGCGAGTAAGCGAGTAACCATAGCGAGTAACCATAGCGAGAAAGAGCGCTAGAATAAAACGACAAACCATCACTACAAACCGTCATTTACAATAAACCCACAACGGTTTATTACCAACAGTTGGAGTTTTCGTGTCGCAATCAACTATTCAAACATTACTTAACCAACTAAGCCAAGTTTTGCTCGGTAAACCTGAGCAGATAAAACTTGCCGTCGCTTGTATCCTCGCCAAAGGTCATTTACTGATTGAAGATTTACCCGGCATGGGCAAAACCAGTTTGTCTCAAGGTATTGCCAGCAGTTTAGGCATGAGTTACCAGCGGATCCAGTTTACCAGCGACATGCTACCAGCGGACATTCTTGGGGTATCCATTTACAGCAAAGAACAGCAACAATTTATCTTTCATAAAGGCCCAGTGTTTAATCAAATGTTGTTGGCAGATGAAATTAACCGCGCCAGCCCCAAAACCCAAAGTGCTTTGCTTGAAGCCATGGCTGAACAACAAATTACTATCGATGGCATCACCCACCCGCTGAGTTCACCATTTTTTGTTATTGCCACCCAAAATCCGGTTGATCAAGCTGGTACCTTCCCGTTGCCAGAATCGCAACTCGATCGATTTATGATGCGGATTTCCATCGGATATCCCAGCGCAGAAGCCGAGTTAGCCATGTTAAAGTCGCGCACTCAAGCAAATAAACCAGCATCATTGTCACAATGCTTAACGCCGCAAGAACTAATGCTACTGCAACAACAAGTGTCGCAAGTGTCTGCATCGGATGCGGTACTGAATTATTTAATTGCCTTGGTTGATTTTTCTCGGCAACACAATGTCGCTAACGGGTTATCGCCTCGAGCCAGTATTGCTTTGCTACAAGCAGCCAAAGCATGGGCTTTTATCAACCAACGTCAGTACGTGGTACCCGAAGATATTCAAGCAGTATTTGCCTCGGTTGCCGAACACCGCATTCGCAGTAGCAGTCAATTCCAAGGCCAAGCGTTGTCTGACACTATTCTCGCCAGCGTCAACCCAATACGTTAACGGCGCAGGCACATGGCTAAATCGACGACAGCAAACAAGCACTCTTCAGCAACCTATGCCAATGGCGCTATTAAGCCGTCTCGGTTACGTCGGTTAATTCCAGCATCGTTAACCCAACGCTGGTCAAGGTGGATAAGTAAGCGCCTGCCACCACAAAAGCAAATTACCCTCAGCCACAAAGGTATTTTTATTCTCCCCAGTGGTTTTGGATTAGTGTGGATTGGGTTGATCGTTTTACTGTATTTATTTGGCACCAATTATCAAAATAACTTAGTGATAGGCTTAAGTTTATTACTCGCCAGTGTGTTCCATACCTGCATAATATACAGCTATAAAAACCTCGCCGGGTTAACATTTAATGCCGTCACGCCACCGCAAGGTTATGCCGAAGACAGCATGCCATTTCCCATCATGTTAACCGGCCATACTCGACAAAATAATCCCGACACCACCCACCAGCAGATTTGTTTGCAATTTAGTTATCAGCGCCATGTTCGCGTTAAACAAATGCACGAGCAAACCATTGCGATTGTGCCGTTTGAACAGCCTAAGCGTGGCAAACTAAACCCTGGGCGGATCAAAGTTTCATCCTACTTTCCGTTAGGATTATGCCGCGCATGGTCCTATGTCGACTTAGACATACATCATGTTATTTTCGCTAAACCTGAAATGTGTGATATCGAACTGGCAAGCCACATCAGCGACAATGATAACCACTATGAACACGGTAAATTACGCCCAGGTGTTGACGACTACAAAGGCTTACGCAGCTATATTCCCGGTGAATCACTTAAACAAGTGGCGTGGAAGCAATGGGCTCAGGATAAAGGCATGTTATCCAAAGAGTTTGCTGAACCAGAAGGATTACCCGTTTGGTTAACCTTGGCCAATACATCAGGCAATGATATTGAACACCGGCTCAGTAAACTCGCATGGCAAGTCGATAAGTTAAGCCAAACTCAGCAAATATTTGGCTTAATTCTGGATGACCATATTATCAATCAGCAAACAGGCGAAGCCCATCGCGTGGCTTGTCATACCGCTATTGCAACTTATCATGCTCCCACAAATATGAATCCCGATTTTAATCCCAGTAATGTGGCAAAATCATCCGTGGGTGAACCATCATGACCGATAACTTTGATGCCATCATTAGCCGTAATACCTTGTTTTGGTTATTAATCACCAATGTCGCCATTCTGAGCCCTTTGCATCAACAAGCCACCTTATGGAGCATTGGCATTTGTGCGATTTGCTTTGTTTGGCGCCTGGGTATCTTCCTTGGCAAAGTAGCAGCGCCACCTAAACTATTGGTGACCACTTTGGCCATTGGCGCCGCAACCACCCTCGCCTTAGTGTCGAGCCAAATAGGTTTGCTCAATGCATTAGTTAACTTATTAATATTAGGTTACGCGCTAAAGTACATTGAAATGCGCGAACTTAGAGATGTTAAAGCCATTGTGCTAGTCGGCTATTTCCTTATCGGCCTAACCTTGCTTGATCAACAAAGCATGCTTAATACCCTGCACTTATTGGCCGTAGCGGTGCTCAATACCGGCGTGTTAATCAGTGTTTATCAAGACAAATCAAACAAAGTCGCTAACCTCAGTTTTAGTCTTAAAATAATATTACAAAGCCTACCGTTAGCCATATTACTGTTTGTGGTGTTCCCACGTCTCGGGCCGCTATGGTTAGTGCCTAATATGAAAACGGCCAAGACAGGTTTATCTGATGAAGTGTCATTTGGTGACATTAGTAAACTCACTCGTTCAGCAGAATTAGCCTTTAGAGTTGGTTTTGATAATCCAGATGGCAGCACCCTAGGACCTGCTAACCAGGATTTATATTGGCGTACCTTGGTGATGGAAAATTATGACGGCAAAACCTGGCGTCAAGACCCGAGTATTCAACAAATTCAGCGACAAGCATACTTTAACAAGCCCATGCGCCAAGCCCCTAACAACGTTGCTAATGCTAGCAGTAAAAAAATCGACTATGTGGTCATTAGCGAACCCAGTCATCAAAAATGGCTATATGGCTTAGATGAAGCGTTTAGTAGCAATGATCAAGTGGTTGAATTAGCAGATTATCGCTTATATTCGTTAAGGCCTGTCGATCAGCGTATGAGCTATAGAGTGACCTCATATCCTGAGACGATCATGGATCTCAAACTCGACTTACATACTCAGCAGCTAAACCTTGCGTTGCCAGCCAATAGCAATCCAAAAACCCGAAAACTCGGTTTGCAGTTCGCCAAAGATTATCCAGATCCACAAGCGCGCATTAATGCGATGATGAATTACTTTGCTGAACAAGCCTATTACTACACCTTGAGCCCGCCTAGTGTTGGCGAGCAACAAATTGATGATTTCTTGTTTGAAAACCGTGCAGGATTTTGTGCTCATTACGCCTCTGCGCTAGTGTTTATGGCACGCGCTAGCGGAATACCAACCCGTATGGTAACGGGTTATCAGGGCGGCGATTATAATGCTAAAGCGGGCTATTACAGTGTTTATCAATACATGGCCCATGCGTGGACCGAAGTCTGGTTTGAAGGCCAAGGTTGGCAGCGTTTTGACCCTACCGCGATGATTGCACCGCAGCGGGTGTTAGATGGATTTGACGCCACCTTTGACAGCCAAAGCAGTTACTTACAAGACAGCCCTTTTAGCACGCTGCACATGAAACAATACCCATGGTTAAATGAATTACGCCAGCAGTTTGCCAGTGTCGATTACTACTGGAGTGTGTGGGTATTAGGTTTTGACGAGCAACGTAAACAGCAAGTACTAGCAAAGTTATTGGGTGATGTTAGCAGCACTAAAATCGCCTTACTGATGATTGTTAGCTTTATCATTATCGCACTGGTTATTGCCTATTACGCCGGATTGTTCAATGTTGATCGCCACCAAGATCCCCTTAATAAACGTTATCAACTCGTTTGCCAACGCTTAGCGAAAAAAGGTATCGCCCGTCAACAAGGTCAAGCACCGTTTGATTACGCTGCAGCAGTTAACGCCCACTTAAGTACCCTGTCCCCTCAAGTGGCAGCGGACTTTACAGCCTTAAGCAATGCCTATGTGGCACTTAAATATCAACCGCTGTCGGAATCACAAACCCAGCAACAGCAACAACACTTTAAGCGGTTATATCGCCGATTGCGTTTGCGACTGCTGCGCAATTGAACTTGTGCACAACATCAGCAATCATCCTGATTATTAACGGTTTTGATTGATGATTTAAGGCAGAGTCCATAGAATGAATTAATCTCAAATTAGCGGGTCGACCATGCTTACTTTAATTCAATCTAATCAGATGGAAGTGTTGTCTGAACAACTGGCCAAACTGTTGGCTATTCGTTTAGATAACGTCAGTTTATTAGCCAGTGAGCATGTGTTAGTTCAAAGCCCCGGGATGTCGACTTGGCTGCGTTTAGAAATTGCTAAACACAATGGTATCGCCGCCGCATTGTCTTTCCCGTTACCCTCTAGTTTTACCTGGCAGTTATGCCACGACTTGCTGCCCGATGTACCAAAAGATAACGCTTTTACCAAAGCGGCAATGACCTGGAAATTAATGGACTTATTACCAAGTCTGCTAGATAACCCCGACTTTAGCCCACTCAAACAGTACTTATCGCCTCAAGTTGATACCACTACTGATATTGCTAATACAGATATTCTTGATACCGATGTAGACGCGAATACTAATACTGATATTGAAACTGATACCGATATTCATACAGCAAACAGCCACGCCATATTGCAGCTCAATCAGTCACATGACGCAATTAAACTATTTCAATTGTGTGGCCGCATTGCCGATATTTTTGACCAATACTTAGTTTATCGCCCTGAGTGGATTTTAGCGTGGGAGCAAAACCAGCCATTATCGAGCCTAGACAACCGCTTGGCGTTAGATGAAAACCAGCTATGGCAACCGATCCTGTGGCGAGCATTAATCGATTATAACCAACATCATTTGCACGCCAGCCATTATCATCGCGCCAATTTACATGCTGATTTAATTGCAACCCTGGCTAATCCAGATACCGATTTATCGATGTTGCCCGCGCGGTTATACGTGTTTGGTATTTCATCCATGCCGCCACAAACCCTCGATGTGCTGTACCATTTAGCCAGTCGAATTGATGTCATTATGTTATCTCTCAGCCCTTGCCAGCATTATTGGGGCGATATTATTGAGCCGAAAACCCGCGCCCGCATGGCACTGCAATATGCCAATAAAAAACAACTCGACCAAGACTGGGAAGACAAGCTCGAAGTGGGTAACCCTATACTGGCCAATAATGGTCAAATGGGCCGCGAACTGCTGGATTTATTACTGTCTCTGCCGCCAGAACACACCGATTTTGGTTACGACTGTTATGTTGAGCCTGAGCCGAATAATCTGCTGCACGGGGTGCAATACGATATCTTACAAATGGAAACACTCGGCCAGCCATTAGGGCCAAACGCCAGTTTGTATCAAGACATTCATGCCCGCCGCACCTTATTGCCAAGTGATGACTCAATTACCTTACGCAGTTGCCACAGTGCCTTGCGTGAAGTTGAAACCTTACACGATCACCTTTTAGAATTGTTATCAAACAACAGCGACTTAAGCCCTAAAGACATCGTGATCATGATGCCCGATGTCGCAGCGTATGCGCCGTATATTGATGCGGTATTTGGCACCGCCAACAGTCAGTATTTTGCCGACAAAAATCCGCAAAAAGGCGATTACTACATTCCCTACGCCATTGCCGACAGGGGCGCAGCGCAAGAGTCGCCGCTGATTAATAGTTTTTTAAGCCTGCTAAATATCAATCAAAGTCGCTTTGGACTCACTGATATTATCGGTATTTTAGAAGTGCCTGCTATTTTGCGTCGCTTCCAACTCGATGATGACGAATTGTCATTAATCCGCCGCTGGCTAGACGATGCGAATGTCCGTTGGGGCCGCAGTGAGCAAACTCGTAGCCAACTAGGTGTGCAGCCTTTTACGCAAAACTCATGGGCATTTGGCATTAAGCGTTTAATCCTAGGCTACGCTTTTAACGACGATGCCGATATTTATCGCGATACTTTAATGGTGCAAGGCATTGAAGGTCAGTCATCACAGGCATTAGGTAAGTTGCTCAATTTTTTAGAAACCATCGACACCTATTTCAACTTATTTGCCAATGACTACAGCACCGCAGAGCGCCTTGAACAATTACAACAACTACTCGCCGATTGCTACGACACCACAGATGACGAGCGAGAACAAATTCAAGCCATTCGAGATGCATTAGTCACCCTAGACACTGAGCTTGAAAGCGCCGGCCATCAAGGCCAAGTCGATATTGAAGTCCTAAAGCAGTGGTTTAATCAACGCTTAACTGAATCTCGGGTCGGCCAACGTTACCTTGCTGGTAGCGTGAATTTTTGTACCTTAATGCCAATGCGCTCAATCCCCTTTAAAGTTGTGTGCTTGCTGGGAATGAATGACGGCGTTTACCCGCGGGTTCAACATCCTGTCGGGTTTGATTTAATGGCGCATTTTGGCCCTAAAAAAGGCGATCGCTCGCGCCGATTAGACGACCGCTACCTATTTTTAGAAGCATTACTGTCGGCCAGAGAACAGCTTTACATCAGTTATATTGGCCACAGTGAGCGCGATAATGCTGAGCGCATTGCCTCAATGCTAGTGTCTGAATTGGTCGAATATTGCCAACTCAGCTACCTACCGCAATCCTTACAGCTACAGCTTGAACAGCAAGCAGAAATCAACCTTGATGATGCCGATAAAACCGTACTGGCACAGCTTATTCAAGCACAACCTTTGCAGCCTTTTGACGCTAAACTTTTCCGAGAAACACCACTATCTGCGCATAGTGTGAATAAGCTGCAACATAGCTTTAATGCCCAATGGTGTCCGCCACCAGCCAATGCAACCATCAACAATCACTTTTTTGAGCAAGCATTACCTTTGTCGGCCGAACAGGCAGATGAAGTGTTTGCCCATACTCACATTAATAATGAAGGCATTAAAGTGGTCGAACTCGAATTGTCGGCATTAATTCGTTTTTACCGTAATCCAGCGCAATTCTTTTTCAACCGTAGTTTAAAAGTCGATTTATCACTGGATATTCAAGCCGATGACAATGACGAACCGTTTAGCTTAAATGCACTCGAACGTTACTTATTGCAATCACGCATGCTCGACAATGCCATTGAACATCAACTCGACAGCCCTGACCTCGAATTACTCAGCAAACTCAAAACCAGCGGTGAATTGCCCATGGCGCCGTTCGACGACTTGCTAATTAACCAATATTTACGCGATATATCGCCATTGATTAATCGGGTGCAGTTTTTACAAGACCAACAAGCCATGCACACGCTGAATGTGGATCTTAACTTTGATTTACCGATGCAGGATTTTCCAGCGCATGCTCTATCTGTGCAGGGTTTACCAGAACAAGCAGATACAACCCATTCGTCCATCGTGCGAGTCAATCTTGTCGGCCGTATTGACGATATTTTGCCTAAAGGCTTAGTCAATTACCGCCCCGGCACTGCCCACGGACGAGATTTTATTCGGGTGTACTTACGTCATTTATGCATCAACGCCATGGCAAATTCGTCCACCTCAGGCATGGGTAAAAATCAATTCAGTTACTTACTCGACATTGGCCATTTTCATGCCTTTGCACCTATTACTGCCGAACAAGCGCAGGCACAACTCCTGCGCTTTATCAGTGGTTTTATTCGGGGGCAAACTCAACCCTTGTGCTTTATGCCTAAAACGGCTTTCGCCTATGTTGAAACCGATGGCGACCATGAAGAAAAGCTGCTTAAAGCCCAGCAAAAATGGGATGACGGCCAAAACCAATTCGGCGAAGGGCACGACCCACATAACCAGCGTTTATTCCATTTCCCAGAAGACTTTAGCGAAGCTAGGTTTGGTGCATTAGCCATCCATTTGCTGCAACCCATGTTAAGCCAGTATCACAAAGATAAATTGGCAGAATTAGACACTTTTGTCAGTGACACCGCGGTCGATATTCAAGCGCAACTCATCGCCAACGCAGCTAAACTAGGAGCGCATTAATGGACGCTATTACCGTGACACCGCTTAATGCCCTCACCTTACCGTTTAGTGGTTCAAGCTTAATTGAAGCCAGTGCCGGTACAGGGAAAACCTATACCATTTCCGGTTTGTATTTACGTTTATTGTTAGGCCATGGTGGTAAAGCACCGTTAAGTTGTGAGCAAATTTTGGTGGTTACCTTCACCAACGCCGCCACAGAAGAACTCAGAGACCGAATTCGTAAACGGATTAACTTAGCGTTTAAACGCTTTTTAGGCTTAGCCGTCAATGATGAGTTTATTGAACAGCTTTACCAAGACACCTCGGAAGATGAACGTCCTATTGCGTTAAGACGCTTGGACTTAGCATTAAAGTCGTTAGATGAAGCGGCCATTTTTACCATTCACGCCTTTTGCCAACGCGTGTTGTCAGACATGGCATTTGAGTCGTCATTGATATTTGAGTCCGAATTTACCCTCGACGACAGTGAATTTTTACACCATGCGGTGCGCGATTTCTGGCGTGAAGTGTGTTATCCATTACCGCCCTTTTTAGCCCAAGCTATCAGTGATGTGTTTGCCGAACCTGACGTGTTAGCGCAAAAGCTGCGACCGTTATTAGGTGCAAGCCAAGCGGTATTGTCAAAGCAGCCACTGGCTTTTGAAACCCTACAACAACAGCTAAGCCAAAGCATCAGCCGCTTTACTTTATTGTGGCAAAGCCTGCACGACAGCACCCTTGAATTATTGCAATCGCTGCCATTAAACGGTCAACGTTTTGGTAAAGGCGCCGACGGTTACCCTAAACTTAGCCAACTGTTTGATAGCATTAGTAACTGGGTAAAATTTGGCCAAGGTTTACCGCCAATAAAAGCGCTGGAGCAATTGGCATTATCAGAGCTTAAACTCAATAAAGGTGGCGTTATCCCCAGTGCGGATGAAGCGCCGTTACTTGATCATATTGAACGCTTACTTGAGTTGATTAATCAGCTTATTCCGTCATTTTTAGTGCGCGCCCGAGAGGGAATTCGCCAACGCTTTGCGGGCCAAAAACAGCAACGCAATTTAATGACACCCGATGACCTATTGCTCAGCTTAGCCATGGCGCTCAGCCAAAACCCAATCACCCTAGCCCATGCCATTGCTAAGCGTTTTCCAGTAGCATTAATTGATGAATTCCAAGACACCGATCCACTACAATTCACCATTTTTAATCAGGTGTATCAACAGCCGCTAGCATCACAGCTGGACTTAGCCGCAGATACCACTGTGCACAGCCCAAATGATGACAGTAAAAGTAATGACGACATTAGTAATGACAACATTAGTAATGACAACAACGATGATGACGCTAACAAGGGTCGCTTAAGTTTATTAATGATTGGCGATCCTAAACAGGCTATTTATGCTTTCCGTGGTGCCGATATTTACACTTATATTGCCGCGCGCCAACAAACACAGGCTCATTATAATCTTGACACCAATTACCGCTCCTCCACTCAGTTAGTCAATGGCGTTAATCAGCTATTTAGCCAACACCAAGATCCGTTTATTAGCCAAGCTATCCCCTATGATATTGTTAAAACCCCATCATCGGCAGCCAATAAACACCTGAGTGAAGCCACAACCAATCCGGCGGCGTTGCGGATCCGCTTATTAGCCGAAGACGATGTTAATGGCTTAAACAAAACTACCGCAAGACAACGCCTAGCCGCTGATGCTGCCAGTGAAATAAAGCGCTTACTCACCGAGGCGCAACAGGGATTATGTAAAGTTAATACCAGCCTTGAGCAAGAAGCTAAACCGCTCATTGCCAAAGACATTGCCATATTGGTGCGCGATCGTAATGAAGCCGCCGTGATGAAAGCGGCATTATCAGCACGTAAAATTGGTGCAGTATTTTTAAGCCGAGACAGTGTGTTTAACACCATTGAAGCCCGTGAAATGGCGATTATATTGTATGCCTTAGCCACGCCTAAAAATGAGCGGGCTATCCGCGCCGCACTGGCCACTGAGCTTGTTGGTTTTAATGCCCAACGGATCCATCAATTTAACCAAGATGAAGAACAACGCCAACAGGTATTAGATCAATTCACTCATTGGCATCAGTTGTGGCAACAACGCGGCGTTATGCCTGCGCTGCTTAACTTTGCCAGCGAAACAAAACTGATCCATCGTTATCTGTCGCAATCTGTCACGGCTGACATCAATAATGACAGTACTTATAGCAGCAATAGTGACAATAGCTTTATTGATGCTGATGACGACAACGCAGCAGATCTTAAAGCCTCTGGCGAAAGACGCTTAACCGACTTTAGGCATTTAGCCGAATTACTGCAGCAAAAGGCCACTGAGCTAGATGGTAGCAGCGCCCTTATCAATTGGTACGAGCAACAACTGATTGGTAACAATGGCGGTGATGAGCAGCAACTGCGCTTAGAAAGCGAACAGAACTTGGTGCAAATTGTCACTATTCATAAAAGTAAGGGCTTAGAATATCCGGTCTGTTTTGTGCCGTTTGTCAGCTTAGCCCGTGGTAATAAAAAACGCCCTGCGCCGATGATGTACCATAAAAATGAGCAGCTCATTTGGGATATCGACGCCACCGACGAAGGCTGGGAACAACTTAAACAAGAAACCCTCGCTGAAGATTTACGCCTACTGTATGTGGCGTTAACACGGCCGGTTTACGTGTGTTATTTGTATATTGCCAACCAAAGCCGTCAGTTAAAAGCAGGGATCAGCAGCCAATTACATGAAACAGGTATTGGTTATCTGTTGGGTATTACCGACAAGAAAACTGACTTTGCTCTTATTCAAGCCAAAGTGAATGCAATTGCCACCTTGCCGGCAATGAGTATGGAATGCTTAGGCAACAATATTGACGATTCAGTGCTCGCTGATATCCACGACAATAATGACCCGCTAGCGGCCAAAAAAGTCACTCGTGTACAGAGCCTTGCATGGCGTGTGGGCAGTTATTCTGGCTTAGTGAAACATCTGCCTCACGAGAGAGTGGCACCCGGTGCCGACGATGAAGACTTCACCGATGAGTTAATCCAATTACAGTTACAAGATGAACTCACCAGCGAACCAGAACTTGATCGATTTACCTTTGAACGCGGCGCCAATGCCGGTAGTTTTATGCATTTAGTGTTAGAACTCTTTGATTTTACCCAAGCAGACACCGAGCTGACACCAGCGCTAACGAAAGCCATGAAACAATATGGGTTTGACGCAGCCCTATGGCAACAGCCGCTAATGGACTGGTATCAGCAAATATTGGCCGCGCCGCTGTTTATCGAGCCTTCGTCAGAAGACACATCACTGACATTAAGCCAATTAGGCATGAAGCAAAAAATGGTCGAAATGGAGTTTTATCTACCAATTTCAACCTTACAAGCATCGCAATTAAATCATATTTTGCAGCAGCACGGTTATGTCGCCGGACTCGACTTTGATACCTTAAAAGGCATGTTAAAAGGCTTTATCGATTTAACCTTTGAGCACCAAGGCCAATTTTACATTGCCGATTATAAGTCCAACCATTTGAGCGATAACTATAGCGACTACACTCACTCAGCCATGGCTAAAGCCATTGATGCTCATCGTTATAATTTACAATACATCTTGTATACCTTGGCATTGCATCGTTACTTATCGCTTAGATTACCAAACTACAATTATCAGCAACATATTGGCGGCTGCTATTACCTGTTTTTACGCGGCATGCATCCTGATCATCCTGGCGCTGGGGTATTTTATGACAAACCACCGCAAGCGTTAATCGAACAACTCGACCGCTTATTTTCAGGTCATACAGACAATCGTGCGCCGGAGACGTCATCATGCTAATACTCACCCACCCAATCACTGAGTTATTACATCTTTGGCAAGAACAGCGGCTCATTACCGCACTCGATCGTCATTTTGCTTTAGAGCTGGCCAATATTGAAACCATCAATAACGATCCCGCAATTAGCGAACAACAGCCGCAACTGTTCTTGCTTGTTTGCGCCATGCTCAGCCAGCAATTGTCTAATCAGCACAGTTGTTTAGTCATCGAGCAAATTGATTTAGCCAACCCCATGGCAGAAGACAACCGTGGCAACGCTGAAATCAATTGTCGGATTGAGCTTAACCATCAACAATTGATTGAACAAATCGCGCTATTTGATGCCGTCGGCCAGCCCGGTGACAACAAACCGATGATCTTTGAACATGGACGCTTATATTTAAATAAGTACCACTTCTTTGAAACTCAAGTGGCGGCTAAGTTGACCCAATTAGCCAATCAACAAATTGAAATCGACCTAGCTAACAGTAATCTGCCGCAACTCATTGAATGTTTATTTACCGCAGAAGACAGCAATAGCAGCCAGTTTAATTGGCAAAAAATCGCTACAGCAACGGCCTTAGCCAAAGCATTAGCGGTGATCACTGGTGGCCCAGGAACCGGTAAAACCACCACAGTAACTAAACTATTATTGTTACTGTTAACCCAATCGCTACTAACAATCCGTTTAGTCGCGCCCACAGGTAAAGCTGCAGCAAGGCTGAGTGAGTCGATCAAGGCGTCTAAACATCGTTTACTGCAAGAGCTAACCCAAGTCAGCGACCCAGCAGTGGCGAAAGTATTAACAGATTCGCTAAAACAAATACCAGAAGATGCCTCAACATTGCATCGATTATTGGGGGTTATCCCAAACTCATATCAATTTAGGCACCATCAGGATAATCCGTTGCGCTTAGATTTACTGGTGGTCGATGAAGCATCGATGGTCGACTTACCCATGATGTACAAATTACTCAGCGCCCTACCGTCTCATGGCCGCTTAATATTGTTAGGCGACCAAGATCAACTCGCATCAGTAGAAGCTGGCGCAGTGCTAGCGGATATTTGTGTTGGCTTAAAACAAGCCAACCCGCAACAGGCATCACCATGGTCAATGCGTTACAGCGCAGCACAGGCAAAGCTCATTGAGCAATTAACCCAACAAGATGTCAGTCAGTTTATTCATCAACAACCTAAAATTGGTGACAGTTTGTGTATGTTGATGCACAGCCATCGTTTTAAAGGCGATGCAGGTATTGGGTTATTAGCCAATGCGGTTAATCAATCAAATGTGAATGCGATTCGTCAAGTATGGCAACATGATCATGCCGAATTGAATTGGTTTGAACATCAGCATAATGCCCAGGGAGATAACACAGGTAAACAAGCGTTACTGGCATTATCGGTAAACGCTTATGGTGAGTACCATAATTTGGTACTACAGAATCAACAGGCCATTATCGATCAAGCGGATCGACAAGACAGCGCCATAACACTACCGAATTCTGAACAAACCATCATCGACAGCTTTAACCAATATCGAGTCTTGTGTGCCATGCGAGCAGGTGAATTTGGGGTTGAGGGCATGAATATCGCCATCACCGACAGCCTTAAACACGCCAAACTGATTAATCCTCAAAATGAGTTCTATTTAGGCCGACCGATCATTATTCAAAGTAACGATTACAACTTAGGCTTATTTAATGGCGACATTGGTTTAATCTTGCAAGACAGCACTAAGCCAAGCCGTTTAATGGCCCACTTTGTTATGGCCGATGGCAACCTGCTTAAAGTATTACCCGCACGCTTACCAAGCCACGACACTTGCTACGCCATGACAGTACATAAAAGCCAAGGCAGCGAGTTTGATAAAGTCAGCTTTGTATTGCCACATAAACCCAGCTCCGCCCAATGGCAACTACTCAGTAAAGAACTGCTTTACACCGCCATCACCCGCGCTAAAAACCATTTTTATTGTTTAGGCACGGCAATGATATTTGAAAAAGCCAGCAAACAAGCGACATCACGAGCATCGGGCTTGGCTTGGAGATTGTGGGGCTGATTGAGTGGCTTATTGTAGAGCTGATTGTAGAGATAGTAGTGAGCGCTATTTCAGGGTAAGCAAGTGCTCAATAACAAACAGATAATGACGACATAATATTGATGAACACGGGAAACTCATAATGCCGATGATTAAGCGAGACGCGGCAAGCACTTCCATGTGAGCTTAGCCAAAACATCCATGTTTTGGATACTCGCTAACTCATCGGCATCTATCATTTTATTATCTTCGATGTGGCTTTTTGTGACTAACTTAGGTAATTTGTTATGCACCTTACAAGCTAGTGTAGCTATCATTAACTTCAACGTTGATATACCTCTGCTGATTATCCAATACAATTGAAATAGTAATAGCTTGTAAGCTTGAGCTTTTACCTCGAATTATTCCCTGAAATCTATTGGTATATTTGTCATAAGTGAAAGGGATGTTTTGGGCATTAAGATAATTCTCAATAGCTTTAGCATCATCTCCAACTTTCAAGCTTTGAACAATATTTCTCTCAACCTGTTCCGAAGTTGATTCAGCTTTTTGTCCACATCCAAATAAAGAAGCGATAAAGAATAAGACGATGTAATAATTACGCAAAACTTGAGCCTCTCTTTGGCACATAACGTTTTAGCATTTGTGCGATGCGCACTTTGCATGCCGCAAACAGCTTGGTAGACTTGCCCTATGCCGAGTCAAGGTTAATTGATAAGTTTTATACTAAAGGAGTTTTCTTTTTTGATATCGGCTCTGGGCTGAAGAGCAATTTTTAATTGATTACAAGGCTTGATTTGTACGTATTTCATTGAAATCCCCTTGTCATTGTGGTGTTCAATCACATCTGTTCTAAGTCTAGTTGATTCAATATCTGTAGTTCAATCTATTGAGCATCATTTTGTTCCGAGCAGCTTAGTTCAACGTCAAATGATGTTGCTAGTTTGAAGAAACATACATAACCCAGGAACCAAGAGCAAAAATACTGCCAAAAATAGTTAGTATTGAACAAATTTTAGCTAAAACAGACCATATTTTTTTCCCTTGATATGTACTCGCAGACTTCCAGACAGCAATACTAATCAAGATAAAATAAACAGACTTTAAACAATCTCCGATAATTAGCGACTCTACCGTTGTTAATTTTGAAACAATTAAACTAATAATTACACTTATTAAAACGAATCCAGCCCAAAAGACATCAACTAATCTAAACCCACCGGAAAATAGTTTTTTAACAATATTTTGTTTTTCTTCTAATGCAATATCATTCATTTAGCATCTTCCTTTTGCAACTAGGCAAAACTATGTCTCTCATTTTTATGGTTAATTAACATAACTGCTTTTAGCTTTGATTGCGATAGTCCTCTGCACTATTTAAATATATAAATCCAAGTAAAATAATCAACAAACTGAGCATTATATGGAAAATGATGAGCAATACGGTAGATTTAAATCAGCACTCGCGGCTTGATATCAATCAAGCTGGAAATCAGATGACTGTTTGGATGTTAGTTTTAGAGATTATTAAGTACACAACCAACGTTAGTAGTTTGATAAGCCTTGTTGTCACTTTAGCTCTAGGTGCTCACTACAAACCAAGCATTATGAAAGGTGATGAACTTCCCACGAGAATATACATATATAGAGAAGTGCCTAGACATAAAGTCAAAGCACCAAATTGTGCTCGCTTGAGCTTATTCTTGAATCTCATTTGGATTCCTCATCCTTGAGTTGGCTATAAATAATCCTAAATACATAACGCCGCCAGTTGCGGCCGCTTAAGCTATTGATTAATATCACCACAAACTTTCTATGTGTTTGACATAAAATAACATTTCCCCATCCACCACACGAAAAAATATTGGCTTCCCAAGATAATATTGATAATATTTATTTAAAATAAATATTATCAATAAGTTGAATTGGGCGTGCTCTCTGGATTAACCTCACCATAAACTTCTTCAGGATCAACATCATTAATCAGTAATATTTCCCTAACGGTTTCAATGTGATCTAATATTTTTTGGTAGCTGTCACCATACTCATACTTAGTCACTTCAATTGATTTAGGCATGTAGGTAAACGCGATTTTCAATGCGTTTAAAGCAGACTCACTCATTTTGTCACTGTTTACTTCACTATTTGCTTCACTCATCTCTTTACTCATAACTTCCCCCATACAAACAGTCCTGATTTAATAGTTTTAATTAATAACATCTTACTCAACTATTCTGCCATAAGGTAGGGCTGCGATTGATTGAGTCAATAAACACACGAGCAAGGTAGGAGTACAACGATGCCCCTCTGTTATAGCTAATCAACTTAACCTCTTTCAACTCAGATTACGGTAGGATTTATAATTATTTACTCATAAAATATAATTTAATCATAGTGTTGCTATTAATTACATTCCGAACATTGAGTAGTATAGCGACCAAACAAACTTATTATTCGGTAATAACACCAATACAGAGATCATTATTAAATAACAATAAAATCAGCAGCTTGATTATATACACATAAAACCCAAACGCTCTTGTAATCAAATTGTAATCGCAGTGTTACTTAACGTTCATTGTAAACCTCTATGTTATGGCCAGGTTCTCAAATAACTTAACTACAACATAGGTAATATGAATATGCTCAAACAAGGCTTATCAGTGGTTATCGCTAGTATATTGTCTTCGGCAACATACGCAGGTTCTGCAACCGCAGCGACAACGACTGACACACAACTCAATAATGCTTGGTATAAAGACGGCCAAGCAACCATCACAGAAAAATTACAACAATCAAGATCAACAAGGGCAAAAAATGTCATCTTGTTTGTTGGCGATGGCATGGGGATTTCCACACTTACCGCAGCTCGGATTTTAAAAGGCCAATTAGCCGGTAATTCTGGTGAAGAAGGTTACTTAAGCTTTGAAACATTTCCTTATTCAGCTCTGGTTAAAACTTACAATGTAGATGCACAAACACCAGATTCAGCAGGCACCATGACAGCCATGATGAGCGGCTTAAAATCAGACGCCGGGGTTCTGGGTGTTGATGAAGACGTTGTTCGTGGTACTTGTGCCTCAGTCAAAGGCAATGAAGTAGTAACCGCCTTAGAGTTAGCCGAAATAAAAGGCTTATCGACGGGTGTGCTATCAACCGCACGTATTACTCACGCAACGCCAGCCGCCACTTATGCAAAATCAGCAGACCGTAACTGGGAAGATATCTCAGACATGGATATTGACAATAATGCTGAACGTGCAGATTGCGAAGATATCGCATCACAACTGGTTAACTTTGAAAAAAATCTAGAACAACGTTACACCGGTGTTGATGTAGACGGCATTGATGTTGTGATGGGCGGTGGTCGTCGTCATTTTTTACCTAAAGATGCCGCATTTAATAGTGTCGATGCCGTTAGCGCTATTGAAGGTGACCGTACCGATGGCCGCGATTTGACCGCAGAATGGAGTGCTATGTATCCAAATGGTCAATACGTTATTGACCAAACTGGATTTGATGCCATTGATACAGAATCTACTGAACGTGTTTTTGCTTTATTCAATGAATCGCATATGCAATACGAAGCTGACCGAGCCAATGATATTGCAGGCGAACCCAGCCTGTCTCAAATGACAGAAAAAGCCATTAAAATACTTGATAACAACCCAAAAGGTTACTTCTTAACGGTTGAGTCTGGACGAATTGACCATGGACACCATGCTGGCAGCGCAAGCACAGCGCTTAATGATGCTATTGAGTTTTCAAATGCTGTTCAAGCGGCATTAGACGCCACAAATGATGAAGAAACGCTAATCATTGTCACTGCTGATCACAGCCATGTATTTACCATTGCAGGCTATCCAAAACGTGGTAATCCTATTTTGGGTAAAGTGGTTGGTATTGGTGCGACTGAGCCTAGCGAAGATTCAGCTGGTAATCCTTACACCACATTAGGGTATAGCAATGGACTTGGTTTCAGAGACTTAGGGGCTGAAACAGATGGTGATGCATCTTATGCTGCTGAAGCCGTTGCAGGCCGTCAAGACATCACTGCAATCGATACAACAACCTCTGGTTATCACCAAGAAGTGACTGTTCCATTGAGTAGCGAAACTCACGCAGGGGAAGATGTGGCTATTCATACATCAGGCCCAGGAGCGCAATTAGTTCAAGGTACTGTTGAACAAAGCGTTGTATTCCATTTAATCAATCGTGCTCTTGGTTTAGTTGGTCAATAGACCCTATAAGGTTTTTATGATGAATAAATTTATATTATCAACATTAACAGTTTCATTGGTTTTTGCATTATCAGCTTGTGGCGATAACGGTGACAATGGTACAGATGGAACTAACGGTATCAATGGTTCTGACGGATCAAACGGTACTAATGGTACGAACGGAACCAACGCGTTAATTACCCAAACCCCCTTAGCGGTAGGTAATGCTAATTGTCTCAATGGTGGTGTGCAAATCGACTCGGGTATCGATACAAATGCAGATACCGTTTTAGATGCGTCTGAAATAACATCAACTCAATATGTATGTTCGCCTGCAGCGACCACAGTAAACGATACCGAACTACTAAGCAGTTTAAATAACTCATGGTTTAAACAAGGCGCTGCCGAAATAGAAACAGCAGACGATATTTGGAATAAAATTGATAGCCAATTAGCAAACAATGCCAACGTATCGATTGCAACTGCATCTACCGCAGCAGAAATAACCGCACTTAAAGGCTCAGCTAAGAACGTGATTTTATTTGTTGGTGACGGTATGGGTGTTTCAACTGTAACTGCTGCACGTATTTTAGATGGCCAAAATAAAGGCATGATGGGTGAAGAAAACCAATTAAGCTTTGATAAATTCCCATTTTCTGGTTTAGCGAAAACCTACAACGTTGATGCACAAACACCGGATTCTGCAGGAACAATGACAGCGATGATGTCAGGCATTAAAACAGATGCTGGCGTACTAGGTGTTGACGAAGATGTGGTTCGTGGCAACTGTGCTAGCACGAAAGGCATTGAGATGATCACTGCGTTAGAGTTAGCTGAAATTGCAGGTAAATCAACGGGTGTTATCTCTACCGCACGTATTACCCACGCGACACCGGCTGCAACTTATGCAAAGTCAGCGGATCGTAACTGGGAAGATATCTCAGATATGGATATTGCCAACAACCCTGAGCGCGCTAATTGTGAAGATATTGCATTACAGTTAGTCAATTTTGAAGCCAACTTAGAAGCTCGATATGCCGGTGTAGATGTTGATGGTATTGAAGTGGTTATGGGTGGTGGTCGCCGTCATTTTTTACCTAAAGATGTAGCATATAACAGCAATGACGCAGTCAGTACTATTGAAGGTGACCGTACTGATGGCCGTGACTTAACCGCAGAATGGCAAGCGAAGTACGCAACAAGTGCTTATGTATTTGACCAGGCTTCATTTAATGCTATAGACACTGAAACAACACCGCGCGTATTTGGTTTATTTAACGAATCGCACATGCAATACGAAGCTGATCGTAAAAATGATATTGCTGGTGAACCTAGCTTGTCAGAAATGACCGCCACTGCCATTAAGGTGCTTAATAATAACGATAAAGGATTCTTCTTAACGGTTGAATCTGGTCGAATTGACCATGCTCACCATGCCGGAAATGCTTACAACGCGCTAAATGACGCGAT
Organism: Shewanella sp. SG44-2; assembly: GCF_014164215.1. Taxonomy (NCBI): domain Bacteria; kingdom Pseudomonadati; phylum Pseudomonadota; class Gammaproteobacteria; order Alteromonadales; family Shewanellaceae; genus Shewanella; species Shewanella sp. SG44-2. The sequence continues at coordinate 129,624 of NZ_JACJEU010000012.1, forward strand.
TGAGTTTGCTAAAGCAGTGCAAGTAGCGGTTGATGCAACAAGCCAAGAAGACACTTTAATTATTGTTACAGCTGATCACAGCCATGTATTTACCATTGCAGGCTACCCTAAACGCGGTAACCCAATCTTAGGTAAAGTGGTTGGTATTGGTGCAACTGAGCCAAGTTTAGCCTCAGACGATATGCCTTATACCACGGTAGGTTACACCAACGGCCTTGGCTTTAGAGACTTAGGGACAGAAACTGATGCCGATGCCAGTTATGCAGCGGCTGCGGTAACTGGCCGTGTTGACTTAACCGATATTGATACATCAACAGCAGGTTTCCACCAAGAGTCGCTAGTGCCACTAGGCAGTGAAACGCATGCAGGTGAAGACGTTGGCGTTTTTGCTGTAGGACCTGGCGCTCACTTAATTACAGGGACTAATGAGCAAAGCTTAATATTCCATGTAATGGATTACGCTGGTAACCTTTCTGGTGCAACTCAATAAAGACCGCTAAATAAGTCATCAATAAAGAATAGGGGTTCGCCCCTGAGGGATCCCCACGAATTTAATAGGATGCTTGTGGGTCCCTTACTAAATTTTGAAGCATCTTAATTGCTGACATCCAATGCCATTTCAACAGCTTCAAATTCTTATCCTTGTAGGCTCTCA
>NZ_JACJEU010000130.1:0-203 GCF_014164215.1 Shewanella sp. SG44-2
TTTAACGGCCCTGTGACTCAGGACATGCTCGACAACGGCTTTGATGTTGAAGTCCCAGTCACTGCAGGCGCGACCGATGTTGATGTCACCGCGCAAGTGATTGATATCGCCGGTAACCCATCTGCGACTGCTACCGACAACCAGCCTGTGGACAATGTCGCCGCACCTGCACCCACCGTTGAATTCAGCGGCATGGGCAGCGA
>NZ_JACJEU010000131.1:0-203 GCF_014164215.1 Shewanella sp. SG44-2
ACCGTGACGCTAGCGACTGGCACCCAAGTTGGCGACACCTTGATTGTCACTGATGGCAACGGCAACACCCTATTTAACGGCCCTGTGACTCAGGACATGCTCGACAACGGCTTTGACGTTGAAGTGCCTGTCACTGCAGGCGCGACCGATGTTGATGTCACCGCGCAAGTGATTGATATCGCCGGTAACCCATCTGCAACCGC
>NZ_JACJEU010000132.1:0-201 GCF_014164215.1 Shewanella sp. SG44-2
GTGACAGGCACTTCAACGTCAAAGCCGTTGTCGAGCATGTCTTGAGTGACAGGGCCGTTAAATAGGGTGTTGCCGTTGCCGTCAGTGACAATCAAGGTGTCGCCAACTTGGGTGCCAGTCGCTAGGGTGACGGTGGCGGTCACAGTGCCGTCGCTGCCGATCTCATCGCTGTTGAAGATACCATCGCTGCCCATGCCGCTG
>NZ_JACJEU010000013.1:0-122781 GCF_014164215.1 Shewanella sp. SG44-2
CTATAAAAGCAGTTATAAAAGCAGTTATAAAAGCAGTTATAAAAGCAGTTATAAAATCAGTCTATAAAAGCGGTCTTAGAACTGGTTCATTGTGTTGTCTTTACCAGACGCTTTAAGCGCTTGGTCACCAGAGAAGTACTCTTTATGTGCATCACCAATATCTGAACCTGCCATGTTTTGATGTTTAACACAGGCGATACCTTGACGGATTTCCTTACGTTGAACATTGGCAACATAACCCAACATACCTTGGTCACCGAAGTATTCTTTAGCCAAGTTATCGGTAGATAATGCTGCAGTATGGTAAGTCGGTAGTGTAATAAGGTGATGGAAAATACCTGCTTCACGGGCCGAGTCAGATTGGAATGTACGAATTTTTTCATCAGCTTGGATAGCAAGCTCAGTGCCATCGTAATCAACACTCATTAATTGCGCGCGGTCGTAAGCTGAAACGTCTTGTCCTGCTTTTTGCATCGCATCAAATACTTGCTGACGGAAGTTAAGCGTCCAGTTAAACGATGGCGAGTTGTTATACACAAGCTTGGCATTAGGAACAACTTTACGGATTTCGTTAACCATGCCACCGATTTGAGATACATGAGGCTTTTCAGTTTCAATCCACAATAAATCAGCGCCATTTTGCAATGAGGTAATACAATCAAGTACACAACGTTCTTCACCCGTACCAGCACGGAACTTAAATAAGCCATTTGGTAGACGAGCCGGTTTCACCAGTTTGCCACCTTGCTTGAATACCACATCACCATTTTCAAGTTTTGCTGCATCAACGGCTTCAACTTCAAGGAAGCTATTGTATAAATCGCCTAGATCGCCAGCTTCTTTAGTGACAGCAATTTTTTGAGTTAAGCCTGCACCTAATGAATCGGTGCGCGCAACAATCACGCCGTCATCGATACCGAGTTCTAAAAATGCATAACGAACCGCATTAATTTTTGCTAAAAATTCAACATGTGGCACGGTGACTTTACCGTCTTGGTGGCCACACTGTTTTACATCTGACACTTGGTTTTCTAATTGAATACAACAAGCACCGGCTTCAATCATCTGTTTTGCCATTAAGTAAGTTGCTTCTTCGTTACCAAAACCGGCATCAATGTCGGCAATAATAGGTACAACGTGGGTTTCGAAGTTTTCAATTTTGTGTTGAATCGCGGCTTTATCTGACTCTTTGGCACTATCTAATTCGCGGAAAAGACCACCTAGTTCACGAGCATCAGCTTGACGTAGGAAGGTGTATAACTCTTTAATCAACGCAGCAACAGAAGTTTTTTCATGCATAGATTGGTCTGGTAATGGACCAAACTCACTACGCAGTGCAGCTACCATCCAACCTGAAAGATATAAGTAACGACGCTTGGTGGTTAAAAGGTGTTTTTTAATCGAAATCATTTTTTGTTGGGCGATAAAACCATGCCAGCAACCTAAAGACTGAGTGTACTGCGATGAGTCCTTGTCGTAGTTGTCCATGTCTTCACGCATGATCTTGGCAGTGTATTTTGCGATATCTAACCCAGTTTTAAAGCGATTTTGTAGACGCATACGAGCGACTGACTCTGGGTTGATGGCATTCCATGCACTACCTTCTGAATTAATCAAGGTGGCAGCTTCATCGATATTATTTTTGTAGTGAGTCATGTGTTTATTCCTTAACAAATAGATTAGCGGCAATTGATTACGTTGAAAATAATAGCTAGATTTGGTTAAATAAACCTAATTTATACTTACTATCTTCGGTATTCACCATATGAATGTATCTCGTATCGACTTGAACCTCCTTGTTTATTTAGATGTTTTACTGCGTGAAAGAAACGTAACTAAAGCTGCAGACCAGCTTGGGATCAGCCAGCCTGCAATGAGTAACGGCCTAAAACGCTTACGAAACTTGTTTGATGATCCTTTACTTATTCGCACTAGTCAGGGTATGACGCCGACCGAACGTGCAAATGAATTACAACCCATTATCAGTGAGCTGATTATTGGGCTGGAAAAAGCCGTACAACCGCGTGCCAATTTTGATCCACTGGAAAGTGATAAAGTCTTCCGTGTTATGGCAAGTGATTATGCTGAAGCGACGTTAATTCCGCCGCTTATTGCTAAGCTTCGTACTCAAGCACCCAACATTATTTTAGATATCATGACCCCAAGTGATGTCAGTTTCCCTGATGTAGAACAAGGAAGAGTCGATATGGTGATCAACCGTTTCGACAGTATTCCGCAATCATTCCATCAAAAAATATTGTGGAGTGATGATTTTAGCTGCTTGATTAGTAAAGGTAATCCTGTTTTAAAGAAGTTTTCTTTAGACAGTTATTTAAAAGCTAAGCATGTGTGGGTGAGTAAAACAGGGATGGGTGTTGGGGTAGGGATGAACCCTGATGATGTTCAGCGTTTGGGCTGGGTAGATGAAGCATTAACTCGAATGGGTGTGAAACGCCAGATCACCGTTTTTACACGCCATTATCAAGCCGCCTGTTTGTTGGCTGAGCAACAAGATTTGATCGCAACCATACCAAGTAAGATGGCACGTCATCATATCAATAATGAGCGGGTGAGCATTGTTCCGCCGCCTTTTATTATTCAACCCATCGCCTTAACTATGGCCTGGAGCCCTTTGCTTCAGCATAATCCCGCGCATCAGTGGATGCGTCAACTGATCACTAAAACCGCAGAAGAGATAAATAGAGGGGATGTTTAACCTTACTGTTATTGTGATTTTTAGTTACGTATATGTTGCAAATTAACCAAAAAACACCATTTTGCCATATCTTTGGTGAATAGTGGCGATAATGAGCATAAATTGGATAAATACGATAACTTTGATATAGAGTAAAGTATTACTGCGTATGAACAGTAAGCTGTTAACAGTGGAATGAGTTTGTGCGAGTTATTTATGGCTAATGATTTAGAGCCAATGATTTAAGGCTAAGTTTACGGTCAACGCACAGAAATTAAGGTAGGGATATAAAATGACAGCACGTATTCAAGTAGGTGGATTACAAATAGCGCAAGCATTGTGGCAACTGGTCGACAGTGACATTTGCCCAGGTACTGGCATTGACTCAGCAACCTTTTGGGCAAAATTTGAGGACATTATTAGCGAGTTTTCTCCCGTTAATGTGAAGCTGTTAGAAAAAAGACAACAACTACAACAGCAAATTGATCAATGGCATATTGGTCATCCCACCAAAGATTTTGACCCTGCAACATATAAAGCTTTTCTATTTGAGATAGGTTACCTGGTGCCTGAGGGTGAGGCTTTTCAAATTAGCACTGAAAATGTCGACCATGAAATTGCCGCGCAAGCGGGACCACAACTTGTAGTGCCGGTTAAAAATGCTCGCTTTGCGCTTAACGCTGCCAATGCTCGTTGGGGCAGCTTGTATGATGCGCTATATGGCACTGACGCGATATCTGAAGACGGTGGCGCGGAGCTCACTAAACAATACAACCCGGTACGCGGCAATAAAGTTATCGCTTTTGCCAAACAACACTTAGATACCGCTGCGCTCTTAGCACAAGGCAGCCATGCCGATGTGACCCGTTATTACCTCGACGCGGGTGTGTTACGGGTGCAATTAACTGACGGCTCTACCACAACCTTAGCACAAACCGATAAATGTGTGGGTTACCAAGGTAGTGCCGATGCACCCAGTGCTATTTTATTAGTTAATAATGGTCTGCATATCGAAATTCAAATAGATCCAAGCAGTGTTATTGGTGGCAGCGATCGCGCTGGTGTTAAAGACTTACTGGTTGAAGCCGCTGTTACCACCATTATGGACTGTGAGGACTCTGTCGCCGCAGTGGATGCTGAAGATAAGGTTGAAGTTTATCGCAATTGGTTAGGTTTGATGCAAGGTAATTTATCTGCTTCGCTGACTAAAAATGGTAAAGAGATTGTAAGAGAACTCAATGACGATCGCGTCTATACCGCAGCTAATGTCAATCAGAGTACCAACCAGGATGCAGATGTAAAAACAGTGACTTTACCTGGCAGAAGTTTGTTATTTGTGCGTAATGTGGGTCACTTGATGACCATTGATGCCGTGCTGGATAAAAATGGCAACGAAATACCTGAAGGGATACTTGATGGCATGATAACTGTGCTTGCTGCGATGCACGACCTTAAAGGTAACAATAATGGTCGTAGTAATAGCCGCAAAGGTTCGGTGAATATTGTAAAACCTAAAATGCATGGTCCTGCAGAAGTGCAATTTACCTGTGACCTGTTTACTAAGATAGAAGATGCGCTCAAGCTGCCGCGTAATACTATTAAGGTAGGCATTATGGATGAAGAGCGCAGAACGACACTGAATTTAAAAGAGTGCATTAGGGCTGCGAAAGAGCGCGTCGAGTTTATTAATACTGGCTTTCTTGATCGCACAGGTGATGAGCTGCATACCTCAATGCTAGCGGGCGCGTTTGTGCCTAAATCGGTGATGAAACAGCAAAAATGGATTAGTGCTTACGAAGATTGGAATGTCGATATTGGGCTTGAATGTGGCTTACAAGGTCGCGCTCAAATCGGTAAAGGCATGTGGCCAATGCCAGATGAAATGGCAGCGATGCTTGAGCAAAAATCGGCTCATCCTAAAGCGGGCGCAAACACAGCGTGGGTGCCGTCGCCAAATGGTGCCGTGCTGCATTCTACTCATTATCACCAAATTAATGTGGCAGACGTTCAGCAACACATTAAGCAACGCCCACGTGCTAGCATTGACAGTTTGTTAACCATTCCTTTACTTGCTGAAGGGGTTACACTCACCAATGAGCAAATTACTTTTGAACTAGAAAATAATGCCCAGGGTATTTTAGGGTATGTTGTGCGCTGGATTGATCAAGGTGTGGGTTGTTCAAAAGTGCCTGATATTAATAATGTCGGCTTGATGGAAGACAGAGCAACCTTGCGAATTTCATCGCAATATTTAGCTAATTGGCTTGAACATGACCTATGCAGTGAAGCGCAATTGATGGCGGCGTTGAAAAAAATGGCCGCTGTGGTCGATACTCAAAATGCAGGTGATCCGCTGTACACTAATATGGCGCCTAACTTTGACGGCATCGCTTTTAAAGCAGCATGCGATCTGATTTTTAAAGGTAAATCTCAACCTTCTGGTTACACAGAGCCTTTGCTACATGCTTATCGAATTCAAGCTAAAGCTAAAGCAGGTTAATCTCTAGGGGCTGTTGATCTTTGCTGGTTGAATTTTGTTCGAGTTAAAAACGTTTTAATCGAGGCGAATGGATTGATGCCTAGTCATCTAAGCAACTCTTTATTCGCAAAGCATCATTCAACAAAGAGTAAAACGTTTTTAGCCGAACCCTTCGGGCAGCGTTTGTTGGCCATTTTTACTACGTTATCGACTTTTTATGTAGAATAACTACACCTCAAAGTCTCTGCCTTGTATAAAAGACCAACAATTCGCTGCAAAACAACCTTGAAAGATCAACAGACCCTAGCGTTAATACCGGCTCTGAGTTTATGTAGTCACTCAATAAATCAGCCCTGATCTTGCAAAGATTAGGGCTTTTTTTTGTGGCCATTTTATAAGTGGTGTCAGAGTGGTGTCAGAGTAAACTTTTAAAGTACCCGCTAGCCTGCGGGGTTTTGACCAGATTGTTGGGCCGATTTATTTCAGATGCAAAGCTTTAATCGCTGGTCTGATTTATGATTGTTTTCGCTGTCAGATTAAGCGAGTCTATATAAAACCGACTAGAAATGAGCTTTATGAAATATTCGTTATTCGCTTTGGGGTTACTGTTTAGTAGCCAGACACTGTTTGCTATGGATGTTGAATATACTGCAACGCCTATCAAGATTGATGGGGTTGCCGATGCAGCATGGCAGCAAGCTAAATGGCAGACTATGCCGTATTTAATGGATGGGGTGTTGCCAGATTCTGCGAGTGATTTTAGCGGTAAATATAAGCTAATGTGGGATGAGCACTATTTGTATCTGCATGCTGAAATTACCGACGATGTGTTGCTTGATACCCATGCCGACCCAACGGTGAATTATTGGGATGATGACACCTTAGAGATTTTTATTGATAGCGATGCCTCAGGCGGCGATCATCAGTTTAATCACAGTGCATTTGCCTACCATATTGGCCTAGACAATCAGGCGGCTGATTATGGCCCAGATAAACAAGCTCACTTGTATACGTCGCATTTAAAAAGTCGTTGGCAGCGAAGTAGCGAGGCGCCTTACAACGTGATTTGGGAGGTGGCGATTAAGCTGTATCCTAATGATTTTAAAGAAGGTCAGCAAGATAAGCCTTTATTATTAACACCGAATAAAGTGATCGGTTTTATGCTTGCCTATTGCGATAATGATGGCAGCCCAGTAAGAGAGCATTTTATGGGTTCTCATGAGATCCCCCCGGTTAATGGTGACAAAAACAGAGGCTTTATCGATGCCAGTGTGTTTGGGCGTATGACCCTTAAACGTTAGTTTGCCTCTACGGCGATTAACATGATTACTGGCTATTTATTTTTGATTTGGCTAGTCTTTAAGCATAAATCGGTAAAAGGAGTAATACCATGGAAGTGCGCGATATCATGACCCCGAATCCTTTTTGCATTAGCAATGAAGCTAGCCTTAAAGATGCTCATCAATTGATGCAAACTCGCAATGTGCGCCATTTGCCGGTGATTTCGGAAACGACAGGGCAATTCATTGGGATGCTAACCCATAAAAAGATGATCGCTGTTGTATTAACCATGCTCAATAAATATGGCCAAGGGGCGTTAGATCGAAAGGAGCGCTTTACGCCTATTGCCGAGGTTATGGATACCCAAGTGCAGAAGCTCGGTTTGGACGAGCCGCTGACGGTTGTAGTGCAATATTTTATCGACAATAAACTGGGTTGTTTACCTGTGGTTGATGAACACAATAAGGTACTAGGAATTGTGACATCGTCAGATTTTGTCAAACTCTGCCAGCGCCTACTGCTAACGCAAAAGTAACCATTATGCTTAGTCTTTATGGTATTCAGATGAAGTGGGCATTAATAACTCCAGCCAGAATATTTTCCCTCTGACGGCCTAGCAAATATAAATCAATGTAAAACAAAAAAGCGACCTGAAGGTCGCTTTTTTGTTTTTGTCTTTTATGAGGCATTCGTTAGTTGTGGAATCATTTATTTATAATGATTGTAAGTTTGTTTGCTAATTAAGTTATGAATTAATATGAAAAGATATTTAAAGTTATTAACGAGGTTGTGAATAGTTATTAATGGCTGTGGGGTTAATAAAAATAGTTATGAATAAAGGCGATGTAAGTTCATAAGTTATATTATGTTTAAATCATTCTCATTTATATAGTTAACAAATTTAAAATCATGTTCATCAGTAGGATGTTTTAAGTTAATTTCTTTAAAATCAGATGTTTGAAGTTTTGTTTTTGAGGTTTTTAATATTAAAAAATACATGCAATAGATGGCGATAAATAAAGATCTTGATCCCGAATAAATCATTTTTAAATTAAAAATCACAGATCTAATAATACCTCCAAAGTAATAGTTCGTATTTTTGTTAATTCAAATTACACTTTAAATGCAAACTAATTAACACAAACGTTAACAAATCATAAAATAATTAACTGTAAGGCCAAGATGATGAACAAATGTATTATCACTACGTTACTTTGTGGGATATTCGCTTTCGCGTGCTTATCTCTCTCAGTTCAGGCGGCCCCCTGGAATCAACTCACTGGTGAACAACTAGAACAGCAACTGACGGAGAAATTTGCTCAAGGTAATTACTCTAACAAAGGTGCCGACTCTTGCCTGATGTGTCATAAGAAAAATGACAAGGTCATGGCGATATTCGATAGCGTGCACGGTAGCCCGAGCCAACAGGGTTCGCCTATGGCGGGTCTGCAATGCGAAGCCTGTCATGGCCCGTTAGGTGCGCATAACAAAGGCGGTAAGGAGCCGATGATCGCCTTTGGCAAAGAGAGCAAGCTTTCCGCTCAAAGTCAGAACAGTGTCTGCCTAGGTTGCCATAACGATCCTAAGCTGATGGCATGGCATAGCAGCAGCCACAATTTAGACGAGGTGGCCTGCAGCGATTGTCATAATATCCACACCGACAACGATCCGGTTATGGACAAGCTTACGGTTAATGACACCTGTACCTCTTGCCACACGCAGCAAAAATCTGACATGAATAAGCGCTCATCTCACCCGATGAAGTGGGATCAAATGACCTGTATCGATTGTCATAATCCACACGGTTCTATGAGTGAAAGTGCGCTGAATCACGCCACTGTGAATGACACTTGTTATAGCTGTCATGGCGAAAAACGTGGCCCTGTTTTATGGGAGCATGCGCCAGTGACAGAAAATTGTGCCAACTGTCATAACCCCCATGGCAGCGTTAACGAAGCCATGCTCACCCAAAGAGCACCACAACTGTGTCAGCAATGTCATATGGATGATGGTCATGCAAGCCGTGTTGTACAACAAAGCGGAAGTGATGTGTTTGGCGGCGGTAAGAGTTGCCTCAATTGTCATAGCCAGATCCATGGCTCCAATCACCCAGCCGGCAGCAAGCTGCAGCGCTAATTAGGAGTAACTCAAATGAGATTCAAATTTAACCTCATCACGTTATCACTTCTCGCTATATCTGGCGCGATAACGGGCTCTGCAATGGCGGCTGACTTTGGCGTGAACAAGGCCAATACCAGTACCGTTAACCAACAAGTATTTCAGTGTAAGCGTTGCCCTCAAGTTGCAGGTTATACCGGCACCATCGGGGTCAATGCCGCGTATATTGACAGTGATGACATTCACTCTGGTAATGCGTTTGGTACCGACAATGACGGGGCTAATGGCAGTGTGGATGCCGATTTACATTATCGAAATACTGCAGGCTATAAAGCCAAGTTTCAGGCACATCAATTAGGTTTGGATAACGGCTTTGCTCATCTTGAAGCGGGAAAGTCAGGCCACTATAAACTGGTTGCCGATTATCAACAGCTAACCCGTTATCAGTCTGGCGATGCACGCAGTCAGTTATGGTACAAAGACGGCGTACTGACACCGAGTGAACATACTCAAATTCAGGAGCTCTCGCTGCAGAGGAACAAAGCTGGCTTGGGTTTGAGCTATGGCCAAGACTTTTATCAGGCTTATGTGCGTTATGAGCACGAGAATAAAACCGGTTACCAGAGCAGTAGTATTGTCACTCCGCGTCCAGTTAATTTTGGCCTGCCAGTCGATGCCAACACTGATAACCTCACCGCGGGTTTGTCATTGTCTGGCGATAGTTGGACTACCAACCTGAACTATTTCGTGAGCCAGTATAAAAACGATGTTGACGCGTTAAGTCTTCCTTATCTGTATGACGTTTTTGCACCTGCTCCAGACAATCAGGCCCATCAAATTAGTTTGTCTGGCCAATATCAATTAAACCGCACCGTTATGAGTGGTCGCTTGGCATCGGGCAAGATGACCCAAGATGATGATTTGATTCAAATGTCGGGTAATCCACTGCAAAACTGGGACGGAGAAGTCGATACCTTAGACGGCAAGCTGTCTGTCACTTCGCTGCTAAGCAACACGCTCAGACTCGGCGGCAGTGTCGATTACAGCAAGCGTGACAATAAGGGATCGGTTTGGGAATTCGCTCAATATGAAGTGAACGGTATATCGGGGGCATTTAAACAGAATATCCCTTTAGACACCGAACGCCGCGGCCTCAAGCTTAATGCCAGTTACCGCCTAAGCAGTGACTATCGCTTACAGGCTGGCTATGACCGCAAAGAGATGGAGCGCAGTTATGGTGACCGTGAACAGACCAATGATGACGCCTTATGGGCCAAGCTTAATGTCCGTGCAATGGATGACATCAAGCTTACATTTAAGGCCAGCCTCGATAACCGTGGAGGCAGCGAATATCAAACTAGCGAACTGACGTCATCAGAAACGAATCCTTTGCTACGCAAATATTACCTGGCTGATAGAAAGCGCACTGCCTTCGAAGCCAAGTTTAATCACACCCCAACGTCGTGGCTTAGTGTGGATATGACCGCCCGCTATGCCAAAGATGATTATAACGAGACTCAACTGGGTCTGACCGAATCTGAAGACTACGGTTATGACATCAATCTTGGGCTGCAGCTGAATGCACACCTATCTGGCTATGCCTTTGCTGGTCAGCAGTGGATCGACGCTGCACAAGCTGGCAGTCAGGGGTTCTCAAGCCCTGACTGGTTCGCCGATGTGGAAGATGAGTTTATTAATCTGGGAGCTGGTTTCAACTATAGCGGGCTGCTTGAAGACAGGCTCAGCCTAGGCGGCGACTACTTATTTGCTAACTCTGCCAGCAACACGCTGGTCACCTATGACGTTACCACGCCACAGGGGGATTACACCTCTTTCAACCATAGTCTCAAACTGCATGCGAACTACGCATTAAGCGAAGAGATGGCGTTAAAGCTGGCTTACCAGTATGAGCGCTATTACGACACCGATTACGCGCAAATTGATGTCAATACAGTTCCAGGACTGACCACCTTAGGTAGCCTGAACCATAACTATAACGCGCACCAAGTGATGTTGTCGTTTAGCTACCAGCTGCGCTAATGCAAACAGTGCTAATCATAACTGCAATGAGGAAAAGATAATGGAACGCAGAAGTTTCTTAAAAATGAGTGCCGCACTAAGTTGCGTAGCAACGGTTTCAGGCTGTAACTCAAGCTCTAAAGATGTTGAAGTAGTGCCGCCTAAGCCACCTGTTGCCGGTGAAAACCTCAACTGGTCGGCTTGTTTGGTTAACTGTGGATCTAACTGTCCGGTACAGGTTTTTTCTACCGATGGGGTGATTACCCGGGTAGAGTCTCAATTTACCACCACAGATAAGTACGGCGACCATGATGTGCGCGCTTGCCCACGGGGACGCTCTTTGCGTAAACGTGTTTATGCACCTGATCGTCTGAAATACCCGATGAAGCGTGTTGGTCCTCGTGGTAGCGGACAATTTGAGCGGATTAGCTGGGATGAAGCCCTTGATCTTGTCGCTGAAAAACTGCAAGGCACTATAGATCAGTACGGTAATGAATCGATTCACTTCACCTATAACTCGGGTGCACGTTATCACTTCTCCGGTAAACAATGTCTGTATCGCTTAATGAACCTTAAGGGCGGTTATCTTAACGCTTATGGCGATTATAGCTGGTCACAAATTTATGAAGCAGCCGGACAAACATATGGCTCTGCAGGCCCTGGCTGGCAAGGAAGCAGTGTGTCTGAAATGCAAAACTCAGACTTAGTGCTGATGGTTGGTTACAACCCATCCGAAATCCGCATGAGTGGTTCGGGCGAAGCCTATGACTTCTTGGTGCAGAAACAAAAGCATAACTTTAAGACTATTTTGATTGACCCTCGTTACACCGACTCTGCGGTAGGTAAAGAAGATCAGTGGCTGGCAATCCGTCCGGGTACCGATGCGGCGCTATTCGAAGCCTTAGCCTATGAATGGATCACCACTAACACCGTTAATCAGGCCTTCCTGGATAAATACTGTGTCGGTTATGACGAGAAAACCATGCCTGAAGGCGTTGGATATGAAGAGAGCTACAAGGCGTATATTCTCGATAACGCGAAAATTGGCGACTTAACTCCGGGTGTTAATGCTAAAACGCCAGAGTGGGCTGCTGCTATTACCGGTATCGAAGCTCATCTCATTGTCGAATTGGCCCGCGAACTGGCTGCAGCTCGCGCACCTTTCATTCAAATTGCCGCCTCGCTAAACCGTCAGGCTGCTGGTGAAAACAACACCCGTGCGGGTTACATGCTACCCATCCTGTTAGGTCAATTGGGTTTGCCGGGCACTAACTGTGGTGGTTTGTGTAAGGGCTCTTCTCTACACGCGCCATCAATGCCTACTGGCTCAAACCCAGTGAAGAAAGCGATATCATTCTTTACCTTCACGCAGGCCATCGAAGACGGCAAAAACATGACCGTTTTGTCCGATGGAGTACAAGGTGTCGACCTTGATGAAGCGGGTGACGGTAAGCTGGATACAGATATTAAGGCGATCATCAACTACGGTGGTAATGCCCTAATTAACCAACACTCTGACGTGCGTAAAACAGAGAAGCTCCTCCAGGATGAAACTAAATGTGAATTTATCCTAGTGGTCGATAACTGGATGACACCCAGTGCCAAATTTGCCGATGTTTTGTTGCCAGACGTGTCATGGCTTGAATCAGAAGACTTAGTTAACCAAAGTTACGCCGCAGGTGATACCGCCTCCTTGGTACAGATGAGCAGCAGTGTCGACCCTATGTTCGAGAGCCGTCCTATCTATGAGGTCTGTGTCGACTTAGCAAGACGCATGGGGGTTGAAGCCGAGTTTACCGAAGGTAAGAGTCGCAAAGATTGGTTGGATCAATTCTATGCCGAATCTAAAGAGGCTACCCCAGAATTACCAGCAAAAGAGGTGATGCTCACACAGGGTATCTATCGCAAATATTTGCCGAACGGGGGTTATATCGTACTGGAAGATTTCCGTACCGATCCCGATGCCAATCCACTCGGCACACCTTCTGGAAAGATTGAGATCTACTCATCACGCTTAGCGGAAAAAGCGCGTACCTGGAAGCTCAAAGAGGGTGACGTAATATCTGCGCTACCTAAATACGTGCCGACCTGGGAAGGTTATGAAGATACTGAAACCAAGAAGAAGTATCCATTACAACTTACTGGTTATCACACTAAGGGCCGTGCCCACTCTAGTTTTCACAACGTCCCTTGGCTGCGTGAAGCGGTGCAGGATGCTGTGTGGATGAACCCAATCGATGCTAATCAGCGCGGACTTAGCACTGGTGATAAGGTCCACATTTTCAATGATCGCGGCACCATCGAAGTCGAAGTTAAGGTAACACCTCGTATTATGGTCGGCGTAACAGCACTGGGGCAGGGCGCTTGGTTCCTACCTGGTGGCAATGTGGATAAAGGCGGTTGTTTGAACGTGCTTACCACACAACGCACTACACCGATAACGAAAGGTAATCCTCAGCACACTAACCTGGTTGAAATCCGTAAGGTCTGATAGGAGTTAACAATGAGTAATAATATCCAATACGGCTTTCATGTCGACGCAAGTAAATGTACTGGCTGTAAAACCTGTCAGATATCGTGTAAGGATCGTAAAGACCTCCCCGTTGGCATCAACTGGCGCCGGGTTTATGAATACGGTGGGGGACAATGGACAGAACATGGTGATGGCACTGTAAGCCAAAACGTATTTGCCTATTACATGTCTATCGCTTGTAACCACTGCTCGGAGCCTGTTTGTGTTAAGGCTTGTCCAACTGGCGCAATGCACAAACGCCGCGAAGATGGTTTAGTCCATGTGGCGGCAGATCTTTGTATCGGCTGTGAAAGTTGTGCAAGAGCTTGCCCATATGATGCGCCGCAGATAGATAAAGATCGTAAGGTGATGACCAAGTGTGATGGTTGTTTTGAGCGTTTGGCCGAAGGTAAACAACCTTCATGTGTGGAGTCTTGCCCTATGCGAGCTATCGATTTCGGACCGATGGAAGAGCTGATGGCTAAGTACCCGGGCGCCATCTCGCCCGCGGTTGCTCCGTTGCCACAAAGCAGTATTACTACACCTAACTTACTTATTACACCTAACCGTCATTCTCGCCCAAGTGGTGACACTGATGGAGAAGTGTTGAACTACGCAGAAGTTTAATCCCCCGATTGGTGCCACTCATGTGGAGTGGCACCTCTATTTGCTGTTTATGGCGATACATTTAGTTCAACAAACGAGGTTAGCATGGCATCTCTTACCGAAAATGAACTCCTAGAATATCAAGGCATTGCGCGCATTCTTCACAATGTACTCTTTAATGATCCGACCCCAGAGTTGATCCAAGGATTTATTGAGCATGATGTTGCTCAAAGCTGGCCACCGTTTACCGCATCGGCCAAAGAGTCGAGTGGTCGTGAGTTGCTGGCCAATTATCTCGGCCAATGGACTGAAGATAAACAACAAGCCTTAAAACTGGACTATGCACAACTTTTCTATGGACCGGGCGAGCCCAATGCTGTGCCTTGGGGATCGGTCTATTTGAGCGAGAGGCAACTCCTCAATGATAAGTCGACTATGGCACTAAAAGCCTTTTATCATGAACAAGGGATCAGCTTCGAGCTGGATAGTAATCAACCTGTCGATCATATTGGTCTGTTTTTCGCGGTATTGGATCAAATGTTTACCCAATGGGATCAAACTGAAGATAACGAACCACTAGAACGAAGCTGCATGATTTTGCTGCAGCAACACCTTCTTCCTTGGTCTGGTCGCTGCCTCGAACTGATGAATGAACATGCTAGAACTGATTTTTATCGCGGCATAGCAATGCTGACTCAAGCCTATTTAGATCGACTGATCCAAAGGCTAAATCTGGTCCCTATGACCGCGCGCCTATATCGTTAATAGGCAGTATCGTTAATAGACAGTATCGTTAAGAGACAAGGTTTTATAACGGGTGGATTGATATGACGTTCATTAAAGCGCTGGGCGCTCAGTGGAATAAAGGTAAGTTGTCGCAACAGCTTGAGCGGGTTCTGATGTTAGAGCCTGAGATCCAGTCGCTTTTTATTGGGGCAACCACCGTTACCACAGTCTCTAATTTAATCGCAGCCATCGGCTTTCAAGGGGCTGTGACTCAGGAGCAAGAGCAGCAGCTCAGCCATGAGTTTATGCTCACCATACTATTCGACTGCTTTCGGTTACTGATGATCAAACAGATTGAGCATGACAACCTGAGCCAAGCCGAACATCTGATCATTCAGCTTACCAAAATGTGGGCAACGAAAGAGTTGGGCGACAAGCCTGTTAATGAGTCCAGCCAGACTCAATATCAAGCGCTGCAACAACAAATTCTCAACCTTAGCGAACAGCTCGATGAGCTAAATCGGCAGAGGCTGCTCCAAAAACGCAATATGTGACGTTAGCTATTAAATTTATCAGACTAAAAAAGCTAACTTTTCATCTTGCGTCGCATGGTATTCGGGTTGATGCTCAGTAATCGAAAAGCGAGCAATCGAAAAGTGATCTGCCGATAAATGCGCAATCGATAAGTGAGCTTCAGATAAGTGAGCAATCGAAAAGTGGAGCAGAGTCTGAGGAATATCTAATTACTCCAATGACGCCACAATCTCACGGAAAAATTCGATGGTTTCTTGTTTTGAATTCAGCTCATCAAGAAAGCCTAAATCGGCACTGTTTTTAACTATCACCACATTGTGTTTTTGGTTTACATAAATATATTGTCCGTATACACCGACACAGAAAAATTCACCTTGCTGTGCTTCTGGCGGTAACCAAATTTGATAACCATAACCTAATTTTCCGACTTGCGGTTGTAGGTAATCTGCTTGCGGTGTAGTGGCGGCTTTAATCCAAGCAGCTGACACGATTTGCTTGCCATTAAATGCGCCATTATTGAGTAATAAGCGGCCAAAGCGGGCGTAGTCACGGGTGGTAACATTTAAGCCGCCTAACGCAAATGCGCTACCTTGGGAGTCGGTAAGCCAATAGGCATCGCTTTCCATGCCGATGGTGTTCCAGATATTTTGCTGTAAAAGTTCGATTAATGATTTACCAGAAACGCGCCTGAGTATCATACCAATCACGTGGGTGTCCATGCTGACATAATGAAATGCTTTGCCTGGGGCTGACTCATTAACCAGTTCACTGGTCATTTGATCTAACGAGCCGCCAATAGCCAGTACACGACCCATTTTGTTAATGTCAGAATAAAAATCTAGATAGTCTTCGTTCCACTTAACCCCAGACGACATTTGTAATACGTGTTTTACTTTGACGTCGCCATAACCAGACTTGGCAAGCTCGGGCAGATAAAAGCCGACGGTTTTTTCAATATCAATGTTGCCAGCATCCACCTGCATGCCGAACAATATCGATACAAATGATTTGGCCATTGACCACGAGATACGTTTGTCATCACTTTTAGTGCCTAGAAAATATTGCTCGTAAGTTATTTGGTCATTTTTAAGCACCAGTAATGCGGTTGTTGCTCTGCGAGTGAGAAACGCTTCGGTATTGGTTGAGCTGTTTCGATAGGTAAACGATTCAGGCAAAGGCGTTAAGGCGACGTCGAACACATAAGGCTCGCCTTGTTTATCGATTTTTTTGTTAAAAAAGACATCCTTCATATTGGAGAAATTAT
The DNA here is from genome assembly GCF_014164215.1 of Shewanella sp. SG44-2. Taxonomy (NCBI): domain Bacteria; kingdom Pseudomonadati; phylum Pseudomonadota; class Gammaproteobacteria; order Alteromonadales; family Shewanellaceae; genus Shewanella; species Shewanella sp. SG44-2. The sequence goes on from NZ_JACJEU010000013.1 coordinate 16,235, forward strand.
TTACCACGAGAGATTCATCAAATAAGGTGACTACGCTGTATAAGCGATTAACGCTTTGCCAATTAAACGCGACAAGAACGATGACAATAATAAAGATGCTTAGTAAGGCAGCTTTGATGAACTTAAACAAAGTCGACATTGACGTTTCCAGGTAGATAAAATTGATGTAATGACAATAACCTATAGGCATCATCAATATAAATCAAATTGTTAACAATTTAGCCAACTTTTCACCGGCGATAATCAGGCTAAGTTATGGCTTTGTTTGAAGTGCTTTTTTGAGTGTTATAGATAAAAAAAAGCGAATCGATTGATTCGCTTCTAAATGTTGTAAATTCAAGCTCTGTTACGCTGCCACTATTACGTTTTGCCGCATTTAGTCGCTAGGCTTAACATTAACGGTCTAGGTTCATTACTTTAGTCCAGGCTGCTGCAAAGTCTTCGACAAATTTTTGCTTCGATGTATCAAACGCATACACTTCAGACACTGCACGAAGCTCTGAGTTTGAACCAAAGACTAAATCGACGGAGGTGGCGGTCCATTTTTTGTGACCTGACTGACGATCAAATCCCTCATAAATACCATCGGTTGACGATTTTTTCCAAACCGTAGACATGTCGAGTAAATTGACGAAAAAGTCATTGTTTAAGGTGCCTGGAGTGCTTGTGAGTACTCCGTGTTTTAGCCCTTTGTAGTTAGCGTCAAGTGCGCGTAATCCACCCACTAAAACGGTCATTTCTGGCACCGATAGGTTAAGTTGGTCTGCTTTATCAACTAACATGTCCACAGGCGACTTGTAGCTTTGCTCTGCGTCAAAGTAATTTCTAAAACCATCAGATGTTAGCTCAAGTAAACTAAAGGCATTGATATCGGTCATTGCTTGTGTGGCATCACCACGACCAGCATTAAATGGCACTGATACAGTAAAACCTGCATCTTTAGCGGCCTTTTCTATTGCAGCAGTGCCCCCTAGAACGATTAAGTCGGCCAGTGATACTTTGCTTTTACTAAACAAGCTGTCGTTGTAGTTCTCTTGAATCGCTTTTAGTGTTTTAATCACTTTAGCGGTTTCAGCCGGATTATTTATCGACCAGTCTTTTTGAGGTGATAATGCAATACGTGCACCGTTTGCACCACCGCGCATGTCTGAATGACGGTAACTTGCCGCAGATGCCCAAGCCACACGCACTAACTCTGACACGGTTAGGTTAGACTTTAGAATTTGTGCTTTAAGTGCTTGCACGCCATCAGCATCTATATTTGATTGTGTTTTATCATCTATAGGATCTTGCCAAATTAGACTTTCTTTAGGGACTTCTTTGCCTAAGAAATTACGTGATGGGCCCATATCTCTATGGGTCAGTTTGTACCAAGCTTTAGCGAAAGCTAAGCGGTATTCTTCTGGATCAGCTAAAAAGCGTTCAGCAATTTTTCGATACTCAGGATCATACTTTAATGCTAAGTCTGCTGTTGTCATGACAGGAGCGTGAAACTTGCCTTTAACATGCGCGTCAGGAACCGCTTTATGCAACGACTCGTCTGTAGGAATCCATTGGATAGCGCCAGCAGGGCTTCGAGTTTGTTTCCACTCGAAGGTAAGTAAATTGCTTAGATATAAAGAGGTCCATTTTGTTGGGGCTTGAGTCCAAGCACCTTCTAAACCACTGGTGATAGTGTCTTCAGAGTGTCCTTTACCACATTTGTTTTTCCAGCCAAGGCCTTGCTCTTCGATACCCGCTGCAGCAGGTTCAGCGCCTAGACAATCTTTAGGCTTGTGCGCACCGTGCATTTTACCAAATGTGTGTCCACCCGCAATTAGGGCTAGTGTTTCTTCATCGTTCATCGCCATACGTTCAAAGGCTACACGAATATTTTTGGCTGAGCCCAATGGGTCTGGTACGCCTTTTGGCCCCTCTGGGTTTACGTATATTAAGCCCATGTGAGTGGCACCAAGCGGACGTTGTAACTTGCCGCCGTTATCTTCTCTGTCGCTAGCAAGCATTTCAATTTCTGGTCCCCAGTACACCATGTCTGGTTCCCAATCATCATTACGTCCACCGGCAAAACCGTAGGTTTTAAAGCCCATATTTTCAAGCGATACATTACCCGCTAACACAATCAAATCAGACCAAGAAATGGCTTCTCCATACTTCATTTTGATTGGCCAGAGCAAACGTCGCGCTTTGTCTAAACTCGCATTATCAGGCCAGCTGTTGAGTGGTTCAAAACGTTGTTGGCCACCACCAGCGCCCCCTCGGCCATCAAGGGTGCGATAGGTACCTGCACTGTGCCATGTCATACGGATAAAAAAGGGGCCATAGTTGCCATAATCTGACGGCCACCAATCTTGAGATGTGGTCAGTAACGCATTAATGTCTAGTTTGACTTTATCAAGATCTAGGCTGTTAAATGCCTTGGCGTAGCCAAAGTTTTCGCCATAAGGATTAGAGCGCTTATCGTGGTCACGCAGCGCAGATAGATTGAGTTGATCAGGCCACCAAAATTGATTCGTTCTTGCTTGGTTTTCTAATGCTACACCAGTTCCAACAGCTCCTTTGGGCTTGGTCATTTCTGACTTTTCGTTATTGTTGGCGAAAGCAGAGCCGGATATAAGCAGCATGCTGACAAAACCCGCGAGTATTTTTTGATTAAATAATGGATGTTTCATAGTTAGCTTCCTTAAAGTTAACGCATCTTCGCTTCATGTGAAGATGTATGGTTACGCTAAAACACAAAACCTAATTAACCACTCAAGCTATTAACTATCCATTTGAAGTACTCGAGGATTAAAATCAGGGCTTAAATTACTAGGCGAAACCAGAGTATAGGAAAGTATCTAAATGGTAGGTGCGAATAAAAACGATTGTTCTAATCTGAAAAAGTGATGCTAATGAATAATAAAAAGAAGAGGGAAGATAATAAGTAAGTGGGGGACACACTGATTATTCGCTGACTTATATCGCAATATTTATCGGTAAATAGTAGCAAGCCAAAGCATTTCTTATTGAATGGACCTGAATTCAAATAATAATGTTATGGTGACTTGGTCAGTATTTTACTAAGCTAATCAATGACGGCAAACGATTATTTGGAGCACCAATGAAGTATGTAGTAGCGATATTATGTTTGATTCAAAGCTCGTGGTTGTTGGCGCAAGAGTATACGTTTGGGGTGGTGCCGCAATATGAGCCGCAAAAGTTGAATGCAATTTGGCAACCTTTACTTGACCAGGTGAGTGAACAGACGGGGGTGACGATTAAGTTAATCACTGTTGAGTCTATACCTGTATTTGAACAAGCTTTTGCCAATGGCGAGTATGATTTTGCTTACATGAACCCTTGGCACAGTGTCATCGCTAACGAAAAACAAGGTTATTTGCCGTTAATAAAAGATGCAGGGCGCCAACTGCAAGGTGTGTTAGTGGTGAATAAAAATAGCGGCATAGACGATGTTAGCCAGTTAGAAGGTGCCGAAATTGCTTTTCCGGCGCCTAATGCATTGGGCGCGTCATTATTAATGCGTGCTGATTTAGCGCAGTTGTATGGGCTAACAATAAAGCCGGTTTATGTACAAACCCACTCTTCGGTTTATTTAAATGTGGCATTAAACTCGACTAAGGCTGGCGGTGGCGTGCTAGGTACGCTAAAACAGCAACCGCAAAACCTACAAGACAAGCTTAAAATTATTTATAAAACCCGCAAAATAAGTCGTCATCCTATTGTGGCTCACCCAAGAGTGGACCCTGCCATTCAGCAAAAAGTACAACAAGCTATTTTAGATATAGGCCAAAGTGAAGAGCACAAACACTTGCTTGCAGGTATTCCAATTATTAAACCCAGCATTGCAACTTTAGCTGAATATCAGCAGTTAACTCAGTGGGGGTTACGCTTATTTTATGTTGAAAATTAATTGGTGGCACAGTTTACGGGCACAGAGTTTTATTGCCGTAATGGCGTTTGGTTTTTTACTTGCCTGTTTATTTATTTTTTATGCGCTGCCAGAGCAAGCCCGCTGGGTGAATGATGATCTCTCGAAAACGGCGCAGCGATCATTACAACAACTCTCTACCTCTGTTAAAACGCCTTTGCTTACCCGCCAATACGCTGAGCTTTACGAGCAAATAGATAACCAATTAGACATTCAACCTAATTGGAAGGCCATTAAAATAGTTGATACGGCAACTGGTAATCAATTGTATCCGCTTGATGTGTGGAACGGGGCAACCCAAAGCGGTGACATGCTACTCAGCCAACAAATTATGTTTTTAGAAAAATCATTAGCAAGCATTACGCTAGTGGTTAACTTTACCAATGAAATTAATGAATCATCAAAGCTGCATTACACGCTCATATACATTCAATTTATGATTCTGGTTTTATTTTTTATGGCGTTGGCTTGGTTGGTCGATTATAGAATTACCAAACCACTGCGGTCATTAGAATTTGCGTTTGCACGGCTGGCCAAAGGTGATTTTGATTGTCATGTCGATAAGCATCAAAATAACGAAGTGGGCAGTGTGATTAGTGCGTTTAATCACATGGCAACCGAGGTCGCGAGTAATCATCAAAAATTAAATACCCTGCGAATACAGGCTGAGTCGGCAAGTAAAGCAAAGTCAGATTTTATGGCCAGCATGAGCCACGAATTGCGTACACCGTTAAATGCTATTTTAGGGTTAGCACAGTTATATGAATATGATGATCTTGCTAATAAAGTCCAAAAAGACAATGCTAAAAGCATCTATCGGGCTGGTGAGCATTTACTGTTATTAATTAATGATGTGCTTGATTTAACAGCGATTGAGTCGGGTAATATGCAGTTTAGTTTTGACTATGCATCAATTAAACGTGTTGTTGAAGAGTCTGTTGCGCTGGTGAGTGAATTGGTAAAGGCACAGTCGATGACGATTCATACAGAAGGCTTTAATGAGCTTGAAGGACTTTGTTTTTATATCGATGAGCGTCGTTTTAAGCAGGTAATGTTAAATTTGCTCTCCAATGCCATTAAATATAATAAACCCCACGGCGATATTTTTATTAGCTGCAGCGTATCAAGCAATAACCAATGCACAATTAGCGTAGCAGATACCGGTTACGGCTTTGCTGCTGATGACGTTTCTCGGTTATTTAAGCCCTTCGATCGCTTAGGTGCCGAAACCAGTAATATTAATGGCACGGGTATTGGATTGGTTATTACCCGAGAATTAGTTGAGCGAATGCAAGGCGAGATAAGGGTACAAAGTGAACTAAATAAGGGCTCGTGTTTTAGTTTAATTTTTAATGGTTTTAAGCAAGCCGATGTACCCATTAAAACTAACTTACTGGCTAAAAAAGACTCTACAATTCAATCAGATAGAACAGACATCAGCGAACAATACGTTTCAGCAGAGACCTTACCTATATTAGAAGTGCTGGTGGCTGAAGATCAGGTGACTAATCAGCTAGTGTTAAAGCAACAATTAACCTTGCTTGGGGTACATTCAACGTTTGTGAGTAATGGCGAGCAAGCTTGGCAAACACTGCAAGATAAACGTTTTAATATATTGTTAACCGATATTCAAATGCCAATTTTAGATGGTTTAGGCCTGGCTAAAAAGATACGAGCAGATGAACGATTTAAAGATTTAGCCATCATTGCGATTACAGCGAACATTATTAAAGAGAATATTGATGCTTGTTACGATGCCGGTATGAATGGTTTTTTAACCAAACCCGTTGAGTTGGCTAAGCTTAAATCGCTTTTAATGGAGCACTCAACAACCATGGTTAATGCTCATATTGAAGCTAAAAAACCGTCAGAGGTTGCGTCTGATTCATTTGATCAGTTAGATCTAGCATTATTAAATGCGATGCTAGGTGATGATCCCACGGTGCATTGCATGGTGTTTAATGCCTTTTTACAAACGGCTGGTGAACAAGTTAAGTTAATCAGTGCGTATGCGACTAGTGAGAACTACGCCGATTTATCATTTCAAGCCCATGGTTTAAAGTCGTCATCAAAATCGGTTTCGGCATTATTGTTAGCCGACATTTGTCAGCAAGTTGAAACACTGGCTACCAATGGCAGCGTTACTGCTGAGCACGTGAGTGACTTAGAACAATGCTTTAAAGAAGTCGTGGTTCAGCTAACACGTTATTGTGAATACTATGAATAATGAACTAACGGACCCTTTGGTTGATTAGTCATTTATAGCCTTATACCGCTCACAATCGAACAGCTTACTTTAGCGATTATGAGCAAGGTATTAACGAAATTTGTTTACTTAAATCCGCTTAAAATCTTTGTCTATCATGTTACTGAGTAACAATTGTCCTGCCTGGTTAACTCTAAACTCGCCATATCTTTCGGTGCGACTCACATTTATGACAGCCGCTATTGAGCATCAGGCTGGTATTGCCTACAATAGCGCACGTTTTATTAACTACAGCACACGACAATGAACGACACTACTGCTAAACCCGCTTTACCTGATCGCCTTAGCGTTAATCCACGTAGCCCACATCATGTGGCTGCAATTTTCGAACACGAGATTGGCATTTTGTTTAATGGCAAAGAGCGTGCAGATGTTGAAGAATATTGCATCAGTGAAGGTTGGGTAAAAGTCGCCTCGCATAAAGCATTAGATCGTCGTGGCCAACCGCTTACGATGACAGTAAAAGGCAAGGTTGAAGCGTTCTACAAGTAGAACTGAGTAAGCTGACTCTTAGCGTCAAAAAACGAAAGGCTAGCCCAATGGGCTGGCCTTTGTTATTTACCGTGACAAATGAGCAATAGAGTAAATTTTATTCTATGATTTTACCTTGTTTTATATTCCTTAGGTTTATGAACACTTATCTACCCCATCCGTAAACAAACTCTGCCAGTCGTCATCCAGCCTAAATACAACATGAAGCCCAACATGATTTTAATTCATGTTGAATAACTGTAGAATCCGCGCCTTATTTTCCGTCTTAATAGTTGTTGTTTGTGTGTTTATGATGATTGATCTGGCTTTGCTTCCTTTATATTTAACCACTGTAGTCGCGTTATTATTAATTCCTGGGCCTGATATGTTGCTGATTGCCAGTTCGAGTTTGAGCTATGGCCGTAAAGTGGGCGTGTATGCCAGTTTTGGTAATGCGACCTCGGGACTTATTTTGACTTTACTTGCTGCAATGGGCGTGTCCGCATTAGTGGCGATGAACCCGATGGCGTTAGAGCTATTACGAGTATTGGGCGGGGCTTATTTATTGAAAATGGGCTGGGATTGCATGCGCAGCAGTGCCAGTGATGCACCTGAGATTGCACAACAGAATCACTTAGCCAAATTACTCTATCGCCGTGCGGTAATGAGCAATTTACTTAATCCTAAAGCACTGATATTTTTTGTGTTATTTTTGCCTCAGTTTGTGTCTACTCAATTGAGTGCTAGCTCAGGTGAACAAATGCTGGCGCTAGGTTTGCTGCTGAATGTGATGGGATTGACGTTCAATTTGCTGTTGGTAGCATTAGTGGGCAGTTTGGGAAAACCTTTACTTAATAATGAAAAGTTTCGTACCTATCAAAACAAGTTTATGGGTGTAATATTTTTTGCATTAGCGATTTGGTTATTGGCATCGCAAGTTCAAAGTATTGCTTAACCTTTACGATTAAAAGTCGCTAGTAAATAAAAACCACGGTCATTAGCCGTGGTTTTTTGATCTTACTGCTGGCACATTCACATCAATGATGTATTTGGCGGGTTGCGATTTATCGCTACGATTCTGTTTTCGCGAGTTTAATCGCCGCTATTTCTTTTTCAACCGCAGCAACCACAGCATGAGGGCTACTCAGATATTGTGAATGATCGATAAAAATGGCGTTATCATTAACGGTCATGACTAAAACGGGGAAGCCGGTAGTACCAATGACTTGTTGAATCTCTTCAATGCCTTCCAGTACGTATTCTGCGTCCATACTGAGCTCATCTTTAAACACTTTATTTGATGGTGACAGCTTAAATTTTTCTACGATGTCATTAAAGTCGTGCTTATTGCTAAGCGGGTTGCCTTCAATGAAATGAGCTCTTTGTAGCGCATTGAGCACATCTAATTGCTTGTCAGCTTGTTTGCCCTGCAACCAGGCCATAAAGTTTGCGGTTTTGATTGAGCTTTTAGGACTGTTTACGTAACGAATATGATCGCGGCCAAATTTTAGTCCACTCATTCTTGCAGCCGCTTCCATTTGCTCTTCGCCAGCACTGTCTTTGCCAATGTAATGTGCGCTATGCAGTAAATGTACATTCATTTCAGGATAGGCTTGCTGCAATGCATTCACCAACGGTGTGGTGGCATAGCTCCAAGGGCAATGTGAGTCGTAGATAAAATAAAGCTCAGTGGTCATTACGTTAATTCTTGTTTGCGATCAGATGTGCTGATCCTAAATAGTTTATCAGCATTATACAATCATTGAATCTGCAGTAGACCTCAGTTCAGAATAAACGAGCTCTTAACCAAGCAAACTTTAAGTTATCAGATTTCACACTCCATTTAGCAAGCTAAATGGAGTGTGACCGGAGTTGGTCTACTGTGTGCATGCGTTGACTACTTGTTTTCGACGTTTACGTTGGGCTCTGCCATATTAGATCAAGGGTTCTATGCTGGTATTTAATTTTAATTCAGATAATAACGTTCTTATATTAAGCGTGACATGACAACCTAATTAAAATATGAACCTGTTAGGTAGGTCGCATAAACGATGCAAATGTGATTTTACGAGTGTTTATTCATAAGATAGATTTTTCAATTAATGAATTATCTAATGAATGCGTGCTAGCACATTAATACTTAACGAGTTAGTCGGTCTTGTATTATGTATGTATGGATGGTTTTGTTGTTTTTATAATGAATAAATTGTTTTGTTTTTAGGATTTACTTTCCATATTAAAGGTTAATTTTAATAATTGTTAGAGATTAATTGAATCAACTTTAATTTAAGTCGAAGTTAAGTGGCGTTAAGATGTGTTAAGTACATATGTAATGAATTAAAGCTAGACTAGTTATATTAAATTAGAGTGGATTAATATAAGTATGGGGTTTGTTCGTTATTTATTCTGTCGATATTGTAGAGTTAAATCAATTTAACAATAAAATAAGTGAATCTGTTTCTTCTGTCTCAATAGTAATTTGTTTTTGTATTTTATTATCAGGTGGTTAGGTGTTTTTTTTGGTTTTGATTTTCTCCATTAAGTGTTATGGGGTTTTGGGGGGTGATGATTGGCATTATGGATCGAAAAGATGATTTAAAGGATATGTTTTCGTATAACAAAAAAACTAAAAATACTAGATTAATAATCGAAGTTAATGTAGGTAGTGATTTGTTTTAGCGGTGAGTGTAACCTGGTTATTGTTATTTTAATTATTTAATGTTGAACATTAATGAGTTTTTACTGAACTTAATTAAATCTTGTTAAGTGGTTTCTTAATTCCTCCCTACATTGTTATAGATACATAAATCACAAAATCCATAAAATACTTATTATGTTAAATAAAATACAGTTTTGGTCACAATATTTTTGTTGATAACAAGTATTATATATGGCTCTTAGTTTGTGAAAATAAAACACGCTCCTATTCCAATAGGATATATGCACTACTTAATAACACGGCTGTTTATGAAGCAATCATTATCATTGCCGAATTCGCTTGTGTTGAAATAACGAAGGTCTACATATGCAACTCTGGAATAATTTAAAAATCAGCCATAAAATCGGGCTTCTTGCCAGTGTCGCTATTTTAGGATTCGTTATTTTTTTTCTATATCAACAAAAATTAGTGAGTCAGACACAGAGCAACATTCTTTTACTTCAGGATGAATACACCCCAGTGCTAGAGCTGCTAAATAACGCTAAAGAGGGCCTTAAAGATGTGGAAAAAAGTCTTGAAGGTGCAGTGACAACCGGGGAAAAAGACCGGATAACAGAAGCAAAACAGCATTCAGCATACGTGCTTGATGTGTTAGTTAATATTCAAGCCAGTAACCAGAGCCTGAATTTGCCCGCTAATCTTAAAGAGTTATTCAATACTTATACTAAACATAAGTTTTTTGTCGCCTCATCACTCTTAGATGGGGATGTCGATTTCCAAGTTATTGCTCCACGATCTCAACAAGCAAATACAGCACTTCAGACCTTAGAAAAGTCACTAACAGATTCGGTTCAGTCAATCCATATTGCATCTAGTAACGTGGTCGCTAAAACCTTTAAGCAGAATGAAACAAGCCGTATTGTCGGCATTATGTTGGGTATTATTTTAATTGTGACCATGGTGGTATCGAGCTATCTATTAACTCGTAGTATCACCAATTCAATAAAGCAAGTGACTGATTCATTGAGGGATATTGTTGAGGGTGAAGGTGATTTAACTAAACGCATAGAATACTCGCGTAAAGATGAGGTGTCACATTTAGTACATTGGTTTAATGAATTTATTAAATCAATGCACAGCAATATTAGCTCTACCCAAGAGACAATAACAACCTTGGAGAGAGTTTCAACACGTTTAGCAACAACCAGCATGGATAGCACCCAGTTAATTCAGTCACAAGAGACTGCAATGGCTTCGGTGATGGCGGCGGTTCAGCAACTTACCGAAAGTGTTGTGTCTGTTGCTGAAAGTGCGTTATTGGCATCAACAGAAGCTTCCAACGCTAATGATACCGCTAAAGAAGGCCGAGACGTTGTGGAGTCAACTGTTGCGAGCATTAATGCCCTTGCTATAGACGTGAATAAAACAGCCGGAATGGTCAGTGAGTTTGAGTTGTTGGCAAATAACGCTGGGGAATTCTTAAGCACGATTAGTCGCATTGCAGATCAAACTAATCTATTAGCACTTAACGCAGCAATTGAAGCTGCAAGAGCGGGTGAGCATGGTCGAGGCTTTGCGGTTGTTGCCGATGAAGTACGTTCTTTAGCATCGCATACACAAGATGCAACAGCACAAATAAAACAAGCTTTAGAAGAAATTCAAAAAGGAGCTTCTTCAGTTGTTGTAGCTATGAATTCTGGTCAGCAAAGTGTTAATACAACAGTCACTGAATCGGAAAAGTCAGGCAGATCGCTTGATGATATCACCCGTAAAGTTGAACGTATTTTGAGCCTAAACAAACAAATCGCTGATGAAACAGATGAGCAAAAAGTAACATATGAAGCGATATCCAACAGTATTACCGATGCAAATCAAATTTCCTCTTCGGTTAGAGATGGCGCCGAAGTTATTTTACATGAAAGTAAAGAAATTCAAAATGTAACCCAAAGACTGGGTCAAGTGATTAATCAATACAAGGTCTGATCTATAACACGTTGAATGTAGTTTTTACCCACGCGTTAACTTAATCAATAAACAAAAATACCACTATATATTTTTAGGATAAATGATGATGAATAAAAAGTATTACCTTATTCCTGTGCTGATGACAACGGCCTTGTCCGTGGCAGCAGCGGAAGATACCGTAGATCAGCGAGTCAGTCAGCTAGAGCAAGAAATTCAATTACTTAAAAGCAGTAGCGCAAGTGATATAGCCGACCGAATTAAGGTTAACGGTTTTTTCAGCGTGGGCGCTACACGGTCTAATAATGATGCTGGCTATGCAGGTTCTGATGACAGTTATGAATTGAACTCATTAAGTTTACTTGGCTTACAAGCAGAGTTTACTTTGGGTGAACAGACTAGTGTTGTGTCGCAACTTGTTGCCAGAGGCGAAGATGATTATGACCCATCATTTGAATGGGCTTATATAAAGCATACCTTTGACAATGATGTCACAGTACGAGGCGGTAAACTTCGTGTTCCTATTTTTATGTACTCTGATTTTCTTGATGTGGGCTATGCACAACCTTTTATCCGCCCGCCAGAAGAAGTTTACGGAGCCGTGCCTTTTAGTACTTATGTCGGCGGTGATATTGCTTACGATCTAGAATTAGATGACTCAACCATTCAGTTGCAAGCATTTGCCGGTAAAGCCAAAGAAGGTAATATCGAATTTAACTACATGTATGGTGCCAGTGCTGGTTGGCAGTACGACAATTTATTGCTTCGCGCTGTCTACGGTACTTCACAAATTAGTGTCCCTTCAACAAGTTCGTTTTACAGTATTATTCCTGAGGATACCAAAGCAGAGTTTTTTGGACTCGGTTTAAAATATGATGATGGAGCCAACTTGATTACGGGTGAATATACCACAGTAGAAGTTGATGGGCAGATGTCAGATACTAAATCTGCTTACCTGACATACGGACGCCGTTTTGGTGATTGGATGCCTTATGTGACTATTGCTAGACTGGAAACTACAGATAATTCTGAACGCGTTGGTCAATATTTTAACTTGGGGGGCATGACTGTGCCTGTAGCGCCATTATTAACGGCAGAACGAGATGCATATTCATTAGGGGTCCGTTACGACGTTATGAGCAACGTATCAATAAAAGCTGATGCAACGTTAATCAACAATTTTGGCGATACAGTCGGCATGATTAGTAACGCTACTCTGGCAAGTAACCTTGATCTTACAACCTTTGGTTCTAAGCAAGATGACTCTTTGGTTTATTCAATTCGCTTAGACTGTGTATTTTAATTAGGGAGCAAGATGATGAAATCAGTATTTATAATATTAGGCCTCCTAATTGGCATGGGTAGTGCTTTTGCTGAACCTGTGATCGTTGGGAACTTAAATGGTGTCGACAATATTAGTGCAAGCGACGCCAAGAAGTTGTTTTTAGGTAAATTGAAAACGTTGCCAAATGGCACTAAGCCAATTGTTGTTGAATATCCAGATGGTTCAGCTATTCGTGAAGAGTTTCATAGCAAGGTGACGCAAAAGTCAGGATCTCAACTGCAGGCTTACTGGTCGCAGTTGGTATTTACAGGAAAGGGCACGCCGCCAAAGGAAGTCAGTTCGTCAGCCGCGGTTATTGCTGAAATAACATCTAATAGTTCAGTAATTGGTTACATTGATTCTACAGAAGTAACCGATCAACTAAAGATTATTTACCAACCATAATCTATCTTCTGAAATATGAATTGGGTCAACGCTTACTAGGCAACGAATATCATTAAGTTGATTGGTAAGCTACGACCCATATCCCGATTAAACAAGATATCATCGCTAAATCAAATCTGACTCTGCAAGCTATTCGGTATTCAACCCACTAACGCTTGTGGATCTGGCGCGCGCATTCTATCCCACCACTCTTTGTCGGCAAAAATTTGGCCTTGAACATCAATGGCTGGGTAGGGGATCTGTTTGCGGCGACACGCTTTAGCATAAACCGGATGACCTTGTTCAAACAACATCGTCTGGCAGTAGCTGTTATCAAGTCTTCGTTTGCCGTACATATTAGCCACTTCGCGCTGGCGCTGAGCTTCATACATCACTAGTGCTGCCGCAACCGATACGTTAAGCGATTGCACCATGCCACGCATGGGAATAATAATATGTTGGTCTGCTGCGGCAATGGCTTCTGCGCTGACGCCGTCTCGTTCATTACCCATTACGATGGCAGTGGGTTGAGTATAATCAATCTCACGAAAATCGACTGCAGAGTCAGAAAATGTAGTGGTTAATACCTGCATTTTCTGTTTTTTAAAAGCTTGGTGAGCTTCTTCAAACGTGTAATGTTTAACGGTATCAACCCATTGCTGGCTGCCAGAAGCGGTATTACCCGATACCCGCATATCATCATCTGGCCACACTGCATGAATTTGATGTATGCCCACACAGTCAGCAGATCGAAGAACCGCAGCAATATTATTGGTCATATGCACTTTATCAAGGCAAACCGTTAAGTCGACTTGGCGGTTATCAAGCATTTGATTTATTCGGGCAAAACGTTCTGGACTCATGAGGTATTTCTACTTAATTTTATTCAACATATTTAAACATTAGCTTTCAACAGAAAGGGCGCTAAATGCGCCGGGAAGCGATTAATATTGATAGCAGGTGATTATTTCGAGTGGCATTATAGCGTTAAAATGCTAACGCTAAAACGTCATCGATCGCGACAAGATAAATATATAGGCTACTAACCTTTGAAGGTTAATTTCGCAGCCGTTTACCGCTTTGATTTACCGCATGGTTTATAGCTATAAATTATGGCTATAAATTATAGCTAGGCTACGGATTTACTTCAGCCCTCTTTTAAGAGGGCATGTGTCTTTGATATTGTCAATATTACTACTTTTATAGCCATTGAAACGTGAACGTAAAGTGCTGCGGTAGGCCAACCCTTTTGCACTTAAACCCAATGCCGTTCGGATATTAATCGCTTACAGTGGTGGTTTACCAACATCTGTCGACACATCGATAGATCCCTCTGTTGATGCCGCATTGGCAATCATCACTTGGTTTTGCGATCGATTCACCAACACCACTAATAGCAACACCGGAAAGCCAATCAAACTCGCTGCAATAAAGAAATTGATGTAACCAAAAGCATCAACATACAAGCCCGAAAATCCTGCGATAAACTTAGGGAACAACAACATAATCGAAGATAATAACGCATATTGTGTCGCGCTATATCCACTACTGGTTAAGCTGGACAAATAAGCGATAAACGCTGCGGTTGCGATACCAGCACTAAAATTATCTACCGATATGGCTAAGGTTAAAAATGGCACGTTGTAGCCAATATACGCTTGCCAAGCAAACAGCAGGTTAGTGACCGCGACTAACAAGGCACCCAAGAATAGAATCTTCATGGTGCCATAACGCATCAGCAACACACCGCCAAAAGCGGCGCCGACTAAGGTCATGATCAAACCATAGACTTTACTGATAAAAGCGATTTCTTCTTTGCTAAACCCGATATCAACATAAAAAACATTTGCCATAATACCCATGACAATATCGGAAATGCGATAGCACGAGATTAACAACAAAATGAGAATAGCGCTTTTGCCATAACGCTTAAAAAAGTCAATAAAAGGCAATACACTTGCGCTGTATAACCAGGCTAATGCCCCTGCGACTTTAGCAGGGTATTTGGCAGCAAACTCGGCTCTTAATAGGCGTTCTTTATCGTCAGCCTGTTTGGTATCGACTTGCGGTTCTTTACTGCATAACGTGGTAATAATACCAACACCCATTAACATCGCCATGGCAAAGTAGGCGGTCTGCCAAGCTTCTAAGTTGTAAGCATCATCGCCAGGAGACACCCAAGCAGCAATGGTTAATGCGCCTGCTGTGGCGATGATCATCGCACTGCGATAACCGACTTGGTACGCAGCAGCAAGCGCTGCTTGCATTTTTTCTGGGGCGGATTCAATCCGAAAAGCATCGATAACAATGTCTTGGGTGGCGGAGGCAAATGCCAAAAGTAGGGCGCATAAGGCCAAACGTTCAAGATTAACCACTGGATCGCTAACAGACATACCGAGTATGGCGCCGACTAAGCACAGTTGTGCGAACAGCATCCATCCGCGTCGTCTTCCTAAAAAGCGGGTAAAAAAGGGCAATGACATACGATCGACTAATGGTGACCACGCCCATTTAAATGCATACGTTAGTGCTATCCAGCTAAAATAACCAATCGCCGCTCGGTCGATGCCAGCTTCACGTAACCAAAAGCTTAAGGTCGAAAAGACTAACATTAATGGTAAGCCGGCAGAAAACCCCAGCAAGAGTAAAATAAATACTCGTTTGTGGTAGTAAACCGATAACGCTTCACGGGTACGAGACAAGAAAACCGACATAAGACAACTGGATAAAGGAGAATGGCTCTAGCTTATGTTGCAAGGGGTTTAGGTTCAAGCCATTCTAAAAGATTATTCAGTCAGTTTGAGGTTAAATTAGCATTCAGAGCAGATTTAAGATAATCGCCTTAAGGTCTGATACCAATACAACTTTGTGGCACATTGCCGCCAATATCAATGTAGTCACAACATTCATGAACTTGCTGGCGTAAGTATTGATTGCCTTTAATTGCCCAACCAGACCAATGATCGAAGCAATACAATAAGTGCCAAAACACTTTCTCGGTATCGCTAGGTTGTTCGGCTAATTGGATGGGATTATTTGATATAAATTGCCACTCTTCCAGCACATCCCACATATAGAGCTGTATTTCTTTGTAATCTAATTGATTGTTTAAAAAAGCTTTACCGAAATAGGCTAGTTGTGGAGCTTTGGTTTCAATAAAATCATTAGCCGTCATCATAATTGCGTCCTTGAGTATTCGAAATGCGGTTGCGAACAATTGCGCAGCTAACTAGGTGAATGAGTCAAATAGAGTATAGACGTTAATTTGGCTGTCGATAGTCAAAAACGTAAAAAAGTGTCGATTTAGTCAATCGATAGTGCTACTTAGTTGATTTTGCAGCTAGTAAATATGTATAGGATAACAATGTAAGACGTCATCATATTGAGTGAGTTTGGACTTATTAATCGAGCTAAAATTGGCCAATATTACATTGAAGGAGACAATATAAATGCCGATGGCATGCATTAACATGACCATCGGTAGGTATAGGCGATTAGCGGGAGATTAGCGAGGCAGTAGAGTCGCTTTTTTCAACATGACAGTATTAACCGGAAAATCGGGCCAGTTTAGGGTGGTGTTATGTTCAGTTGGTACCAATGAAATGGCTTCTAATACATCCATCCCCTGAGTCACTTCACCAAAAACGGTATAGCCCCAACGACGTTTAGAAGGGTCTAATTTTTTATTGTCACCTAGGTTGAAGTAAAACTGACGTGTTGCTGAATGAGGATCGTTATCTCGAGCCATGGCAATTGTGCCAAGGGAGTTTGATAAACCATTACCGGACTCATTTACAACAGGCTCTAGCGAAGGGCGTTCTTCTAATTTCGTGGTTAACCCACCACCTTGAACCACAAATTCGGCAATCACACGATGAAAAATAGTATTGTCATATTCGCCTTTAATCACATAGGTTAAAAAATTATCTACGGTAAGTGGTGCACGAGTGCGATCTAACTCAACCACTATTTTCCCCATAGAGGTGTCCAACTCTACTTGTGGATATAAAGTGTCTTTTTGAATGTCGACCGCAGCACTGGAACTTAAACTGGTCAATAACAGTAGGCAAGTGGATAACCATTTCATCATAATGTGACGTCCTTTTTTATTGGCATCTCTCGATGCCAATACCTGATAAAGCGGGGAGATTAACGTTGAATAAATTGGTGTAACTCTTCATCGTTAAGAATTTCAGTGGTGAGCTTATCAACGAGTTTGGTGATATCTAATTCAAGGGTGGCAAAATCTGGGCTTAACGGGCCTTTTAAATAGCCGTTAGCGTTATAGGATTTGGTGAACTCTTGTTGTGAGTTTTTAGCCAGTACATTGATAACTAGACGTGTTTTTGATTCGTAACTGAACGTGGTGTCCGTGACGTCAGCTAACAAGTAATTTAGCTGAAACTGCACTGAATTGCGTGCGGCAGGGTCAATAACATAACCCGCTTTGTTCATACCATTACGGAACAGTGTATCTAACTGTTGGCGAATAGGCTCACTGGCGCTGACTAATCTTGGTGATTTGCCTTCTTCATTAAAACGCACCACAAAGCTTGCTTCGCGAGTATCGATGGTGTCGACCAGTACAGGGAAATCGACTTCAGTTTGTAACTGAATCGGACCCAATGTGGGATTAAGACCAACATGAGTCGGCTCATAACTTGCGCAAGCCGATAACAATAATGTAGACAGTAAAATAGGGATCAATAACTTCATGAGACAACAATAACCAGCAAAAGGTAGATAAATGATACCAGAATTTGTCTGGGTTTCCAGTATCGCTAAGGTTATGTTGCTATAAAGATAACGAGAGTGATATGCATCACTCTGTGTGCAGGTGTTGTCACTCATCAATATCTGTTTTTAACGCCATTTCAACTCCGGTTAATGGCAACAATATTACTTGGTTGTTGACTTTAATGGCTGATCAATTCAGGTTAGTGTTATGCAACTTAAGTTTGATAAACAACATGATGTAGGTAATGTAATGCAACATAAACAGCCGCAATTGGCTCCTGACAAATTGATTAATGCCAATGGCCAGCCAGTATTTGGTATTTTTGATGGGATTGTTGATTCACTCAATGTTAATCAGTTTGCTTATTCGACGGTAATGGACAAACCTGCGTCGGCAATGGCTAAGCATTTTGATTTTAAGCAGTTCCAATTCGTTAGCATTATCACTCCTCATTATATTATCGCTCTGGCGATAGCCGATATTCGTTATGTCGCCAATGGTTTTTGCTACCTTTATGACATTAAAACCAACAAGTTGACCCAAACGCAATGGCTAACACCATTCGGATTTGGCTGCCAGTTAAGTGACTCTCCTAAGCATGGGCGGGCCGAAATTGGCCGTAAACATAAAGGTATTGTTATCGATATTGTCGACGGACAATGGCAAGTTGAGATTAATCTTGCAGACATACAAGCCAATTTACGTATTCAACCAGCGCCACTGAGTTTACCCATTAGCTTGTGTACTCCAACGGGTTATAACGGTTGGACCTATACTCAAAAGCACAATGGCTTAGCCGTAACAGGGCAATTAACCATTCATCATGAACCGCAGCCTTTACAATATGCTTTGGCGGGTTATGACTTTTCAGCCGGATTTATGCGCCGCGAAACCAGTTGGCGTTGGGCTTCAATTAATGCCCAAACTGACGACGGGGTTATCGGGCTAAATTTAGCTGCTGGCGTTAATGAAACCGGTCAAACAGAAAATGTGATGTGGATAAATGGCGAGCGTCATCTATTAGGTGGTGCACAGTTTGATTTTAATCGACACTCACAACAAGATGTGTGGCATATCACCACTAATGATGGCAATGTTGATTTACATTTTAGACCATTAAATCAGCGCAGCGAAAAGCTTAATTTAATTTGGTTGAAGAATAATTTTAGACAATACATTGGCTATTTTAGCGGAGTGATTTGCGACAACAATGGTAATCAATATAGGTTAACCAACCAGCTAGGCTTAACAGAAGATCATTTTGCCAAATGGTGATGACGACTAACCGTGTTGACTCGGTGAGTGATTTTTTAGCCTATGGACTATTAAAAACGAATTACTAAAAACGGAATATTAACAACTGATTATTAACGACAGATTATTAAAATGACCTATTAAAAGCGGTTTACTCAAATGGGTTTCGCCAAAAGAGCACTTTGATTAGGAACCAGAAATAGTGAACCACTAGTACAAACATTGACTCAATAATAATAAATAGAAATGGATAACATATGGACATGGATTTACTGATAGCTCACCCAGAGTGGTTATTACTAGTGTTAGCCCCGATTTTTTTCGGCTGCATTTTACTGGAATGGTGGTTTGGTGTTCGCGCCCAGCGATTACCGAGTAATGCTCAATATCGCCCTGCCGAAGTATTGTGTAATTTTGTATTGGCAGGTATGCACCAAGTGGCGGATATCATCGCTGGCTTATTGATTGCGAAGATATATTTACACTTTTTCGGTTGGCGCTTATTTGATATTGAAATGACATTATTCACTTTTGGTTTATTGCTCATTGCTCAAGACTTTTGTTATTACTGGTTCCATCGTGCTAGCCATCGTATTCGCTGGATGTGGGCTGCGCATGTGGTGCATCACAGTTCAGAAAACATGAATTTCAGCACCGCATTTAGACAAAGCTTAATGTACCCATTGGCAGGAATGTGGCTGTTTTGGTTGCCTTTAGTGGTGATTGGCTTTGATCCTAACTGGGTGGTGTTTGCAGTATTACTTAATCTGGGATTGCAGTTTTTTGTTCATACCCAAGCTATTAAGTCGTTAGGGCCGCTAGAATTGATTTTTAATACACCGTCCCATCACCGCGTGCATCATGGACGTAACCCACAATATATCGACAAAAATTATGCGGGAGTGCTGATAATTTGGGACAAAATGTTTGGTACTTTTGAGCCTGAGGTTGAAACTGTGAAATACGGCATCACTAAGCCGGTAAACAGTTTTAACCCGTTAGTGGTAACGTTTAGTGAATGGCGCGACATGTGGGGTGATGTTACCCAAGCGCAATTATCTCTAAAACAACGTTTACGTATATTATTTGCACCGCCTTCAACACATCAACAGTCATCCACTAAAACCGATATTTGAGCCCGCTGTAAACAAGCTTCAGGCTAGTACTTATCCCACTTTACTTGCTTTAATAGAGTAAATAAGTGGGATGAGGTGGTCTTGATGTTTTAGCTGGTAACCTTTGCCTACCACAAACTCCAAACCTTCAACGCAGTTGTAGGGACTGTAAGGGTGTTCGTTAAACGCTTCGATACTGAGTCCTGCACTAATAAGTGCGCTAATGACTTCACTTATCGGGTGCGGCCAAGTGACTACCGTTTCAATTTGGTCGTTGTGGTTTTCGGTGTAGGTGACTTCATCTTCGATATCCGGTTGTGTCTGTGGAAAGTAGCCATAACCACACAGCACATCATTAAAAGGGTGGAACTCAACCAAATGAAATTCACCGCCTGGACGTAATGCTCCTGCAATGGTTTGCGCCCAGCGAGTTAAATCGGGTAACCAAGCTAACACCCCATAAGAGGTGAATACGAAGTCATATTGCTCTGTATTGTGATCACCAAATTGATAGATGTCATTGTTGATGAATGTTGCTGGTAAGTGTAATTGAGCAGCCAGCTTTTTTGCAGTTGCAATCGATTCGCTTGATAAATCTACGCCAGTGACATTGGCGCCAAGCCTTGCCCACGATAAGCTGTCTTGTCCAAAGTGACATTGTAGGTGCAACAGGCTTTTGTGGTGCACATCGCCGACTTGTTCAAGTTCAATGGGGTTTAATGATGACTTACCTTGGATAAATGCCTCTAAGTCATAAAATGTTGAGTCGAGGTGGATTTGGGTTCGCTCGTTCCATGCGTGTTTATTGATGGCTAAATAGTCCATGTTCAATGTCTTCTTATTGCTTTAATAGGGTAAATTATCGAAATGATTCAGTAATATTACTTGTTTTGAAGCTAAAACACGAATGGCTCAACAGGCGATATATTACTTTTTCTTAGCAAATAAAAAGGCTTGATAACTCAGTGTTATCAAGCCTTTTTACAAGCGACAAAAGATGACTCTTTAGCTGTTATTGCATCATTAATTTTTGACGTTCAATAAATTGATGAAACTCAATTTTTGGTGCAATGGCACCTTTATGTTGGATCACAAATCCTGCTGCTTGAGAGGCTAATTTTATCGCTGTGCTGATATCTGCGCCAGTTAAGCGTGCGCCTAAATACACCCCGTTAAATGAGTCACCCGCTGATGTGGTGTCGACAACATTCGTTACTGGTGTGATTGAAAAATGCTGTTGCTGGCCATTAATCAGATAATTAATGCCGTTTTCACCATTTTTTATCACCAGCTCGTTAATGTCGTAAGGCTGGCAGAACGCAATAATGTCTTCAACGGAGCTAATACCGTAAAGTTGATTAAAGTCATCAACACCTGGCAGTACGACATCGGCCACACTAAACGCAATATCAAACTGTGCCTTTGCCTGGTCTGGACTGTGCCACATTCTTGCGCGGTAGTTAGGGTCAAATACAATACTGACACCTGCTTGCTTGCATTGTTTAATCAGTAACCAAAATGCGTCTCGATCTTCTTCATTAATTACTGCTAAAGAAATGCCCGAAAAAAACACCATATCTGCCTGAGATATTTTACTGATGGCTGCATCGTCAATAAATTGCATGATTTGCTTGGCGGCTGAATCGTTGCGCCAGTATGTAAAGCTGCGCTCGCCTTTACTGTCAGTTTGTATTGCATACAGACCAGCAATTTTGTCGGTGCTTTGAAAGACCATATCAGTATTAATTTTTTCATCTTCAAAGCGTTGCAACATGGCCTGGCTAAAACTATCTTGGCCAATGGCTGTGACTAGGTGGGTGTTAATATCACTAAAGGTGCGCTTAAGATAAACCCCAGTGTTATACACATCACCAGCAAAAGATTGCTGCAAGCTGCTGGCCGTTACACGTTGCAATTCGACCATACACTCACCAAATAAATACAGACTCTTCACGGTTATGCCTTCCTTTTTACCGGTTCAATTTTTCCGCCTAACCACAACGAAATTAATGCTAGTGGAACTAACGCAGCACCTAAAATAAAGAATGGCGTATAGTCACCGCCTTTGGTCATCATTGGCACTAATTGGATGGTGATAATCACACTTAGTACTGCCGATGTGCCACTAATACCAGCTAAGGTACCGACTGTTTTACCGGAGAAGTAATCACTTGGTAACGTTTGAACGTTGCCAATAGCCGTTTGGAAACCAAATAAGATAAGCGCTATAAGGCCCATTGCCATCCAAGGTGTTGCAGCAAGAGATGTCAGTAACAGTGCTGGCAGCATAACCATACAACCTAAGACAATTGCACTACGACGGGCTTTATTCACCGACCAGCCTCGGCTCATCAAGTGGCCACTAAACCAACCACCAAATAGTGCACCAATGGCAGCACCTACATAAGGTAACCAAGCAAACGCGCCAATTTGTTTAACATCAAAGCCAAATTTTTCGTTTAAATACAATGGTAGCCAAGCAACAAATAACCACCAGATTGGGTCGATAAAGAAACGTGCTGCAATCACTCCCCAAGTTTGACGGTGGCGTAATAACTGTCCCATAGTGGGCACGTATTCTTTGTCCTGTTGTTTTTCTGAAGTGCATTGCTGTCCGGTTAAGATATGTTGGCGTTCTTCTTCAGTGATCCATGGATGTGAGTCTGGTGATGATTTATAAACAATCAACCAAGGTAAAATCCAAAGAATACCCAAACTACCAATGACGATAAAGGTTGCCTGCCATCCTAAAAATGCATACAAAAAAGCAATCAATGGTGGGGCGATAATCGAGCCTAAAGACGCACCAGCATTGAAGATACCTTGTGCTAGGGCGCGTTCTTTAATCGGAAACCATTCAGCATTCGCTTTGGTTGCACCAGGCCAGTTACCCGCTTCGCCTAGCCCAAGCATAGCTCTAAAAATAGCAAATGAGGTAACGCTTGCTGCAACAGCATGCAGGGCGATTGAGACCGACCACACGACAATGGATAATAAAAAACCTAAGCGCGTGCCAATAGCATCAAATATCTTACCAAATAGAGACTGACCAATTGCGTATGAGATCATGAACACGGTAATAATGTTGGCATAATCACTTTTATCTAAACCTAAATCTTCTGCAATGCCTGGCCACATAATGGCAAGGGCAGATCGGTCGATGTAGTTAATGACGGTAGCGAGTGCCACTAAGCTGACAACAAGCCAACGTAGGTGCTTCAATTTAAGGGGGACTTTTTTCATG
Source organism: Shewanella sp. SG44-2 (assembly GCF_014164215.1). Taxonomy (NCBI): domain Bacteria; kingdom Pseudomonadati; phylum Pseudomonadota; class Gammaproteobacteria; order Alteromonadales; family Shewanellaceae; genus Shewanella; species Shewanella sp. SG44-2. Next base: position 39,580 of record NZ_JACJEU010000013.1, read on the forward strand.
ATAAACCCTCAACAAAGTCTTCTCTAGCCGGGCTAAAGGTATCAATTAAAATGCCACCAGTTGGGCAAACTGCACCATGGTCTACATGAGGTGGCACAAAGAAGCTGTCTCCAGCCGTTAACACCTTAATCACGCCATCGACATTGACATGAAACTCGCCTTCTACCACATACGATACTTGTGAATGGCGATGAGCATGGACATAGCCTTCTGCTCCCTTATCAAACCAAATCTTTACTGCCATGAGTTCATGATTAAATCCAAGCATTTGGCGCTTTAACCCTCCGCCAATATCCTCGATTTCGGTTTGTTCCCCAAATGAAAAATGCTCACTTTGCTGCATGGTGTTTATTCCTTTTTATTTTAATTTTGTGTTACTTGGATTCTTTAATGTCTAATAATTCGGCGCGTCCGCTAAACGGGTATTGCACCCCGTTGACGCTAATGACACTTTGTGTTTCTTGAGTCACAGCGTTATCTGCGTGGTTGATTGCTAATAGATATTGTTGTCCATCGGTAAAGCGTATTTGCATCGCTTCTAGATCAGCTTGTTGATGATGAATCAGCCCTGCAATATTGCTGGTGGCTTCTAGAGTGTATTCTTTTGATGGGTTGTACTCGCCGTGTGGCTCCATCACGCTGACATAAGTATGATTAGTGGCATTCACTCGGTGAATGAACGACTGCTGTTGGCGTAAGTTCATATCCGGATCGTTGGCACCCAATTGGGTGAATAACATTTGCTCGTTAGTGGCATTGTTGAAGTTAGTATTGACTAACGTGCTATGGGTATAAAAATGGCCGTTATCATTTAACCAAGTGACTTTAGCCAGTTTATTAGCGGCTTTGTCTTTGGCTAGGTTAGCAGTTGCTAACAACCATAGATGTTGGTAACCATTTTCGGTACCCAAAGCAGACAATTGAGTCAGTGACGCTTGTCTGTCAAAGTTGGTATCGATTAATTGCCCTTGATAATGCACTGGTAAGTCGTATTGATGTGGCTTGTTAGCCGTAACACGCATTATATCGATACCAATTACCGCATCACGTTGTTTGATGTTGACTAAGGCGAGAGTGCGCTTAAACGCGACATCATCATAAGCAGTGTCGATTGAAGCTGATGCGATGGTGAGGTCTTGCTTTGCTGAGTAGAAGTGTAATGTCGGGTTATTTTTGTTAGCCGCTTTAAGTTTGCCATTAAAATGACTTTTCTCGTCAACAATTAAAGTGTTATGGGCAATGGTTTGTTTAGCCCATGATTCATTTTCAGGTAAATAACGGCCACCAAATTTTGCCTCAACATTTAGAAAACGTGCAGCGCCATAATCGGATACGATTTCATTACCAGCATCGTAAAACTGCCACGTTAACTTATCAAAATGGCCATGACCTAAACCTTGAGCGGTTGCTTTAAATACAATGGCTTGGTCGGTTGCTTTGCCTTGACGCATAACCACTAATGCACCGTCATCACCTTGTTGGCCATCGCGGAATAATGTCGAAACGAATGGAAAGGGCTGTTGTAGTTTGTTGTCTAACCCTTGTGCAACTTTGAGCCCATCACCCGTTAATAAAATATTGTGTTGTTGCTGAGCAATATCTAATAAACGTGGATCGCCGTTGAGACCATAAGCAATGGCGACGCCGTTGACGAGTTCAATAGTGTCGATGCCTTTGCTTTTAATCGCATCGTTAAGCGGGAAAAACAGTTTGTTATAACTGAGTTCAACCGTACTCGTAATAGCTTTAAGTAATATACCGTCACGGTATTGAAAAATCTTACGCTGCGGTTCATTTTGCTCAATGGCTTTAGCAAAAGTCACAAATGGCATTAATGCATAGCGTTGATAATATGGCCCTTCATTGTAATAACCGTCTGGTGAAAACAATTCGTCCAACTGACGCATAAAACCGCCTTTTTTGGCGAGATTTAAGTCGTACAATGCACGTTCAACCCAAAGTGGCTTATCGAGTACATATCCACTCATACCAACAGCAGCAGTGGCCCAAGTGCCGTGGTTATGCACCTTATTAAAGGTGTGTGGAGATTGTTCTGACAAAAAGAGTGCGGCGGGTATTATTGCACCCGTTTCGATGGTATTACGTTCTGCAGGTGTTAACGCATCATAGATAAAGTCGTACGCCTGAATGGTATGCACTAACCAAACTGCTTCATTGAGTCCTTGCCAGAAAAGTTTACCTTCATTGTTGCTTTTACGCATAGGGTGCAAAGGTAGTGTTGGGTAAAGTGTGGCATATTGCAACAGCATGTCTTTAACGTATTCGGCATATTTTTTATCGCCAGTCAGCTGATAAATAATGCCAGTGTCATACATTTGTTGGTAATTACTTTTATGTTTTTCGTGGGTATAACCACCACCTGCATCTTTGGGTACTGGCACTTCAATTGGCTGAGCCAGTCCCTTGTCCACATTACTCTGCGTGGTATTGAATGCATTTTGAAATGACCCAGGTTGAGTTATGGCCTGTTTCATGGCTGCCACATCTTGCTGGTTTATGACTAAGTTTGGATGTTGCGCAGCCATAACGGGTAATGAAATAGCGCACGTTATTGACGCCAATAGTGCTATTTTTCCTGCCTGCTTAATGGCACGCGTCATCGGGCTTACGCCGGCCGCTATATTGAAGTTTTTCATAGTTTTTGCACTTTATTATTGTTGATATCAGCAGTGTGTTTACCTATTACAACTAACTCCGTTACTTGTGGGCTAGGTGTATCAGTAAACTGATTATGCGTAATGCGGGTTTGTGGTTCACCGACGGTGTGTTCAACAATAATAGCGGCACTGTTGTTAAATTTATTGTGCTCTATTTGGCTCATTTGAACCCCGTGCAATTTCAGTGACGCACCTGTTTTATTGCGCTTACCTTGACCGACTTTAGTGAACTCATTGTTGGTTACCGATACATGGGGACCAAAGGTACTCTCATCCGTACCACCGCGGTATACCGAGGCAATAGCACCCTCAATATCGTCAAACTGGTTATTGTTCAATATGAGGTATTCGGTGTTATAAATCCCTAGGTCGTCGGTTTCTTTGTCGAGGCGAAATAAATCCCCGCTAATATGGCGGAACTGGCTATTGCTGACATTAATACTATCTGCAAAGGCGCGACTGCCCGAATCGAAAAAGTGAAATGAGTGATTCACATTAAGTTGCTCAACAATGCTGTTTGTCATTTCAAAACGATAATTAGTTAACATGCCCCATTTGCGGGTTCTTACCACGCTATTACCGGCAGCATCAGGGCTGTTTAAGCCAGTAATGACTAGACCATCGAGTTGCAAACTACCGTTGTCTTGAATTTCAAATAGACTAGGGCGTTCAAAGCTGATTATTGCTTGGTGAGCATTAGCGGCTTTAAAGGTTAACGTTTTGTTGATCGCCAGTATTCTGCTGATGTTATATTTGCCATCACTGAGTAATAAAATATCGCCTGGTTTAGCTCGTTCAACAGCGCTTGCTAATTCATCGTCATTGGCGCTAACGTTGATAGTGTTGCCAGATTGGAATGCGATTGTAGGCTCTGCTTTTGGATACCAAAGTGTGCCGGTATCTTGCTTTAATGTAGGGGTCAGTTTTTTACTGGCACCGTATGCTGCAAAATTTTCATCACTTGGGTATAACAAGCCATTTGCAGCACGTTCCATGGTGATATCTTTTGAACGAATACCTTTAGCCATTAATGGGCTTAACGTTTTTGTCGCAAAATTACTGAGGTTATCGTTAAAGCTAAGTCCGCTAATATCATCGTGTAAAGTAAATGGTGCAGTTGGGCTAATAAATAGATTGTGGTTTAACTTACTGTCTAGTGGTACCGCTGAACGTTCGCTGTCACTGCCCGCGGCCAGCTCAATATGGTCAATATTAATAAAGCTATTGTGGTTAATACTGGCGTTGACCACTTGATGGTAGCGATTAATTGATGAGTTCGGCACGCCATTCATAATAGTAAAACCACTGCCAAATCGATTACCAGTTAAGCCTTCTAGGTAGTTGTTGGCGATAGTTTGATCGCGGTTAATCACGCGGATCCCGCCGGTATGTTCAACGCCATTACCCAAAAACACATTGCTATCGATAATATTACCGTTACCGTGCCTTAAGGTTAATGTGCCTCTTGATTCATAAAAGACGTTATTTTGAATACGGTTTTTACCCGACTTGACCGAAATAATTTCGACTTCACCATCGCAGCGATCAAAATAATTATTTTCAACCACGGTAAAGGAATCTGTGAGTGAGTAATGGCTGGTGCCAATTCTGAGAGTTTCACCACCATTAGAGCCTAAGATTGGGCGAGGACCAAAATAGTTATGATCAATTCGGTGATGATTTTGCTGACTGCTTTTACTGTCTAAACGCACAGCAACAGTTACGCCTACATTGCGTTTACCAACAAAGTGATTGTGATCAAGTCGGTTATTTTGTCCATATAAGCTGACCCAATAATCAGACTCTTGGCGATCTAGATTGCTGTAGTTATCGATAACCACTTCGGTTACTCGTGAGTGATTGGCTAACTGATTTTTATTCTTACGAAATGCAATAACTTCATTACTTGGCGTAAAGCCATTTTTAAATACTAGCCCCGACACCTGTAAATACTCACCAGCCAGTTTAAGATTCGATTGGCCAGACAGGATTACTTTACCTTTAGTTTCGGCTGTTAATTCAATAGGGGCATTGGCGGTGCCTGTCGCCATAAACAACACTTCAAAATCTTGCCATGTACCATTTTTTAAAATGATTTTATCGCCAGGTTCAACGAGCTTTAGTGCTTGTTTGTACTCAGTTTGGGTAGTCACGAAGCGATCTTTTGCCTGCACGTAGATTGATGGGGTGCAAAGCATTAATAAGACTAACAACTGTGTGAATAACCAATGCCTTGACGATGACGTATTGTTATTTGAATGATTCATCTAGTCTCTCGTTTAATACTGTTTAAAGGATATCCCACGGCTACGTTAAGTAGTTATCAAGGGAGGAAGGATCAAAAAATTACTTTTTCACCTTAGAGTTTCGTTAGCGCCATAGCATGAATAATCAGCAACTGTGGTGCTATTTCCACGGGGAATTATTTGGGGTTCACCCAACCTGTTCAGGGCTTTGAAACAACGTGACAAGTAATCTGTCACAGTAACGTTAGCCAACAAATTGAGGTTGTCCATTGTCATGCGCATAGTGATTAGAGCTGTCTGGAAATGGTAGGCTGTTTGGCTGGGTCTAACTCTCACGGTATTATGAATTAAGCGTAACCGTAATTAAGCGTAACCGAGTCCAATTACCTCGCATTTAAGAGACTGTGACGTGCTGTTTTTGTATTGACTCGTTTGTCACTGTTGCACGTTCATGATTGGTGAATAGAGATATTAGTGCCGCGTCGTAAATTACTGGTCTTGATTGCGACTTTAATCCTGTTAGTCTCAAAGTATTGCTTGTCTTGGTAAATTTCACGTTAATCTCCCCAGATTAGTTGATTTCCTTTTTCTTTACGTACACACAAAATTTAAATTATTCTGTTAAATGATCATTTGTGCTTGAATAGAAACTAACCAATCATTAAGATTATGTCAATAAATTGTTTTACCAATTACTAAGATTTTACATTTTCAGTCTATTACCAATATTTTTAAAGGTATGACAATGTGCTATTCTTTCTATATTGAGATTAACATAACATGTAATTTAGTTGTTTGCTGCTAAGGTATTAACCGATAATATGTCAGCATTAACCAGTAAATTGGTTTTACTTTTCGAAGGAAGGTATATGAAAAACCGTCGTTTATTTTGGCGAATAGTCGATACGATTGAAGCCGCTATCGCCAGTGGCGAGTATCCGGTAGGCAGTCGTTTACCCCCAGAACGTGAGCTTGCTGAAAAGTTTGAAGTAAGCAGGCCAACTATTCGTGAAGCTATTATTGCACTAGAAGTGCGTGAAAAAGTGGAAGTGAAAACGGGTTCTGGCGTGTACGTGGTTGATCATCAGCAAAAACCGGTAGCGGTTAATAATGTTAACGCATTTGAATTAACCCAAGCACGTGCTTTAGTTGAAGGTGAAATAGCTGCTTTAGCAGCAAAAACCATTACTGCAGAAGAGCTTGAAAAACTCCATGAAACATTAGTAATGATGAAAGATATGCAAAATGTCGAAGAAGCAGACGAGCTGTTTCATCAGATCATCGCATATTCTACTCGTAATGGCGCGTTGATAAATCTGTTTGAAAACATGTGGGCACTGCGTTCATCAAGTAATGAAATCATTGAAGATTATAATATTGTTTGTAGCACAGACAATAATAAAACCTTGGCAGAACATACCGCAATTTATCAGGCATTATCACTGCACGATGCCGCCGAGGCTCGTTTAGCAATGCATAAGCATTTTAATCGCTTAATCAATGTGTTGTTTGATAAATTAGAACAGCAGGCATTAGAAGAAGTTCGTCGGAAAAATAGTGCTAATCGAGACTTGTATTCAATTGAGAGTTTAGTAAAAACAAAAGGTTAATTGCTTTTAAAGCGGATTAGCTCATTGCGATAAAATTAACGCGCTCACGCTTAAGTGTTAGCGCGTTTTTTATGAGCGATATTATGAGGGATGCTATGAGTGATGTTGACCATAATATCGGTAAAGATGACTTCATGATTTCAACTGCCAGCTTGAGATAACAAGCAATTTAGTTAACGCCATCAATAATCCTATCCCCAATGCAATGATGTGTCGCATTTTCAGCGGCCACTTTAGCTATTTGTTACATGATTTTTTTGCGCTATTGAAGTTGTAATACTCCACATAAATAGCGACCAATTAAGTAACTTGGTTAATCAGTTGATGTTCTTTATGGTCAACTTACTCAGAAAATAAGCTGTTAAATTGGACTTTAAAAATATAAGAAATATCATAATTAGCTCCAATATTATTACAGGAATTTATCCTCATTAGTTAGTGTAGCGGCTGTTCTATCTAGATAAATATGATTGAATTGTGTTGTTACCACTACCCATACTCATTTTGGTAATGTCATTATAGGATTTAGTTTATTTGTGCGCTAACCAATTATGCCGACTTGGTAATACCGATAGTGAGTTATTAAGCGCGGGAAGGTATTGGTCATAAGCTCAGTGCTTATTAATCATTCTGTTCACTTATCATTGCGGCTATTGATGCCTCGTTATTGCGAACGAGTGATCAACACAATCGGACATATAGTTATTTATTCAAGGGATATGAACATCACAAATCGATTTGCTGTTAGTTACAACAAAAAGAGATTTGTATCGCCGTTCACACTAATGAATGTTCAATGATTATTTATGCTCGTTAATGTGGGCGTACTAGATAAACAAGGTGTAGTGAGTTGAAATACATACGAGTGAAAGGCTGCACATAAACTGTGTCGGCCCTCGCTCGTTACTATCAATATTGGTTTGGTTTTATATGCAGGGCCATGTAGGGGAGCATGACCTTAGTACCTTATTCAGGACATTATTTTATTGCTTGTAAAATGACAAACTTACCATTAGAGGCAACCGTGGTGCAGTTTTTAAAAATGCGATTTATTTTAACGTGGTAGGCTAAATGTCGATTACCAACGATATGTAATAAACCGCCTTTTTTTAGGCGCTTATGTGCATCAACAAACATTTGCCAAGCGATATGGTCAGTAATGGCTTCACCTTGATGAAACGGAGGGTTACATATCACTAAATCTGGTTCAACATCCGCTGGTAAATTACTCAGACAATCGTCCCAATGGAAAAAAGCTTGTGGCATTTGTTCAGTTTGAGGATCTTGGGTTTGAAGATCTTGAGATGGAGTGTCTAGCGCGTTCGCTTGCCAATTATGCTTTGCCGAGGCGATGGCCATATCAGAATCATCCACAAAGTGGATTTGCGCATTGGGATAACATTGCTTTGCGTGTAATCCTAAAATACCGTTACCACAGCCTAAGTCTATAATGTGCTTGAATTCACCTTTGGGCATGTTGTCGAGCATAATCCTTGCGCCAATATCGAGCTTATTGGCTGCAAATACATTAGCAAGGTTACTGATAGTGAGTTTGAGCTCATCGACATTCCAACTCACCGCTTTCGCTAATGAGCGTTTTTTACCATCGCTAATACAGCTAATTACCCGTGTTTTTTTCCACGCTAAACTGGCGGATGCGGGACCTAGATTTTTTTCAATACTGGCCAATAATGCTGGATTGATTGACTTGGCTTTAGCACCAATCAGTATTTGGGTTCCTGCTGGAAGCACCGTTGATAAACGCGCAAGTTGCTGGCCAAAATAGTGTAGGTTTTTCGGCAACTTCATCAGCACTAATTGAATATTTTGTGGCAGCGTTTCGCGGCTATTTAGCCAATGTATGTTGCTTGATGCGAGTTTGTTGTGTAATAAATTTTGCTGATAACCTAACAAGCTGGTTTTAGCATCCGTTTCGACAAGTAATTCACTGTGTGGATATTGCATGGTTAATGCACATGTGAGAGCCCCAAAGTTGTCATTTAGAATGGCGGTAGTGGTTGCTGTTATTTCGGTGTCGATTAAGTACTTTACTAGGTGTTCATCAGCGGCATCCCATGCTTGTAAGTTTGATGCTTGTTGGCTTGGATAACGAAAAAGCTCAAGCTCTATACCTGAACAAGCAAATTGGGTTGTCATGACGGTGTTACCTAATAAAAAGAATATCGATAAAATAGCCCGATATTATCTCAGATAACACTTACTAGCGCGAGGCTTAGGCTTAAACAAGTTGATAGGGATAATTTTGTGGAGTGGCGCTAGTTAACTGATTATCAACGCTTCCTTGTTTAACTCGTTTAAGCGACATGTTGAATTTAGGATACAGAACAAGGTGATATTGATTTTTTAACTTTGAAACTAAAACCTAACGTCACGAAAATGGCTATGCTGCAGAGATGATTGCTATTAATTGCACGCTTCAGTAACATCAATATATTGACTTAAAATAATGGTTTTCAAGGGATATTGATGAAAGGTGCTGGTGGAACGTCAGGTGGAATGGGTCAGTTCTTTATTGGGCTAGTGATGATGTGCGGTGGCTTTTATATGCTATTAAATGCCATTAAAGTGACAAGCTCATTTGGCTTTAGCAGCCATTTATATCAGCTGGGCGGCTTTGGGCTTACCAGTGGAATGGTGATGATACCCTTTATGTTTGGTGTGGGACTGATGTTTTATAATGGCAGAAACATACTTGGATGGTTACTGACATTTGGCTCGTTAGTGGCACTGATTTTTGGCGTGATAAGCTCGATTAATTTTCGATTTTCTTACATGAGTGCATTTGATTTAATCGTTATATTGGTACTTTGTGTGGGGGGTATAGGGTTGTTTTTACGATCGCTGAAAGCGATTGAAAAACGTTACCCTGAGTCTTAATGTTATGTTTTTTTAAACCTATTGGTGCTTAACATCCGCTTGTTTGAACATCTATAACAGGGCGTGCGGTGGCTGATGTTACTTGCCTGTAACGTAAATAACATGCAGCTTTGCCTGCGTCCTCTGTGATTACCCCGTGCCAGTATATCCATGCTCCAGTAAACACGCTGGGGCGTTTGTTCCAATCATTATCAGCTAGGTTCATTAATAACGGTATACCCGCAGCAGTGCCATTGGGATAGCCATAAGCTAAGTTAACATTGACCCCATCAATATTAAGCGTCGTAGTCGCAAGTCTTTCTACTCCAGCAATAGCGGCTTTTGAATAGGTTAAGGTCGCAGCTGATTGCATTGCTGTTTCCATCCCTTCCATGGTAGATACAATTGCATCTTTGCGTAAGCTAATGAATTTACTGCTCGCGACAACGGCCAATAAGGCTAAAATAATAATCACAACAACCAACTCTATTAATGTAAAGCCGTGCGATGGTCTTATATTATTTGTCATGCTATTTTTCATTTTATTACTCATGCTGTTTTTCATGTTATTTTTTATTTGATACTAGCATCATTTGTTCGGCAGTCGTAATCCTGCTGTGTCGACGTCTTATTGTTAAGGCATCTACAATGTGGTGTTTTGTTGGTACTATCAGGACATCTTAGTTATATATGCTGGTTAATACTGTGACGAATCCAACGACGACTTCAACAGAGTCTATATCTTCCGCTAAACCTCCTTTAAAACATTCTGTTCTACCTTGGATTTTACAATTTTTGTCTCCTTATCGTACGAAAGTGGTGGCGGCAATTGTATTTCTATTTATTGGATCGCTTGCATGGCTATCGCTTGGGCAAGGGGTGCGGTTAATGGTCGATGAAGGATTTATTGCCGATAATGCAGGGCGATTGAATGAGATCATGTTGTTTATTATTGCTATTACAGCAATCAGTGGAACTGCGGTTTTCTGTCGTTTTTATCTGATGACTTGGCTTGGTGAGCGGGTTAGTGCTGATATTCGGTTACAGGTTTACAATCATTTATTGTCGTTATCGCCAGCTTTTTTTGCGACTCAGCGTACCGGTGAAGTTATTTCACGTTTTACGGCTGACAGTACTTTGTTACAAAGCGTTGTCGGCTCAAGCTTATCTATGGCGTTGCGTTCAAGTGTGACCGTGATTGGTGGCATCGTTATGATGGCGTTTACCAGTGTTAAGTTGACAGCATTAGTGTTGTTAGCCGTTCCTTTGGTATTAGGCCCGGTGATCTTTTTTGGCCGAAAAGTCAGAACCTTGTCGCGTAAAAGTCAAGATAGGGTAGGCGATCTTGGTGCTTATATTGATGAAACATTGCATGAAATTCATACTGTTCAAGCGTATACCCACGAGGCTAAAGACCGTCAGCTATTTGCTGATAGAGTCGAGGCGGTTATGGATGTAGCTAAAGGCCGTATTATGTATCGTGCGCTGCTTATTTCAACGGTGATGTTTTTAAGCATTGTTGCAATTGCTTTTGTTACATGGATTGGGGCGCAAGATGTTATGTCTGGCAGTATCACCGGTGGCGAGCTGTCTGCGTTTATGTTTTATGCCGTAATGGTTGCAGGTGCTGTAGCCACTATCAGTGAAGTGTTTAGTGAAATTCAACGAGCTTCTGGTGCAGCAGAGCGTTTAATTGAGTTAGTCAAAACACCGATTGATATACCTCAGCAAGTGACCCCCAACCAAGTTGTGTTACCTGTTAAAGGTTTACTGAGTTTTGATAACGTGTGCTTTGCTTATCCGTCAGATATTGAGCAAGACGTGATCCGCCAGTTGTCGATGTCGATTACTCCTGGTGAAAGAGTCGCTTTAGTGGGGCCTAGTGGAGCAGGCAAAAGCACCTTATTTGAATTGATGATGCGTTTTTACCAGCCTAAACAAGGGCGAATATTATTAGATGGAATTGATATTTCTACTTTGGCATTGGCAGATTTACGCCAACAGTATGCACTTGTACCGCAAGAGTCGGTGATTTTTGCCATGAACGTACTCGATAATGTGCGCTATGGCCGCTTAGACGCCAGCGATGAAGAGGTAAAACAGGCTTGCATTGCGGCTAAAGCGGATGAGTTTATTCGAGAATTTACTGATGGTTATTCGACTTATTTAGGTGAACGTGGCGTGCGTTTGTCTGGTGGGCAAAAGCAACGTATTGCTATCGCAAGAGCGATTCTTGCCGACAGACCAATATTACTGCTTGATGAAGCGACGAGTGCGTTAGATGCGATAAGCGAAATCAAAGTAAAACAGGCTCTGGATTCATTAATGGCCAAACGTACAACAGTGATTATTGCTCATCGTTTAGCTACCGTTATCAATGCAGACCGGATTTTCGTGATAGATAAAGGACAACTAATTGCCAGTGGTACTCACAACGAATTAATGGCCAGCAATGAGCTATATCGCGAATTTGCCAGTTTACAGTTATTGATGGATAACGAGCCGTCATAATGGTTACTGCTTTGTGCAGTGTGTGTGTAATTGAGAAATAAAAAAAGATGCCGAAGCATCTTTTTTATTTTCGAATCAATTAACTTTTTCAAATGACATTAATCGCAGTTTGATAATCAGTTATTGCTCAGGGTTGAGGTAACTTACATAACGTTTAAGCACATTAAGATTTACCTGCTTGGCTCATCTCTTGCTTGCGTAGTACTTACCTAGCTCTTATTTACCTAGCTTTTATTTACGTAGTTCTCGACGCAAAATTTTCCCGACAGCACTTTTCGGTAACTGTTCAGTAAACTCAATAATGCGTGGTACTTTATAAGCAGTCAGTTGGCTGCGGCAGTAATCATTGATCGTCTGTTTGACCGCCTCGATATCCGCTGGCGGCTGTTTTAATACAATCACGGCTTTTACTGCTTCGCCAGAACGTTCATCTTCAACCCCGACGACAGCACACTCTAAAACTAACTCATTAGTTGAAAGTACGTCTTCAACTTCATTAGGATAGACGTTAAAACCAGAAACAATAATCATGTCTTTTTTACGATCAACAATGGTGTGATAACCATCTTCGCTGGCAATGCCAATATCGCCAGTTTTAAAGAATCCGTCTTTTGTCATGACGTTAGCGGTTTCTTGTGGTTTATTCCAATACCCTTGCATAACTTGCGGACCGCGCACTGCGAGTTCGCCAGCTTGACCGATAGCCACTTCATTATCATCCATATCGAGTACATGAACTTCAGTGCCCAATACAGGTTTGCCAATAGTACCGAGGCGTTGATGCCCTGGTGCATTAAGGCTGACAACAGGAGATGTTTCAGACAAACCATAGCCTTCTGAAATCATACATTGGGTGGTTTTTTGCCATAAGTTAGCTGCTGCACTCGTTAATGCAGTACCACCCGAAATGGTTATTTTCATTTTACTGAAATCTAAGGCTTTAAATTCTGGCTGATGACATAAGCCAACAAATAGAGTGTTTAAACCTGCAAAGCCAGTAAATGGATAGGCTTTCATGGTATTGATTAGCCCTGCAATATCACGAGGATTGGGAATTAATACTGAACAGCTACCTGATTCAAAATACAGCACCAAATTAACCATAAATGCATAGATATGGTAAATCGGTAATGGCGCGACAAACACATCATGCCCTTCGGTCATGGTGCTAGCAATTCGTGATTTTACTTGACCAGAATTAGCCAAAAGGTTGCCATGATTGAGCATAGCGCCTTTCGATAAACCGGTTGTGCCGCCGGTGTATTGCAGAGCAATTAAATCATCATGGTTAGGTTTTATCGCCTGATAAGGATACTTAGCACCTTCAGTGAGCACAGAGGTAAATGCCACTTTATTAAAAGGGGTTTCAGGCTGAGGTTGCGGTTGGATAAGATCCATTGCGTGGGTCGAAATCACCAACTCTACTGTTGTTTTGTCGATCACGTTAGTTAATGTAGGTAGTAAATCCGACAATACGACTAAGGCTTTTGCACCTGAGTCGTTAAATTGATGAATAAGTTCACGTTCGGTGTACATCGGATTGGTATTGACTAGCACCATACCTGCTCGAATTACCCCATAAGCCGCAATCACAAACTGAGTAATATTAGGCAATTGTATCGCTACTCTGTCGCCTGGTTGCAATGAAGTGCTATGTTGCAAATAACTGGCAAAATCGCGCGAGTTTTGTTCTATTTCGCGAAAGGTAGTGCTTTTCCCAAGACATGCATATGCAACATTATCAGCATACTTGTCACAGGCTTTTTCGATCAAATCAACTATGGATGTGTATTGGTGTAAATCAAGTACTGAATCTGCATCATAAGCCATGCATACCACCTTAGATATTTTTGGTTATTATTATAAATCAAACGTCCGTTTAGATTATTTTTACTAACTTACACGGGTCAATATCAATTGGCAAAGATTCACTGAAATTGAATCAACATTAGATAACTCATTTAATAGATCGTCATCAAAGCACGATTTAGAGTGTAAACCAATAGTTACACTTGTGTTTTGTGTTGATTTCGTTAAAAAAGTTTACTTCTCAAAAATAATTCTATATGTGATCTATGTCACCAAAAATCAATTACTTAGAGTATTTTTTTGTTAATTGCTATTTAGCGCTTACTTATTTATCCAAAAAAGTGTTAGCAATTGTTTTTTAATTGTTATAAAAATGTAGTCGAAATAAGGAGCGTTTCGATAGGGATAGACATGTTTTTCATTCGTTTTGTGAAAAATATCGTCGACAAACAACAATAATAAGCAGTTGAGAACATAATAATGATGCAATCAAAAAAATCTAAATTTGGTATTAGCTCTTTGAGCTTAGCCATTTCATTTGCACTTGCCGGATCTGTGGTAAGCGCTCAAGCATTCGCAGCCGATGAAGAAGTCGCAAAGAAAGAAAACGTTGAAAAAATCGCAGTAGTCGGTTCACGTGCAGCACCTCGTTCAATTGGTGATTCACCGGTTCCAATTGATATCATTAGCAGTGATGACCTAAAGAAAAACGGTTCGACCGACATGATCGACATGTTAGTGACATCAGTGCCTTCTTTTAACTCTCGTGCACAACCGATTAGTGATGCAGCAACGTTAGTTCGTCCAGTTAACTTACGTGGTTTACCGTCTGACAGTACACTTATTTTGGTTAACGGCAAACGCCGTCATCGTGCGTCAGTTATTGCTTTCCAAGGTGGTGGCATTAACGATGGTGCACAAGGGCCAGATATTTCGGTTATTCCTGGTGTGGCATTAAAGCAAGTTGAAGTTTTACGTGACGGTGCAGCTGCTCAGTATGGCTCGGATGCGATTGCTGGTGTGATGAACTTTGTATTAAAAGATGCCTCTGAAGGTGGCTCTATCACTGTCAGCCAAGGTGAATACTACGAAGGTGACGGAGCAGCAACCACAATTGACGGTAACATTGGTTTACCTTTGACTGATGATGGCTTTGTTAATATCAGTGCACAATATAAAACCGCAGATGAGACTAGCCGTAGTGTCCAGCGTCCAGATGCAGCCGCTATTGCTGCTGGAGGCAATACTTCAATTCTCAATCCAGCGCAAACTTGGGGTAACCCAGAGATCAATGATGATTTTACTGTATTCGTAAACTCTGGTTTTGATATTAACGACAATACTCACTTGTATGCATTTGGTAACGTGTCATCACGTGAAGCAACAGGTGGTTTCTATTATCGTAACCCACATAACCGCGGTAACGTTTATTCAGTAGATGGTGGTGAAAGTTTATTAGTTGGTGATGTTGGTTTGGCCACTGATGGTGTCGCAACATGTAACAACATGGATGTTCCTATTCCTAAGATAGATACCGATGGTGATGGTATTCCAGATCAAGATGGAAACGTGCTAGGTACTGACGCTTATCAAGCAATGGTTGCAGATCCTAACTGTTTCTCAATGAACCAAATTCGTCCAGGCGGGTATACACCACAATTTACCGGTAAAATTGAAGATATGTCTTTCTTCGCTGGTGTTAAAGGTGAGCTAGGCGAGTGGATGTATGATGCCAGTGCGGGTACTGGTAGCAACAAAGCCAGCTTTGGTTTAAAAAATTCTCTTAACCCATCATTGGGTTTAGACACGCCAACTGACTTTGATACCGGTTCTTACGAGCAAGTAGAAACAACTGTTAATATCGACTTTAGCCGTTTCGTTACTATTGGTAGCTTAGAAGATATTAGTTTTGCTACTGGTTTTGAATGGCGTGAAGAATCATTCGAAATTGGTCAAGGTGATGACGCCTCTTGGACTGCAGGCCCTTATGCCGATCAGGGATTCAATATTGGCTCACACGGCTTTAAAGGCTTTGGCCCTGAATCAGCCGGTAAAAACGACCGTAATAACATTGGTATTTATACTGACGTTGAAGCGTATTTAACCGAAGATTTCTTATTAGGTATTGCACTTCGTTATGAAGATTTCTCTACTTTTGGTGACACACTAAACTACAAGTTAACCGCGCAGTATGTTGCAACCGATGAATTATCATTTCGTGCATCACACAGTACTGGTTTCCGTGCGCCAACTGTTGGTCAAGAAAACGTAGTTAACACTCAAACATCGATTGTTAACGGTGACTTGATTCAAACCTTCATTGCTCCACCAACAAACCCATTAGCGGCTTTCTATGGTGGTGAAGTTCTTAATCCTGAAGAGTCTGTTAGCTTTGCAGCAGGTTTCGTCTACCAATATGATAACTTGTTCTTAACTGTTGATTACTACAACATTGAAGTTACTGGTCGTATTGCACAATCTAGTCAAATCTCGGTTGAAGCAAGTGACTATGATGCATTACGTGCTGCTGGTGTTGAATTCCCTGAGTTGATCTCTGCGGTAACCTTCTACACTAATGACTTTGATACAACGACTCAAGGTGTTGATGTTGTAGCGTCTTATACTACAGAAATGCTATCAGGTGATGCTAAGTTCAGTTTAGCTTATGGTTGGACTGATACCAGTGTTGATAAATATGACCCTGAAACAACAGATGCAGGTAAAGTTCGTCGTTTAGAAGATGGTATTCCTGCACACCGTGCAACCCTTACTTGGGGCCAAAGCTGGGATGATTTAAGCATGTCAGTTCGTGGTAATATGTATGGTGAATATTACGCTACACACGCTGATGATACCTCTGATTGGGGTTCTGAAGTGGCAGACGCTGCAGTGACTATCGATCTTGAAGTGAGCTATGCGGTACTTGATAACCTAACGGTATCAGTGGGCGCAAACAATATCTTCGATCAAGAAGCGCAGAAGCTAAAAGATGGCACTTTGGGTGAATTAGGTGCAGTGTACTACGAGAGTGGTCCATTTGATTACAACGGTGGTTTCTACTACGGCCGTGTTAATTACCGCTTCTAAGCGTTAGCGACATTCAAAAAACCAATCAAAAACTAAAAAGACTGCTTCGGCAGTCTTTTTTAATGAGAGCATTTTTTAAGAATTTTTCTTGAAGACTAAATATTTTTTGAAGATTAAGTATTTTATTTGACGACCAAAGCCAATGCTCGATACACATCGTCGATAATCAGCGCTTTAGGCAACTCAATACCCTCAGGGTAGGATGAGCCGTAGATTTTATTAAACGGCGTGCCAGCAGCCGCTTGCTGTCCCATATACTGTTCAATGACGGTATCTGCTTGAGTCCAATTACCTTGCATGAGGATAATGTGTTGTTGGTTTAATTGATTTACGACTTGTTCGCGATGAAGCACGTTGGCTTTATTGGTTTGGCAGGGGACACACCAGTCGGCTGTAATATCAACAAACACAATATTGCCTTGTTCAACATAGGTAGCAATTTTTTCAGGTTCAAGTGGCTGCCAATTCAATGTTTGATATGCTTGATAGTCTTCACCTTTATTAACAAATGCTATGATCCCCGCAAAACAGAACCCCATGAAAATGAGCATGGCTATCACTAAGGTCGGAATCGATTTGCCTTTTATTTTAGCCCAAATCAATATCACTACAGCGCTAAAAATAACCAAGAGTAATATCAGCATTAATGTGGTCATAGGTTTCCTCGGTAAATACGTTATCATATTCATCACTTAATAAGTGACGCGACATTAACAGCGCATACTTAACTGGTTGTTAAAATTGTTTTTGTACAAAGATTATAGATAGGCTAACTGTAATTTAAAGAGGTGTTATGACGTTAAGTACTTGGCTGGGACTATTAGCGATATGCTGTTTGGGTGCTATGTCTCCAGGCCCGAGTTTAGCCATGGTAGTGAGGCATACACTCAGTGGTGGAAGATTACACGGTGTAGTGTGTGCTTGGGCGCATTCAATTGGTATTGGCGTGTATGCACTGGTGACTTTATTAGGCTTAGCGGCAATATTAAAAGCATCTCCATTAATTTTTAATGCCATAGCGATAATCGGAGCAATTTACTTAGCTTGGATGGGTATTCAAGCGCTGGGTTCCAAAGGCGGGATGCAGCAAAAGTTAGCCGCTGGGGAAGCCACTAGTTTATGGGTTGCAGCTCGTGACGGGCTAGCTATTTCACTGTTTAATCCTAAGATATTATTGTTTTTTCTAGCCTTATTTAGCCAATTTGTCATGGCTGCACAAACGACCACTGGCCAAGCATTAATTGTATTTACCCCGTTAATTATTGATGGCTTGTGGTATACCGTTATCGCATTTGTGTTATCACATTCTGCTGTACTACCTAAGTTACGTGAAAAGGCAAAGTTGATTGATAGACTCTCAGGTATTGTATTGATTTTACTTTCTATTAGGGTTATTTACACGCTGTTATAACACCGATGTCTAATCGGGTTACTGTGATTAATTATGCTGGTTATGCATAGGTTTAGTTGTTAAAGCGAACAGAGAAAATAGTAAGTAGTGATGGGGAGTGTTAAATGTGCCTGATTTTAAAAAAAGTAATCCCCACCAGATCTCTGGTAGGGATTATTGATTAACGGCTAATTATCAGTGACGTTGTTAGCGAATGCTAGGCACCTTTAAACATTTGCACGCTATCATCGCTTTTTTGCTCTTGTTGCGGTGCCGCTACAGGAGGGTTAGCAATATGATCTTCTAAGTTTTCTTTTAGCATGGCTTTAAATTCATCAGAGAACCAAGCTAATGCATGATCTTTTTCAGCAGCAAGATCAGCTGATTTAATTGAGGCTTCGAACGCATTAAAGCGTGCTGAAGCAAATCTCATTGCTGTTCCCACTTTACCAATATCATTTTCTTGTTGGCTTAGTTGATTGGCTAGGGCAATAAATTGGTCAGCTATTTGATACATTGTTAATTCTGGTTTGGCTTCAGACATCAGATCCACTTTTTGTGAGTTAATTTTCCATTGAGTGTAACGTTTTTATTGGAAAATATCAGGTAAAAAATTAGCTATTGGGATCTGAATCTACCAAGACCTGGCCGTTACGTGAGTCATAATATATCGACATAAGTGATAGCAAGTTGTAGTTATATCGGCATTGATCTGAATTGATATATTCCGCTTGGTAATCAGATGAATCTTTATCTGCACTACTCGAAACGCTTGGACCATCCTGCAATAGAGTAGGCCAGACGGAAAGGCAGTCATTAACATTATTCAGTCTTGGAGAGGCTTCGTAAGGTGGATAATTCTGTGCAGGATAGCCCCATTGGTTCATATCCAGTTCGCCATCGGTTCCGGCTTAACTGAAAATTGCTAAATTATCTGCTGGGCCTGAATACCCCATCGTGGCCCACTTCAAATGAGCCAAGGTTATTGCTGAAGAAAATGCTCCGCCAGTTGCTTTTACATAGTCGATTTTAGCGTCTTGGCCTAAATCGATGAACTTTGGCAAAGCGATAACAGCGATGATACCAAGTATGATAATAACAACGACGAGTTCAATAAGGGTAAAACCACTTTTAGCGGTGCTTTTATTATTACGTAATGGCATCATATTATTTGTAATGGTGATTAATCTGTTAATAGTAACTAAAGACTGAGCCGTTCACTAATTTATCGCTTACTTTTAAGGAATTCATTGAATGACCTCCCATTGGCAAGAGTTGTTTGAGCAACAACAATCTCAGGAATATTATCAACATTTGCAACACTTTATAGCTTCTCAAAGGGACGATAATAAAACCGTTTATCCGCCTGATGATGAAGTATTTACTGCTTTTGATTTAACGCCGCTTTCAGAGGTTAAAGTCGTGATACTGGGGCAAGACCCTTACCATGGGCCCAATCAAGCTCATGGGCTTTCTTTTTCGGTTAAAAAAGGTATTAAACCGCCTCCATCATTAGCGAATATCTATAAAGAATTAACGAATGATATTGAAGGCTTTGTGACTCCCGAACATGGCAATTTAAGCTCTTGGGCTGAGCAAGGTGTTTTACTATTAAATACGGTACTGACGGTAGAGCAGGGGTTAGCTCATTCACATGCTAAATCTGGCTGGGAGACATTCACTGATAATGTATTGCTGCGATTAGACCAACAACCTTCGCCGATTATATTTGTGTGTTGGGGAAATCATGCTATCAAGAAAGGTCGTTTGATTACTGCATCGCATCATCATGTATTTAACGGCCCGCATCCATCGCCATTATCTGCTTACCGAGGTTTTTTTGGTTGCGGTCACTTTTCAAGTATTAATCAATTATTAATTGAACAAGGCAACCTAGCCATAAATTGGCAAGTTTGATCATAAAAAAAGGTGTGAATTTAGTATTCACACCTTTTTACGCATCAACATCAAAAAATGAATTCATGATGGATTATGCAGTTAATAACTGATTGTTAATAACTGATTGTTACTCATTACTGTTAATTACTATTAACTGCTGCGATTAACCGACAGATGAGCTAACGAAATGAGTGCTTGCTTGTAGTCGCTGTCAGGGAAAACACTGAGTGCATCGATGGCCTTCTGTGCTTCTGCTTGAGCTTTTTCCTGGGTATAAACTAATGCACCAGACTCCTCTAACGCTACTAGAATTTCATCAATCGCTTTGGTGCCATCACTTTGCTCAATTGCATCACGGATCAGTTTTTTAGCCGTATCAGAACCATTTTCCATAGCATAAATTAGCGGTAATGTTGGCTTGCCTTCAGCAAGGTCATCACCAATGTTTTTGCCTAGTTCGTCAGCGTTAGCTGTGTAATCCAGTAAATCATCAGTTAATTGAAAAGCTGTGCCGAGATATTTACCGTAATCAGCTAATGCTTGTTCTTGCTCTGGGCTCACATTGGCTAATACGCCGGCTAACTGAGTTGCCGCTTCAAACAATTTTGCAGTTTTACAGTAGATAACCCGCATGTAGTTAGCTTCGGTGGTATCTGGGTCATTACAGTTCATTAACTGTAACACTTCACCTTCTGCAAGTACGTTAGTGGTATGAGCAAGGACTTGCAGCACTTTCATGTTTTCGAGCTCGGTCATCATTTGAAATGAACGAGTATATAAAAAGTCACCTACGAGCACGCTAGCACTGTTACCAAATAAGGCATTGGCGGTTTCGCGGCCGCGACGCAATGTCGATTCATCAACAACATCATCATGTAACAAAGACGCAGTATGGATAAACTCGATGATCGCCGCGAGTTTAAGGTGATGCTCGCCTTGGTAGTCAACGGTTCGTGCGGCTAATACTGACAATAACGGACGTAAACGCTTACCACCGCCATTGATAATGTAAAAGCCTAATTGATTAATTAGGGCTACATCAGATTCAAGTTGTTTGTATATCAGCTGATTGACTGCTTGCATATCAGTGTCAGCCAGTTGACGAATGGCGTTTAAATCCATAATAGTCTCTGGTTGTTGGGCGACAGGCTTGCACCCTTAATTAGTCATATCGAATTAGAGCGCATATCTTACAGGATATCAGTGCTATTTTTCAAAGTATGTATTTCCACAATTGAACATACAGAATCCTGATTTTACGATAGTTAGTAGGATTCCGACCAATTTAATTATAAAAATTAGGTATAAATGAACATGGTCATGTTAACTAAATTTTGAAGAAGGCACATTAGCTATTAATGAATAGTGTGCGGTAATAAGGTCTTTTTTATTTGATAGTGAATTAAGACTTGCCTGATGATAATTCTTCGCGTAGAATCCGCGCCCATTGTCATTAAAAGTTTTTTAGCACCTAGTCTCGTCAATAATATGAGTTAGTGTGTTAGTCATTTGGAGTAAAATAGCCATGTATGCTGTTTTTCAAAGTGGCGGAAAGCAACACCGTGTTGCTGAAGGTCATACAGTTCGTTTAGAAAAATTAGAAGTTGCTACTGGTGAAACCGTAGAATTCGATCAAGTTTTATTGATCGCTGATGGTGAAACAGTACACGTTGGAGCTCCTTTAGTTGCTGGCGGTAAAGTCGTAGCTGAAGTAGTTGGCCACGGTCGCGGCGAAAAGGTAACTATTATCAAGTTCCGTCGTCGTAAGCATCACGATAAGAAGATGGGCCACCGTCAGTGGTTCACCGAAGTTAAAATCACTGCGATTAGCGCATAATTTAGGAGTCTAACTCATGGCACATAAAAAAGCTGGCGGTAGTACTCGTAACGGCCGCGATTCGGAAAGTAAACGTCTTGGTGTTAAGCGTTTTGGTGGTGAATCAGTTCTAGCTGGTAACATTATCGTTCGTCAACGTGGTACTAAGTTCCACGCTGGTGTAAACGTAGGTATTGGTCGTGACCATACTTTGTTTGCATTAACAGACGGTAAAGTAAAGTTTCAAGTTAAAGGTCCTAATAACCGTAAGTTTATTAGCATCGAAGCTTAATTCTTTCTAAGCTAGATCTCGAAAGCCCTGCCTATGGTGGGGCTTTTGTGTTTTTTATATCATTAAACTGTTGTTGATAGTTTGATGATTTTGTTTATATGCAGTAGGCGATATCGTGATGAATGCTATCTTCAGCGCTTTCCTGCAAATTCCAGTGATTTGGGATTATAATTACAGATTAAGTGGCGTCAGGAGTCAGTATGAAGTTTGTTGATGAAGCGAATATTCGCGTAGAAGCAGGTGACGGCGGAAGCGGTTGCGTGAGTTTTAGACGCGAAAAATATGTACCAGATGGTGGTCCAGACGGTGGTGATGGCGGAGATGGCGGCAGTGTATACCTGCAAGCTAACGAAAACTTGAACACGCTGATTGATTATCGTTTTACTCGTTTTCATATGGCTGAACGTGGCACCAATGGCCGTGGTCGTGATTGTACCGGGCATGGCGGCAGTGATTTGGTTCTGCAAGTACCAGTAGGTACTCGTGCTATCGATCAAGAAACAGAAGAGTCACTTGGCGATCTTACTGTAAATGGACAAAAGCTTCTTGTTGCTAAAGGTGGTTTCCACGGTTTAGGTAACACCCGTTTTAAAAGTAGTACTAACCGTGCTCCGCGCCAAAAAACATTAGGTACCCCAGGTGAAGTACGCTCAATTAAACTTGAGTTATTGTTACTTGCTGATGTGGGTTTATTAGGGATGCCAAACGCAGGTAAATCAACCTTTATCCGTTCAGTATCACGTGCTACGCCTAAAGTTGCTGATTATCCGTTTACGACTTTGGTGCCAAACCTTGGTGTGGTTAATCCGCGTCCAGGCCAAAGCTTTGTTATTGCCGATATTCCAGGTCTAATTGAAGGTGCTGCTGAAGGTGCTGGCTTAGGTATTCGTTTCTTAAAGCATCTTGAACGCTGCCGTATGTTGTTACACATTATCGATATCGAACCTATTGATGGCGTAGACCCCGTTTATTCTGCTCGTGCAATTGTCGGTGAACTTGAGAAATACTCTCCAAAGCTAGCAGCAAAACCGCGTTGGTTAGTATTTAATAAAACCGATTTACTGCTAGATGAAGAGATACAAGCTAAAATTGATCGTATTGTCAAAGAGTTAGATTGGCAAGGTGATGTTTATACTATGTCAGCTTACAATCGAACGGGTACTGAAGAGTTAAGTATCAAGATGCTTGACTACATTAGAAGTTTACCAGCTATTGTGGAAGAAATTACCGCAGATGCTGATGTTGAATTCAAATGGGATAATTATCATAGCGCTGAAGATGAAAACGCTAATGAAAATTATGATGATGACTTTGACGAAGATTTTGATGATGATGACTATGATGTAGAAGTTATATATCAGCGTTAAAGAACTCATTTGAGGACATCGTGTACGAAGATAGCCAAAATGAAATTACCCGCCTTGTAGTGCGCTGTGCACAGCTATTACTGGCATATGGTGCTGAGTCTGATCTCGTTGAAGAGATTAGTCAGCGCCTTGGTAAAGCACTCGGTATTGCTAGCATTGAATTATCAATATCATCCAATGCATTAGTATTAACTAGCTTGGTACACGGTCGATGCATTACCACAACCCGTCGTATTCGTGCTCATGGCATTAATATGATGGTGATTTGTGAGCTTCAGCGAATCTGTATACTAGCCGAAAAGGGCATTTATGGTGCCAATGAAGTTCGTAGACGTCTCGCTCATATTTCTCCTAAAACATATCCCGCAATTGCTGTAGTTCCTATGATAGGTTTGTCATGCGCAAGTTTCTGTCATTTATTTGATGGCGACATGATGGCATGCTTAATCACATTTTTTGCCTCATCGGTTGGAATGATCGTACGTCTTTTTCTGGCATCCAGACATTTCAATTTATTGGTTAACTTCTCACTGACTGCATTTGTGATCGCGGCTATTGCACAAATCGGCTACCTTGGGTCTATTTCCGAAACGCCTCAAGCCGCAATGGCGGCAAGTGTGTTGATGCTAGTACCAGGATTTCCGCTAATTAATGCCATTTCTGATATGGTTAAGGGCCACATGAATGTGGGTATTTCCCGTTGGGGTCATGCAACCTTATTAACCTTAGCATCGGTTATTGGCATTACGATCGCGATGCAAATGGGAGGGATTTTTTAATGTTATCCTTTCTAAGTTTGTTGCTGCATGATGCTTTTTTTTCGGCGATACCTGCGGTTGGTTTTGCAATGGTGTTTAATGTCCCTAAACGCTATTTAATTTATTGTGCCATTGCAGGTGCTATCGGCCACAGTTCAAGAACTTTTTTATTACATTTTTCAATGCCAATTGAATGGGCGACATTTATCGCCGCTGCTATTGTTGGCTTGATTACTATTCAGTTTGCTAAACGTCACCTTGCCCCACCATTAATGTACGCTGTTGCTGCCATTATTCCCATGGTGCCAGGAACGTATGCATTCAATACTGTCATAGCATTAATTCAACTCACGGCACAAAGTCAGGTTAGTCCCGAACTAACAGCTCAGGTCATCGTCAACGGTTTAAAAACAGTATTTATCCTAGGTGCGCTGGCCGTAGGATTAGCGTTACCAAGTTTGCTGTACTACCGAACCAGACCGATTATTTAACCATAAGGATTTAGCTTCAATGCGTATCGCAATGATTGCCGCAATGGCCAACAATAGAGTTATAGGTAAAGACAATAAAATGCCTTGGCATTTACCTGAGGATTTACGCCATTTTAAAGCTATGACCTTGTCTAAACCTGTTGTTATGGGGCGTAAAACCTATGAGTCCATTGGTCGACCATTACCGGGGCGCCACAATATAGTGATTAGTCGTAATAGTCAGTTGAGTATTGAAGGTGTTACCTGCGTAAAAAGCTTTGATGAAGCTATTACCGCTGCGGGTGATTGTGAAGAAATAGTGGTGATTGGTGGCGGTCAACTTTACCGACAACTCTTGCCTCAAGCTGACGTATTATATCTAACGTTAATTGATGTCGATGTTGATGGTGACACAGTATTCCCTGCTTGGGATGATGGTTCTTGGGATTTACAGAATTCAGTAACTGCAACAAACGACAAAGGATTGCAATATAGCTTTAACACTTTCGTTAAAAAATGTTAAATTAGTCGGGTTTAACCCTGAAATTAATATGTAGATGTGATCTAAAGCATGATCTCTATACATAGCTATATAACTATAAAAATATAAAGGAGTGTCAGATGCGTCTATTGCCTGTAGCTATTGCAGCTCTGATTGCAGCATCTTTTGTGTCAGCCCCTGCTATTGCCGATACAGATCAATTGGTTGCAAATATTTGTGATTATGTAAAATCAGACGACAAAAGCCGTTTACGTAAAAAGATGAAAGAAAGTCGTGTTAAATTACGTAATGTTTATTCAGGTATTTCTTGTGATGGCAGCAGTTTATTGCGTACTGCCTACAATTCAAATGCCAATGATGTCGGTGAATTTATCGCAAAGCGTCTACCTTCAACTGATTTAGCTATTCCTGAGGCTGATGGCAAAACCATTTTAGACTGGGCTCTTGCTAATGGTCATGATGGTAGCCCGATTACTGACGCGATTAAAGAGCGCGTTGGTGGCTAATTCTGGTGAGATATAATCGGATGAGTCAGTCAATATAAATTAAAAATGCCGATAAGTAATTATCGGCATTTTTTATGTCGCTAATTCACTCATTATGTTGATTAGCAATGACTATAATATCAGTCCTATACATGTCTATTTATTCTTTTGTTTCAATTTTTAGTTTGCTTACTCGTAATCTGTAATCTGCTTATCTATTTCGGTCTAAAATTCATTTTCTATTGATCTAGAAGTAAACTTTTCATTTTGGGTTGAGCTATCTATTGCAGTAAAGGTTTACATACGCGTTTCGAACAGAAGTTAAAAGCACACTCAGTTGGCTGCTATGCTACTGCTTCAGGCATCATATTCTGCTCTGTATAAATCGACTATTTGATTTACCATCTGAGTGTAAGTGACTCGTAATCAAATATTGCAGACAATAAAAAAGGCCCACTAAGGGCCTTTTGTGAAAACTAACTATATTGTATAGATTAAACCTTGAACTCGCGTACCGAGGCTTGTAGTTCTTCTGCAAGCATAGCGACTTGCTGACTTGATTGTGCGGTTTGATCTGCACCTATTGAGGTTTCCTCTGAAATAGAGGCAATATGTTCGAGTTTTTCTGAAACTTGCTGGCTAACGATATTTTGCTCTTGGGCAGCTTGAGCTATATGATTACCAGAATCAAAGGCTCGGTGAACTGACTTACTAATAGTCTCTAAGGCTAGATTTGATTGTTCGTTCTTTTCAACACAGCTCTGTGCTTGAGTACGACCTAATTCCATAACCGCAACGGCTTCCTGGGTGCCAAGTTGCAATACTTCAATCATCTGCTGAATTTCACTGGTTGAGTGTTGAGTGCGTGATGCTAAATTACGTACTTCATCAGCTACTACTGCAAAGCCTCGCCCTTGTTCACCCGCTCTAGCGGCTTCAATGGCAGCGTTTAGCGCAAGTAAGTTAGTTTGATCTGCAATCCCACGGATCACATCTAAAATAGAGCCGATTGACGCACTGTCGGAATGGACTTTATTAATAACAATACCAGCTTTAGCAACTTCTTCAGCAAGAGCAAGAATGGTATTTTTGCTTTCTTCTGCAAGGGTACGCATATGCTGTGTTTCTTGGTCAGCTTGTTTAATCTCATTCAGTGCTTGATCGGCGCTCATTGATACCTGTTGTGCACTTGAACTCAGCTCCGTGGTTGCCGTAGCAACTTGGTCCACTTGACTCTTTTGTTCTTGAATACCAATAGTGGTTTGCGAGGTAATCGCAGAGGTTTCTTCTGCCGCAGCAGCTAACTGATTTGAACGATCAACGATGCCAACAATAAGGCTCCGTAGACTGTCGACTAATCGGTTGCAGTTTTTGGCTAACTCTGCGAATTCATCATGGCCTGTGTCATCTAATTTATGGGTTAAATCACCCGATGCCAGAACATTTAAGGCTTTATTGACTTTCTCTAACGAGCGGGTCAGTGGTTTAACAACAGCAATACTAACAATAATGGCGACGATAATGGCAGTTAATACCACCAGTAGCGTTTTAATAGCTGCCGAATCAATAATTTCTAGTGCTGTGGTGCTGATATCACCCGCGAACGTGTCGATTGATTTTGCTAACACGGTCATTTTCTTGTTGACGTCTTTGGCTGAGCTTTGCGTATCAGCTAACTGTTTAGCTGCAGCAAATTCATGATTTAATTGTTGTTGTTTTAGGGCTAAAAGTGAGTCGCTGCCTTTTAGTAACTTAAAGACTTTTGCACTTTCAATGCTTAAATCTTCTAAAATTGAACTGCTGACTATACCACTGCCTTGACGGCCAATGTGATCCAATTTGGATGAAGCTTCACTGACCATGTAATCGAGTTCTTTGTTGATTAGGTCATACTTGCTTTGTTCGGTTGAGGCGACTAAATCATAAATCGTGGTAATGATATTGATAAATGTACCATCAACGAGGCTGGCTGTTGCGGCCAAACTGCGTTCATTTTGATCTTCACTGGTTTCTAGGTCGATGATGTCTAATAAAATAGATGATGAGTCGTCTGCAGCATTTTCAAGGTTACTGCGCATTTTGAGTAATTTTTCTTGTAAGTTTAGGGCGCTTTCACGCTCTACGAGCATTTTTGTAGCACTCGCTTGATATACTGCGTAGCTTTTAGTTAACGCTGCCAACGGCGCAGTAAGTTGATTCTGTTTGCTTACTAAGTTATTTAAGCGAGCTAGGTCTTTTTCAAATGCGTTATCTAAGTCTGTGAGTCTCTTTTCTATCGTTGGAATTTTTGATGAATGAGTACTGTAATAAGCGAGTAACGCTTCAATTTGCTGAGTGCTTAAATTCTCACTTAAGATACTCGTTGATTCAAGTGCAGGTAGGCTGATTGTCTTAAGAATAGTCGTCCCGTCTTTAATACTGTTGTTACTCAGCATAGTCACACCACCGAGGACCATCAATAACAGTGTCACAACGGTAAAACCACCAATGACTCTGGTCGCTACATTAATTTTCATACAGTACTCCGGCTATTATTATTATTTGATCCTGATTTCTTATTTTTATGTGTTATCGCATATTATGATATTGAATTTATTAAAGGGTGGTTGTTTCTCAGGCAAGTGTAATAAATTCTACATTTAACTATCGGCTAAATGGTACTTTAGTTTAACGTTAAATTAACCTTTTTTTGGGTAATTATTTCATTCTTTTCAAGATGCCATAATGTTAAATGCTCTCCCCAGCAGCAGCCTGTATCTAATGCGACAACGTGCAGATTATCTGTTTTGCCCATTAACGCCGCCCAATGACCGAATATGAGAGTGTTTTGCGGCACTGTTTTTGATGCAAATTCAAACCATGGGCGTAACTCGGTAGAATGCTGTTCGCTGGGCGGTAATTTACATTTAAAATCAAGACGGCCATCAAGGTGTAAAAAACGCATACGTGTTAATGCATTGATACAATAACGTAGTCTGTCGATACCGTGCAAAGATGGAGACCAATGCTCAGCATCTTCTGTGTACATTTTGGCAATTAATGCGCTTAGATAATCATCTTGCTGTAATGCAACGCTGACTTGCGCTGCTTCATGTTCAAGAGTGACTTTATCCCATTGTGGAGGCACACCAGCATGGGTCATGATGATATTGTGTTCCGGTAACGTTCTGACTAAGGGTTGTTGGCGGAGCCAATTGACTAAATTATCAATATCAGGAGCGTTGAGTAATTCATCAAGATGATCTTGTGGATTGGCTCGTTTGAGTTTTCCGTGCAGGGCCAAAAGATGTAAATCATGATTACCCAGTACCACTTTGGCTGAATCTTGTAATGATTGGAAGAAACGAAGGGTTGCTAACGATTCAGTACCTCTGGCCACAAGATCGCCCACCGCCCAAAGTTGATCTTTGGAGGGGTTAAAAGCCACTTTTTGTAGTAATAGTTGTAACTCGGAATAACATCCTTGAACATCGCCGACAAAATAGTGTGCCATGAGTTATTGAAATATCCCTGGTACAGCAAGACGAAAAGGCGGAATGGTTGCTAAAAATCGCTCGCCTTTATGATTTTCCATACCATATGATCCTTGCATAAAGCCCACTGGCGTTGCCATCACAGTGCCACTGGTATATTGGTAAGCCGTATTAGGTGCAATTGTGGGGGTTTCCCCTACAACACCGGGGCCTTTTACTTCATTCTGTTCGCCGTCAGCGTCAGTGATAATCCAATGACGGTCTTTAAGAGTCACCTTATTATCACCCAGGTTGATGATGGTAATGGTATAGCTAAATAGGTATTTATTATCGGCGACATCTGATTGTTGTTCTAAGTATTGGGTGTCGACTTTAATTTTAATAGGCGATTCAACTTGGCTCATATTATGTCCTAAAGCAAAAGGGCATGCTCAATATGCATGCCCTTATAATTAATCTTTTTTGTCACACAGCATATTAGCCATTGCCACATATTGTGGGACACTAATTTGTTCTGGCCGCAGGCTCGCATCAATTTGCAATGCTGCAAAGTCTTCATCTGACAGTAAGGTTTTTAAATTATTACGCAAAGTCTTACGGCGCATATTAAATGCTGTCGTGACTAGGTGTCTTAATACATCGACATTTTTACACGGCCAAGGTTTGACTTCAAAAGGCAATAATCTTATCACTGCAGAATCAACTTTTGGGGCAGGGGTAAAGCTTGTTGGTGGCACTTCTAATACTGGTACTACTTGGCAATAATATTGTGCCATCACCGTTAAACGGCCATAAGCTTTAGTACCAGGGCTTGCTGATAAGCGCAAAACCACTTCTTTTTGCAACATAAAATGCATTGTTTCTATTTGTTCTGCAAACTCAAACAAATGGAACATCAGTGGCGTTGAAATATTGTAAGGAAGGTTACCAAACACTTTCATTTTCTTGCCTGGCTGTTGCAACTGACCAAAATCAAACTGTAATGCATCACCTTGGTGAATGGTCAGTTTGTCTTTAAGTACTGGGTGATATTGCAAGCGTTTCACCAAGTCACGATCCAATTCAACAACGGTTAGGTTATCAATCATATCTGCAACAGGTTCAGTTAATGCTCCTAAACCAGGCCCAATCTCAACCATTACATGATCATTATCAGGTGCAATAGCGCCTACTATGCTGCTAATCACGCCTTGATCAGTTAAGAAGTTTTGTCCAAAACGCTTTCTGGCCGTGTGGCCTAAATGTACTTTATTACTCATTAAAATGGGTTACTTACTTTTTGAGGCCAATTCGATGGCTTTGTTTAATGCACAGGTAAAACTGCCGCAATCCGCTTTACCACTGCCGGCCAATTCTAGCGCGGTGCCGTGATCGACTGAGGTGCGAATATAAGGTAAACCTAAGGTGATATTGACCGACTTGCCAAAACCTAATGATTTAAGCACAGGTAATCCTTGGTCATGATACATCGCTAATACTACGTCAGCTTGTTCAAGATACTTAGGTTGGAATAAGGTATCGGCTGGCAACGGGCCAACAATATCCATGCCTTGTTCTCGTAACTCGTTGAGCGCAGGTATGATGGTATCAATTTCTTCACGGCCTAAATGGCCGTCTTCTCCTGCATGTGGATTGAGTCCACACACATAAATTTTGGGTGAACCTAAACCAAATTTACTGACCAATTCCCGATGCAAAATGGTAATAATGTGATGCAGTCTGTCGCGGGTAATGGCTTTTGCAACGTAAGCTAATGGTATATGTGTGGTCATTAGCGCCACTTGTAACCCTGGGGCTGCAAGCATCATGACGACATCTGCACAATTGGCTTGTAGTGCAAAAAATTCGGTATGACCGCTAAACGGAATACCTGCTTGGTTAATAATGCCTTTATGCACAGGACCGGTAACAACCGCGTCGAATTCATTCGACATATTTTTTTCACCAGCGTAACGCAAAGTTTCTACTACATAAGCGCTGTTAGCTTCATTCAGTACGCCACACTCAACTTCTTCTGCTAATGCAAAAGGAGCAATGGTTAATGTGCCTGCTGTTTGCGGCTTCGGTGGTTGCGATGGTTGATACGGCCTGAGTTGTAAAGGCAGTCCAAGCATTTTTGCTCGTGTCATGAGTAAATTGGGGTCGGCACAAACAACTAACTCAACAGGCCATGCCTGTTGAGCGAGTTTGATGACTAAGTCGGGACCAATACTAGCTGGTTCGCCGGGAGTGATGGCAATACGTTTAGTCATTAATTTTGCTTAGCCTCGTTTGCTTTCTGGCTCAACGATTTCGATATACGCTTCAGAGCGCATTTCGTCTAACCAGTTTTGTAACTCTTCATTAAACTTACGACGGAAGATTAATTGATGAGCACGGTTACTGTTAAATTGTTCAGTTGCATCTGTTTTGCGACGCGATTCAAGTTGGACAACATGCCAGCCATGAGTAGTTCGGAAAGGCTCACTGTATTGGCCTTCCTGAAGACTGGCTAGTGTTTGAGTAAATTCTGGCACATACATGCTTGGGTCTGCCCAATCTAACTCACCACCTTTAGCTGCAGAACCAGGATCCTCAGAGTACTGAGTGGCTAATTTAGCAAAATCAGCATCACCTGCACGAACTTGAGCTAAAAAGTTAGCCAACATCGCTTTAGCACGATCTTCCGATAATATCGGAGATGGCTTTAACAGGATATGGCGCGATTTTACTTCTTCAACTTCTTGGGTTTGTAAACCACGAGTGTCGACTACTTTAATAATATGGAAGCCTGAACCCGATTTAATCGGACCGATTATGTCACCTTTTTTGGCGTTACTGATAACTTCAGCAAACAAGGTTGGCATTTCGTTAATGTTCATAAAGTCCCAGATCCCGCCTTCTAGCGCTTTAGGACCTGATGAAGACGCAATAGCGGTGCTACGGAAGTCATCGCCATTGTTTAAACGTTTAAGCACGATTTCTGCACGGCGGCTAGCACCTTCAAGTTGTTCGCTCGTTGGGTTGCTTGGTACTTCAATTAGAATGTGACCAATTTGAAACTCAACATCTTTTAAGCCTTGTTCTTGAATCAATTTCACTAAACCACTAATTTCTTGTGGTGAAACCTGAATACGGCGTTGCACTTGAATGCGCTGAATTTCACCTAGGGTGACTTCTTGACGTAACTGTTCGCGATATTGGCTGAAGCTCGTACCTTCGCTTTCAATAGTCTGCTGCATTTGCGCAACGGTTACTTTTTGTTCTTTAGCAATATTTTCAATCGTTTGGTCTAATTGTAAATCACCAATCTGCAGGCCGATACGTTCAGCCATTTGCATTTGCAAATGAGTTAAAATGAGACGTTCGATTACCTGAGTGCGCAAGGCATCATCAGATGGTAATGTTTGATTCGCTGCTTTAGCATTGGCTTTAACAGTTGAAACCATGTTGGTGATTTCACTCTCAAGAATAATGCCATCATTAATTTGTACTGATACGCGATCTAATGGCATTGGCGCAGCCATGCTGGTGTTACTCATAGCTAACGCTAGTAATGCAAAAATTATTTTTTTACTGTGTTTCATCCACAAAATCCTTGGCACATTCGATTCAATAAAACTGGCAATACATCGCCAAAATAAGGTTACTACTTCATACTCAACAGCATGTTTGTTGTTATTGGACTATGAGTTTGTCGCTAGGTTCAGCAATCTATCACAAAAGAATGCTAATTCCTCAAGTAAAGTGGTTTACGGTAGTTAAATAAGCCTTCATTTAACATGTCGTCTACCCCTAACGGACCTGAACCACCTAAACCTTTAATGACAAAGTTTAGGTAAACACCGCTTTCAAACTCTTCGCGTCCATCAATGCTTTCTGATAAATCATCGTCATAGTTGGTTTTGATACGATAATGATAACTTAAGCGCAATGCCCAGCAACATGACTCATATTGTACGCCTGTGTAAGTTTCAATATTACGAGATTCATTGAGGTCGTAATAGTAGTTGCCGACAAAGTATAAGTTATCACTAATAGGCCACGAGGTACGTACGCCAGCTTGGGAAATATCAACTTGGTCATTGGTGTTAGTATTTAATAAGTCGGGTACATATCGGTAGCTTAACTGCAATAATCGGTCGCTACTTGGACGATAATC
The DNA here is from genome assembly GCF_014164215.1 of Shewanella sp. SG44-2. Taxonomy (NCBI): domain Bacteria; kingdom Pseudomonadati; phylum Pseudomonadota; class Gammaproteobacteria; order Alteromonadales; family Shewanellaceae; genus Shewanella; species Shewanella sp. SG44-2. The sequence continues at coordinate 72,991 of NZ_JACJEU010000013.1, forward strand.
TAAAGTGACTTCATTCTTTTTGTTTTCACCCGTTTCTGTGTCGTGTTGCACTGAACCACTCACAAACCAATCGTTGTATAACTGGGCATCTAATTCAGCCGCTAATACCGATGTTGACTGGGTAGTTTCTTTGTAAGTATCGTCAATACTGACTTTAGAGTCTTCTAAATACATGATTTGACCTACGCTAAACTTGAGTTTTTCACGGTTAGTTTGATCAAATAAACGAGTGGTAAAACCTAAGGTAAATTGGTTGGCATCTGCAACACGGTCTAAGCCTGAGTATTGGCGATCGCGGAACAAACCATAATAGTCTTCTTGTAACTGTGCAGTGTCATAAATACCAATATTGGATTGGTCTTCATAGCCGACATAAAGATATTGAATTTGAGGTTCCAGGGTTTGACGGTATTGTTCATCAAACAATTGGGTTGCTCGCTCAAAATTCACCTGGCCATGTAAACGCGCTTGCGGGATTGTACGGCTTATACTGTCGTTTAATGTTGAGTCTTCGTCTATATTTTGCTGCCAATACTGAGTTTGCAGTAATTTAACTTCACTGGTAAATGAACCTGCAGGCCCTTGTATCGGCCAAATTAAGCTTGGCACTAAATGTAAGCGGGTTGCGGTATTATATTCGTTATCTTGATGGCGGAAATTGGTCAGTTCTGAATTAAATTTAAAATCGATAGTGTTAAAAATGTCTGCAGAACGATAATTAAAGTTTAACTGTGGCATTACTTGATATGGTTTTTCATCTTCGCCAAGCACTTTAATATCTTGCACGCGCATGTTGAAGTCCCAGTCGCGTTCAAAATAACTGGCTTCACCGATCCGTGATAACTGGTTATCGGTTGATTGATTAACGTCAGAATTTAAATCGTTGAAATAATTGTTATCGGACACATCGGTATAGTCTGATCTCACTCGCCAGTTTTTGTTAACTGCGCCTTGATGGCTCCAGTGATACAAATAACGGTCAGCATTAGACGTTAGCTTACTATCGCTGCCTAAATATTCTACATTGAACTGACCATTTTGCTGTTCTCCAGCAAGATAGCGAAACTCTGTTTTGGTATATAGCCCACGCGAAGACATAAAGTCTGGTGTGAAAGTTAAGTCAAACTCTGGCGCGATATTCCAATAATAGGGAGTACTAACTTCTACACCGTTAGTGGTGCTGGTACTAAAACTTGGAAATAAGAAACCGGTTTTACGCTTGTCCGATACAGGTACAGTCATATACGGAATATATAACACTGGAATATTGGCAATACGCAGCTTGGCATTCCAAATTTCACCCCATTCTTCTTTGCTGTCAATTTTGATCATGTCAGCTTCGAGTAACCATGATTCGTCACCAGGCGGACAGGTAGTGAAGTTGGTTTTTGTTAGCAATAGATTATTGTCTGAAGTGATCTGTAGTTTTTCAGCATCGCCATGCACTTGTTGCCCATGTAGCCAATATTGAGCGCCTTTTAGGGTGGCGTTATTTGTGCTCATTTGGGCTTCTAAGGTATCTGCCGTAACGGTAAATAACTCATCTTTAAAGATAAGGTTACCGTCTGCATTTAAGCGTTGTTCTTTTTGATCTAATACAGCGTTATCAGCCGCAATATGACGAAGTCCTTGGCTGAAACTGACATCACCCGAAAACTCAGCTTGATTATTGTAAGCAACGCTGGAGTGATCACTAATGATAACAATTTGATCGTCTGATATGCCGGTTAATGCTGCACGGTCCTCAAATGAACGAGAAACAGGCGGAGCAACAACGCATTGCAATGAAGGCGCTTCGGTCGTTGTTGGCTCATCAGCCAACACGATATTTGGGAGTAGGCTTAGTGCCAGAAAATAACGGATCTGCATTGTTGTCAATAATTTATGAATTCTGATTCCGGAAAGTTTTGGAGAGAAAAAGATACTCAGCTAGATGAAACATTCCATTCTTTAGCTGTTTCCAAATGTTATGCTGGCTATAATAAAGCAATTTTTCGTTAAGAGCCATTGAGATGATTTTATCTGACCCAAGATTTGTCGCGTTAAGTAACTGGTTATACCAATATTTCGGCGATAAAGTTGCCATTAACTTGATCTGCGGCGATGCCAGTTTTCGACGTTATTTTCGTCTTCGTCATCAAGGCATTGATTATATCGTTTCAGATTCACCTATCGACTTAGTACCCATAGCACCATTCTTGGCAATGGCTAAAGCTTATCAACATGCAGGATTACTGGTACCCGAAGTGCTTGCAACCTGCAATGACTATGGTTTTGTTTTACAAACTGATGTGGGCGAATTACAGCTTTTGTCGGTGCTGAATAAAGGCAATGTAACCGACTACTATAAGCAGGCATTAAACTTATTACCGATTATTGCTACGGTAACGGAAACCGACAATGGACCGTTAGCAGATTACGATGATACTTTTGTGGCAAGAGAATTAGCTATTTTTGTCGATTGGTTACTAAAAGAGCATTTAGATTACGCATTAACGGACAATGAGCAGCAAATGATTACGGCCACGTTTTCCGCCTTAACAGATAATGTACTCGCACAACCGAAAGTGGGTATGCATCGTGACTACCATAGCCGTAATTTACTGATAAATGATCAAGCGCTAGCAGTGATAGATTTTCAAGATGCTGTGCATGGGCCGGTGACTTATGATGCGGTATCATTGCTGCGCGATTGTTACGTGCGTTGGCCGGACGATATCGTTAATCACTTGATGCGATATCATTATCAGCTTGCTATAGCTCATCAATTGATTGATGAAAATGTTGATTTTGCTACCTATACAAAGTGGTTTGATTTAATGGGGTTACAACGCCATATCAAAGCCGCGGGGATTTTCGCGCGGTTATATCATCGTGACGGTAAGCGCGGTTATCTGGCTGATATTCCATTAACCTTGCAATATGTCGCAGATATTGGGATTAAATACCCACAAATTGCCGATTTTAGTCTGTGGATCCACAAGGTGATTTTACCGTTAGTAAACCACAAAAATACTCATGAGGCGGTAAGCGAAGCATGAAAGCGATGATTCTGGCTGCAGGTCGTGGGGAGCGTTTGCGCCCGTTAACAGACTCCTTACCTAAACCATTAGTGAGTGTTGCAGGTAAACCTTTAATTGAATATCACTTAGAAAAACTCGCGTTAATTGGTGTGACTGAGGTCGTGATTAATCAAGCTTGGTTAGGGCATAAGTTACCTGAAATGCTAGGTGATGGTAGTCGATGGGGTTTGCAGATTAGCTATAGCGAAGAAACCACAGCGTTAGAAACTGCTGGGGGTATCAAGCAAGCATTACCTTGGTTGGGGGACGAACCTTTTCTGGTTATCAATGGTGATATTTTTATCGATCACTTGCCTAACGTCACCTTGGCTTATCAACGCATTTACCAAGGTGAAGCACAAGCTTATTTGTGGTTAGTGGATAATCCAGAACATCATCCACAGGGTGATTTTGCTATTGATGCCCAAGGTAAATTAACCTTGAGCGATGAACAAAGGTTAACGTTTGCTGGACTGGGGATTTATCATCCTCAATTATTTAGTCAGTTGCCTGAAGGTAAACAGGCTTTGGGTCCTTTGCTTAAACAATCCATTGGCCAGCAACAAATACAAGGTGAGCATTTTGATGCTTATTGGTGCGATGTCGGCACACTTGAGCGATTGGATAAATTACAGCGTCGCTTGGTCGATATAGAGACTCTGTTACCGCTTTAAGCTACGCCATCTGATGATGGCTAGTTATGTATTAATTATTAACCGTAGTGGAAAACAACATGCGAATTTGGGGTAAAGTTTTTGGGTTTATCATTGGGTATATGTTCGGGCGGTTTTTTGGTGCGATTTTAGGATTATGGTTAGGCCATGCTTTTGACAGGCGCCAAGGACTAACCTCGATAATGCGCAAAGGCAGTGAACGTCAGGCGATGTTTTTTAATTCTACATTTGCCGTAATGGGCCATGTTGCTAAAGCGTCAGGGCGAGTGACTGAAACTGATATTCGTATTGCTACCATGTTAATGGATCAAATGAAGTTGTCTGGTCAGTCACGTATCGATGCGCAAACGGCTTTTCGTCAAGGTCGCCAAGCAGATTTTGATTTGCTAAAGCAGCTAGAACTGTTTCGACAAGCCACTCAAGGGCGGGTTGAGCTAGCGCAAATGTTCTTGGAAATCCAAATTCAAACTGCCTTGGCCGATGGTGAATTACACGCCAATGAAAAGCAAATATTGTCTGTTATTGCCACTAAGCTTGGCCTTGCTGCACAACTGGATGCTTTACTGGCACGTTGGCAAGCTGAGTTTAGTCATCATCAGTCGCCACAAGGTAATAAAATGCCGCTTACTGATGCCTATGTGCTGCTAGGCGTGCAAGAATCTGCTAGCGATCAAGACGTAAAACGAACTTACCGCAAGTTGATGAATGAACATCATCCAGACAAACTTGTGGCTAAAGGCTTACCTGAAGAGATGATGGAATTAGCCAACACCAAAGCACAAGATATTCAAGCCGCTTACGAGCGCATTAAAACCTCTAGAGGAATGCGTTAGCGCAATCTAATAACGTATTTTTGTAAGCAATGGAATGGGGCAGTAAATGAAAATAGTAGTATTAGATGGTTATACACTTAATCCGGGTGATTTGAGTTGGCAAGCGCTTGAAGCATTAGGCGAATGCGATATTTACGACCATACAACACTCGACCAAATCGTGAGTCGTTGCCAAGGCGCTCAAATCGTACTGACCAATAAAACCCTATTGAGTGACGCGACCTTAAAGCAACTGCCCGCATTAACCTATATCGGTGTTCTAGCCACTGGAACCAATGTGGTCGATGTTGATGCAGCAAAAGCGCAGGGGATTGTTGTCACTAACATTCCTGCTTATGGCCCCGATGCCGTAGCACAAATGGTGTTTGCCCATATTTTACATCATAAGCAACAAGTTGCTTTACATGATCAAGCCGTAAAACAAGGACAATGGGTAACGCAACGAGATTTTTGTTTTACCTTATCCCCATTAACTTCATTAAAAGGCCTCACGCTGGGTGTTGTAGGTTATGGTGATATTGGCCAACAGGTTGCTCATTTAGGTGCTGCGTTTGGTATGAAAGTGTTGATTACCAGTGCTAAACCTAAAACCAATTTACCTGATGCTATTCAATGGTGTGAACGTGACAACTTGCTGCAACAAGCCGATATTATTTCGCTGCATTGTCCGCTGAGTGCCGTAACCAAATACATGATCAATAGCGACAGTTTACGCTTACTTAAACCGGGCTGTTTATTAGTGAATACCGCTCGCGGCGACTTGATTAATGAAACCGATTTAGCCCAGTGGTTAAATAATGGTAACGGCTTTGCGGCAGTTGACGTGTTATCGACAGAGCCACCCAGTAGCAATAACCCACTACTTAGTGCAGCCAACATTACTATCACGCCGCATATTGCATGGGCGACATTACAAGCTAGACAAAATCTACTCAACATTGCGGTTGAAAATGTACGACATTTTCAACAAGGTAAAGTGTTGAATCGAATTAACGACTAAACACGAGCACTCATCACTCACTTTGAATGTGTTGAGTGTAAAACTTTAGTGTTCAGCATTGAGCCCTGAACGGGATCTGCACATGTCACTCTGAAAATCTTGTTTGATTTTGTCGATAAAGAACGTACAAGATTTGATAACGTGCTTCATGACACTCATGCACTGCAATTTGAAATTGAATCGAATATTCATTTTATTGTGGATGGCTTGGTGCAAAATTCAGTGCTGCCGACATTATCAAGGGGCTAGAAACTCAAGCGTTTGATAAAGCGATGCTGTCGGGATTACATATTCGTCAGGCTAAGTTGGCTCCGCAAACCATTGACGGTTATAAAGAGTTTGATAAATACTTAGAGTATCAAAGCGATGTGTTAGTTAAAAATCTATACATGAAAATAGCTGTGCTGCGCAAATTGATTAACGCGGGCAAGCTTGAGTAAGATCGTAAGCTTAAGGCGCTGTTTCGATTATTGATGTTAGTGCACTTTCATTTAGCGGATAAACCTCTACCTAAACCAATGCCTAAAGCAAAAAACTAAGCCGCAGATATTCCACGGCTTAGTTCATCATTAAGTTAGACGTTAAAATAATATCCAGTGACGTTAAAACAATATTCAATGACGTTAAAATAGTACCTTGATATGACTGGCAACGGTTTTCGCTTTTTCGACCGCTTGTTCTACCGAGTTATCGCGGGCTAGCGCTACACCTAAGCGGCGGCGGCCATCAATGTCTGGCTTACCAAACAAGCGTAATTGAGTATCGGCTGGCGCTAAGGCGGCAGCCATACCCTGGTAACGGATATTGGTGGATGTGCCTTCGGCAAGAATAACCGCAGAAGCACTAGGACCATGCTGCACAATATTGCTTATTGGTAATCCTAAAATCGCACGTACATGCAAGGCAAACTCAGATAAATCCTGGCTGATTAAGGTCACTAAACCTGTATCATGTGGCCTTGGCGACACTTCAGAAAAATACACTTCATCACCACGAATAAATAGCTCAACACCAAAGAGTCCATATCCACCTAATGCCTCAACAACTCGTTGGCTCATGGCTTGTGCCTTGTGTAATACCTTAGCCGACATCGATTGGGGTTGCCACGATTCACGATAATCGCCATCTTCTTGTCTATGGCCAATTGGGTCGCAAAAGTGGATACCATTTACGGCGCTAATCGTCAGTAAGGTAATTTCGTAATCAAATGGAATAAAAGCTTCAACAATCACTCGTCCTTTACCTGCTCGACCACCTTCTTGGGCGTAAGCCCATGCTTGCTGAATGGTTTGTGCTGACTTAATCACACTCTGGCCTTTACCAGACGAACTCATTACTGGCTTAACCACGCATGGAATGCCAATGTCGGTAACGGCCTGTTCAAATTCAGCTAGAGTGTCACAGAAAAAGTACTTTGATGTTGGTATTGATAACGTTTCTGCCGCAAGTCGGCGTATACCTTCACGATCCATGGTGAGTTTAGCTGCGTTAGCGGTTGGTACTACATGCAAACCTTGCTGCTCTAGTTCCACTAACGTTTGGGTGGCAATGGCTTCAATTTCTGGAATCACTAAATCTGGCTGTTCAAGCTCGATAACATCTTTTAATGCTTTTGCATCCAGCATGTTAATCACATGAAAACGATGGGCAATTTGCATTGCTGGGGCATTGGGATAGCGATCAACTCCGATAACTTCAATTCCGTAACGTTGTAGCTCAATGGCAACTTCTTTGCCGAGCTCTCCGCAACCTAATAGCATCGCCTTAATCGTGCCAGAAGTATTTGCTGTGCCAAATGTAGTAGTAATAGACATGGTAATTTACAGCCTCTGTGTAGGGATATTCTTATATACAGAACAGTGTAACGAGATGAGGTGTTAAAAATCCAATATAAAAATCAATCATTGGCTAGAAGCGCATGTATTTCGGGTTTTTTTGTGATGAAAGATTGTATTTTATTACGATAAGTCTAGATTTGTAGGGGGGTAGAAGTGTGGTGGTCGAAAATGCCAAGTGTGAGTGGGTAATAGTCATAACACTACAGCGTAGAATTCAGGGGAGGGGATAAGATAAAAAAAGCCAACATTATTGGATTAATGTTGGCTAGATTCTATTTGAATTTGGCGTTAACTAAGGTTTAACGAGTAACTCAGCAGCGGTTAAAATTAGCTCTGGCGCAGGGCGAACCTTGTAGTTTGGGTTCACATATTGAAAATGAATCAAACCACTTTTATCTGCCACATAGACTGCTGGCACGGGTAACACTAAGCGTTTGTCACCCGCTGGGGTAGTAAACAGTTCATTGGTTACCGCTAAACTGGCGGTATATTTTTTAGTGATATCTGCACTGGTGTAATAGGCTAAACCAAATGCTCGCGATGCCGCCATTGACGTATCTGACAACAACAAATAATCGAGTTCTTGTTTATTCATCGACGCACGCATTTTTTCTGGGGTATCAGGTGATATTCCCACTAATTGAAAACCCATCTCAAGCAGTTTCGGTTCAATTGCTTTTAACTGACCCATTTGCGAATTACAAAATGGACACCAACCGCCACGGTAAAAGAAGAATATAGTCGGCTTTTGGGCCACAAGCTTACTGAGTTCAACCGCTTTACCATCTACATCTAGCAGGGTTACTGCAGGTATTTGGTGACCATTGAGCAGTGGCATAACATTGTTCTCGTCACTGGCAATGGGCTTAGCCACACTGGCTAAACTGGTTAACATAAGTGCTGTGGCAATAAGCAGGGTTTTTAACATGATAAGTCCTTATAGAGTAATGTCCCGACTAGAGTAGACCTTATAATCACACAGTTCATTTCATTCAAACACAAAAAAAGCGCCTAAGCGCTTTTTTCGATTACCATTAGCTCTTTCTTGCTGAGTTATTTAATCTTTTTGTATTTAACCGTGCTGCTAACTTTACCCACTTTAACACGACGTCCATCCATGTTTTTCTCAGCAATCATCTGAGCGCCAGCGTTATCACCACGTTGTTGTTTTTTAGCAAAACTACGACGCTTTTCAATTTGCTTAAGCAGTACTTCACGGCTACCGACTTCATAACCCGGTACAGTCACTCGACGAATTGGTTGACCGATTAGCTTTTCAATATCAGCTAGGGTGCGCTCTTCTTCGCGGCTCACAAACGAAATTGCCACACCAGTTTTACCTGCACGACCAGTACGGCCAATACGGTGGACGTAATCTTCGGCTAAAAATGGTAAATCGTAGTTAACAACGTATTCAAGATTTTTAATATCAAGACCACGGGCTGCTACTTCGGTGGCCACTAATACACGAATTTTACCTTCAACAAATTCACGTAACGCACGACGACGGCTGCCTTGTGCTTTCTCGCCATGAACCACACCCGATGGAATACCATCTAAGTTAAGCTCTTTGACCAATTTGTCTGCAGCGTCACGAGTCGCGGTAAACACCAACACCTGTTGCCAGTTTTTGGTACCAATAAGTTCAGATATTAATTCACGCTTACGGCGCTGCTCTACTGGATATACCACCTGGCTAACGGTGTCGGCAGTAGTGTTTTGTTTATCAACAGTAATCACTTTAGGCTTTTCAAGCATGTCATTCGCTAGCTTTTTAACCTCAGAAGAGAAGGTCGCAGAAAACAACATGTTTTGACGTTTTTTGTTTACGGCTTGGAGAATCTTTTTAATGTCAGCACTAAAGCCCATATCAAGCATACGGTCGGCTTCATCGAGTACTAAAAACTCAACATTCGACAAACTTAAGTTACACGCCACAATGTGTTCAAGTAAACGACCTGGTGTAGCAACAATAACGTCGGCACCGCGTTTAAGTTTTTGTGATTGGGTCTCTATTTTAACGCCACCATAAATGGTTAATACCGTTAAATTAAGATGCTTACTGTAAGCGCTAATGTTGTCTGCAACCTGTGCGGCAAGCTCACGAGTTGGAGTCAGAATTAAGGTACGAGTGTTAGACGGCATCGTCTCTTTTGGGTTATCACACATTCTTTGTAATATAGGCAGTGCAAATGCTGCTGTTTTACCCGTGCCTGTTTGAGCGCTTGCTAGGACATCTTCACCACGACGGATTGCCGGAATCGCTTGTTGTTGAATTGGCGTCATAGATTGATAACCGCACTCAGCGATCGCGCGTAATATTTCTGGGGCGAAGCTAAAAGATTCGAATTTCATGGTGCGGTTCCTGTATGTACATCAAAACAAAGCGATTAAGTTGTAGCAAGCTAAGTTAGCTGCACAAGGTCAATCTAGAATATTTGGGCCGATAGCCATTATTAAATGGCTGAACTTATGCTTAACTGGGTTGATTAACGTCTTAGGATAGTTGAAAAACGTTAAGCTTGAATGATACACCCAATTGAGCGCCATCGATAAGCGGCCGCGGAGTATAACAAACTTTTGTTTAAATCCTGAACTTTATCTGTGCCTAACGATAAGATTTTTTAGTCGAGAATTGTTTAGGTGATATGGCGTTATAGCAATGTTATTTGCAGCACCTTGAGTGTGGGTCAGATAACTCACATTTGGACTGAAGTGAGTTAGAAAAGTGGTTTTAGTTAATAGGATTTCGATGATAAAATAGATGGCTATCGAATATGCGAAAATATCCGCATTTGCGACTGATTTTAAGTGCAACGAAAAACCCATCAGAAAATTTTGTTAAACCTAGTAATATTATATTGTTAGAGTATGTAAATTTTGTATTTATCTATAAACATCTGCTTGTCTGAATCAGTTGGTAAATTATCCTGGTTGAATTTTGAAATATCTCTAATAAAACACTCCGATGGGCCAGATGGTGCATTGATGACGAGTAAATGGCTATCAATGATAGCCTTAAAACGCCTTTTTACATTAGGCCCTGCAATAACAAGATCGCCAGCACGTGCAACAAACTCCTCATTCTCTACGCCAAACTCAATTTCTCCTGAAATCAGATAAAATATTTCATCATCAATTTCATGGTAATGCCAAGGAGCTTCATTGCCTTTAGGAAGCATGCTATCAAAGATGGAAACTCGATAATCTGTGTCAACACCAGAGGCAAGAATTGAAGTTATTTCACCTTGGTTAAGATTGTATCTTTCGGCATCGCCAGCTTTTACATGTTTGTATCTCATCATAATCACACTCAATTCCGTATTATTCTATGTAAATATTCTATCTATCTATCTAGCTAGGTACCGTTCAAGCTTAGGTTTAACTAATGTTGTCATCATTAAAGAGATTAGTAGTCCTAGTGGTAGAGCAATAATTAGCGCGCTCCACCAAGCTGTAATGAGTTCTGATAATGCCGTAAATCCAATGTTATTAAGGGTTGTTACTAATGCCATAATACCTTCCATTACCAATGCCATTGCGACACCAATAGCAACGTTACGCTTTGCTTCTGAGACATTGGGGAAAATAAGAAGAGCAATTTTACTGATGACTGTAATCATCATGAATCCTATTGGAGCCATAGTAGTGGCTGCTAATAATGTCGACACTATCCATTGATAAAAAAACTTTTCGCCAAAGCCGATATTTTGATAAGTCATCACAAAAGTAAGGCTGCCGATTAGCGTCAAAATTAAAGACACCGTAACTAGGATTTTCTTTGCTATTTTCTTCATATTCATCACCTTTTAAAAATGGTTGATACTGTCAACAATGTACAGGTCGAATTTTAGCTGCTATAGTTGATAGTGTCAACTTATTAAGAGGTGTCAATTTTGACTATACAAATCCCAGATTCTTTTTTATCGCTTACTCATACCTTTAAATCATGTGTAAACAAAGAAATACGTGAAGCAGGTATTGATATTGCTCCAATGGAAATTCAGTCGCTTCATTGTATTAATCGCATTGGTAACTGTACGGCGGCTTATATCTCCGAACAACTAGATAGGGATAAAGGGCAAGTAGCTAGACTAGTTAGAGATATGCTTAAAAAGAATTTAATTTATAAAGTGCTTAATCCATTGGATAGCAGAAGCCATTTGATCGAATTATCTGAATTTGGACAAGAAATTTTGAAGCAATTATTGCATATTGAAAATAACATCATGAAAGTCATGCTGGATTCAATAACGGAGAGACAAGTTGATCAATTTAATTCTATAGCATTAGAAATGGCTCAGAATCTGAAAAGATAGCTGTAAGAGATAATATGCTAAGTAGCGGATTTAGCCTTAGAGAGTAATAGGGTAAACTAGCGGCGGCAATACTTTGTTAATCTTAAACTTTTAATCCTATAGTGTTAATCGCAGTATTTAAAAAGCGGGCCAATAGAACTGTGGGAAATAAATACCCTTGTGGACATGCATATAACTTTTTTATGCCGAGCTGAAATGCCACCAACTCTTTGCTCTATGAAACTAACATCACGATAAAAAATATGAATAAAATGAATGTAATTTTACTTAGAAGTTTGTTATTGGGACTGCTGTTAACGCCTAACTTAGTGGTGGCTTCAGACATAGCGACTAGTGTGAGCCGCGGCGGAGAATCACGCCTTGCTGATGGCGGTTACTTTGAGCTTGGAGCCAGTGTTTACGGTACCAATCAGTTAGATATTCGCCAAACTGAACATGAGTCTGTGCAGCCTTCTTTACTCATCAGCGGCATGTATCAATACAAAGGTCTATTTATAGAGATGATACATGAATCTCAAGATGGGATTAATTTGGGTATAAATCTGTGGAGTTCACCTAATTGGTCTCTAGATTTTCTTGCCGCCAACTTGCAAAGTTCCACTAGCCGTAATCCAGATGATGCCCCTAATACTTTGGATGAAGCTGTTCGTAATGAATACCTAATGTCGATGGATTCACTCTTTATTGGTGCTGGTTTCAGGGCTACACGCTATTGGGATGATGACTATATTTTTCAGTATCGAATAGTAAGTGATTATTTTGATGCTCAAGGCATTGCTAGCTCTGCTCGGTTGGGGAAATCTTGGCAGGTTCGTAATTGGAATTTTCATGCATTAGCCAGTATTGAATACGCATCATCGAAGCTCAGTCGGCGCCTTTTTGGCGTTGAGAGCTCAGAAGCGACTGAGCTATTTCCTGAGTATCGCCCAGGTAGCGCTGTAACATACGGTATAGAACTCGGTGTAGCTTATCCGCTGAGTGAGAAACTGGTATTTCGCGCCATGTATCGCCTCAATGTGCTTTCCAAGGAAATAACGAATAGTCCTTTTAATCAAGCTGATTATGGGTCGTTTTTTAACGCCTCTATTAGCTATGTGTTTTAGGGGGCATTATGAAGAAATTTAATGTCTCTTTTGCATTTTTCTCGGCACTGTTCCACTCAGTTATCTGCGTCGCTATTCTTACACCTATCTCTGCTTTTAGTCAGGACAATACCATCGCCTTCACTGCAACTCCCGAGCGTTGCGTTGCCTTGCATAAAGGGCAAATTTGCTATCAAGATGTATTGTTTCGCTGGCAAACGCCAAGTAAAGGCGACTATTGCCTAGTGATGAGTAAAAGTGGGCGTCAGCTAACGTGTTGGAATGGGGCAAGCTTGCAAGAATATCACTATAGTTTTGAAGGTGATAAGACAACCTCTTTCAGTTTAATCACCGATGATAAAGCTGATCCCTTGGCTAGAGTTAAAGTGGTAGTGACTTGGGTTTATAAGGCTCCCAAACAGAGCCAATCAGGTTGGAGGTTATTCTAGTTATGGCAGTGAAAAAGCACATATTAGTGGTAGAAGACGACACTTCTTTGGCTGAGTGGATCAGTGATTATTTACTGGATCATGACTATGAGGTAACTGTTGCCAGTCAAGGTGATTATGCCTTAGACATGATCGCTGAAGAACTGCCGGATCTGGTCTTACTGGATGTAATGATCCCAGTGAAAAACGGTTTCGATGTTTGCAAAGAGGCGAGGGGCTTTTATTCAGGGCCTATTTTATTTATGACCGCCTGTGTTGAAGATGGGGATGAAATTCAGGGGTTGGAAATGGGCGCCGATGATTACCTCACCAAACCTATTCGGCCGCAAGTCTTGCTGGCACGGATTAAAGCGTTACTGCGCCGCGCCAATGATGAAGAGCCTAAACAACAGCTGGTATTTGGTGCCCTAGTGCTTAATGCTACCGCTAAAACGGTCACGGTTCATCAGCAAGCATTGGGACTTAATGACAATGAATTCGATGTCTTATGGCTGCTGGCATTGCAGGCGGGCAAAGTGGTGAGCCGTATTGACCTAGTGTCTCAGCTTAGGGGCATAGAATATGATGGCCTAGATCGCTCCGTGGATATCCGCGTATCTCGCTTACGCAAAAAGCTTCAAGAAGCTCAAGACCAGCCCTATAAAGTCAAAACCATTCGTGGCAAAGGCTATTTGTTTTGCCGCGATGATGCAGCGCCTACATCATGAAAAAACTTATCATTTCTTTGGTGTTGGTGGTGCTAGTGACCATTGCCAGTCTAGGCTGGTCTATTAGTGAGTTTGCCAGTTTTTATCATCAAGAAGATGATCAACCTAATCCGGCCAATCAGCTTGCCGCGCTAACCTTAATGGGGGCGGGGTTAGCCAAAACATTAGATAATCATCAGCTTCAAAGCCAAGCTTTTCTGACGAGTTGGAATCAACATAATATTGAGCAGCTGGCTTTAATGGGCAGCGTTGAATTTATATTACCGCCGACGCTAAAAGCCCAGTTCGATACCGATAAGTTTCTGATGTTGGAATCCGATGAAGGCATATCGTTGCACTATTTATTATCCAGTACTGGCCAAGTGCTCAATATCACTACTCCGTTGATAATAGAAAACGATAGTGGTTTGAACCTTAATAGGCTGTATACCATGTTGTTTTACCTTGGTGTGGTGCTGATTTTACTGTTGTGGGTGTCACCGTTGATTCGCCGTCTGATCAATTTAAGTCAAGCCACTCAAGCATTTGGTATGGGGGAATTACAACAACGGATTACAGTGAGTAAGACCTCCTATATCGGCACTATTGAAGCAGAGTTCAACCGCATGGCTGACCGCATTCAGCAGCTACTCGATGACAATAAATTGCTGAGCCGCGCTGTGTCGCATGATTTAAAAACCCCCATAGCAAGGTTAAGATTTGGCATTGAAGCATTGGAAGAAACGCAAAATCCACAGCTAAAAATTAAGTATTTCCAACGCATAAATCGCGACTTAGACACCATGGAAGACTTAGTGATGACTTTGCTAAGCTATGCTCGATTAGGCCAAGGTGACATTCCGTTAAATAGGCAGACCATAGAGTTAAATGCTTGGTTACAGAATAAAGTATTAGATCATGATGATGGTGAACATCAGATTGAATTGTTGTCTATACCTCAAGCAGTCACAGTTAATGTCGATCCTAAATACTTATCTATGCAGATGAATAATCTACTCAGCAACGCCCAGCGTTTTAGCTGTTCACATATTCGTGTAAGTCTAGTTGTTGAGCATCAAGTGCTGTGGATCCACGTAGATGATGATGGTCAAGGTATAGACGAGCTAGAAGCGATGCAAGTGATCAAGCCTTTCGTGCGGGGTAAACACAGCCGCGGCAATATGGGCCATGGCATGGGGTTAGCAATTGTGGATCGTATTGGTTTATGGATGGGATCAAAGCTTCACATTAGCCGAGCGCCAGAATTAGGCGGAGCTAGGCTATCACTGGCTTTTGAATCGTGCTCGATTTCAGACAGTGCAGTCTGACTGTATAATGTTAAAGCACTGTGAGTCAGTAAATAAAGACAGAACGAGAGCTTGTTATCTGAAACAAACAACAAGCTCACGGTATTATAAGGGGAAGTGCTAGTTATTACTGAGCTAGTGTAACTGAGTTTTAGGTGGCTACTCAGTGACTAGATTATATTTTATCATATCGGCTCTTTGCATCTTATAAACAGTAGCGGCTGGGGCTGCGTTAATGGTAAAGAAATAAAATTCGGGGCCTTTTTCTGCGCCAAGCATTTCTCTAAAGTACGTTAATTGTGCCCCATGGGCAGGGTCTGCTTTACTTAATTGACCTGCATCTTTTCCGGCAATACAGCACCAAGAATGAACCCCTAATTCACCACCATCTTGGTAAATCCTCTGACTACCAGCGGCAAATAGATCAACACCACCAGAATAAGCGAAGCTGCCTTTTGGCATCAATGTTGTTAAATTAGCTGCGCGAATAAGGCGGCCTGTATGCATATTAATATCATCATTTATTGAGCCGTTCACTTTGCCAAACTTAAGCGTATCGAAGGATTTTGTTTTTATTAACTCATCCATTTGAATATAGGTAGATGTGCCTAATGTGCCATTTAACGTCGCCACGTTACCATTAAGAGTTAATGTTGAATCTCCAGCCCCTAGTAGCGATTCATTGATGACAACACTAATTGAATGAAGATGTTTGGTATTAACTTCTTCAATTGAACCTTGGTAAACCATATAGTCTTCTTGCTCACTGAGCCCAATATTAATGCCTTTTAATATAGCAGTAGGGCTGAAGTGTTCAAGATTACTGGTGTCGCCCTCTAGTAGCGTGATGCTGTTGATGGGCTGTTCTTTTTCAAAATCAAAACCAAGATAAATCAGCCCTTTATCATATTTAGCTATGATGACCTTGTCAGTTTCATCCCTATCAACAAATAAAATCTTGTATTTTACGCCATCAATTTGAAGATCCAGCTGTTCATATTGCAACTTAAACGTCTCAATATATTCGGCGACGTTATCAGGTTGAATGATATGAACGTCATTGACCTTTTGGTTAACAACGACCTTTTTATTATCTGAACAGCCACAAGCTTGTAATACAAGCAGAGTTGTCAGTAATAAGATGACAATTTTGTTCATAAAAACCTTATACATTAATACACCAGAATATTGACGTGAAGCTAATGCTCACTCTTGAAGGTATTTGGTCCATAAGATGAACTATTAGCTAAGTTATTATCTGAATTTGATTGTGTAAAGCGGGTTCGCGCCTAGCCAGTGCATTCGTACTAGTACGGCGCGAACGTAAGTCGGATACTGTTAGAGGTTAACCTTCTACATCCACATTGCTTAAAATGAAGTTGACGTCATACACTCGAGATCCTTGGTGTTCTTCTTTGACATGAAGGCCTGTTACTTCCACCAGAACTGAGGTTTCTTGAGTTGTGCTTGAGCTTCCCCATAAGGTGTCATGACCACCTTCAAAGCCGACACCAAATTGACCTACTGAGTCGCGATCCAAATGTTCATTAGTAAAAGCAAAGTAGGCAAACCCCGCCTGTTGGCTAAGCTCGGCTGATTTTCGCATTACGTATTTTCGTGCCAAACCTCTGTCGGTATTGGTATTGCCCACAAAGCTGATTTGCCAGCTATTAGGGGCAATTTGCACGGTTTCAAATCCTTCACCAAACGACCAGAAATGCTTTTGGGTATCATAGGGGGTAGCACATGCCGTCAGCACTAATGCTATGCCTGCGCATAAGCATAAATTAATTATTGATTTCATCCTGTTATCTCGCTATTGATTAAAAGCTATAGCTCACACCAAAGGTTGTTAACCATTGATTATCAGAGGCTACGATAGGTGAATCAGCCATGTTAGCCCCTAGGTGGGTGTAAGCTGTACTTTGTGTAAGATCTAGGTTTTCCGTGATAGGAATAACCAAGGCATAACCGACCTTGAGGGCCAGTGCACCGTTGCTTTGATAAGCTGGACGTGCTGAGGTTGCTTCCAAAGATGATACGCCAGTGTAGTAATTGACGAACTCTTTACTGAAGTATTGGGCGCCGGCATAAGGTACTAAGCTGGCAAAACCTAAATCCATTGGATGGTAATAGGTAATATCAGCCTGATAGCCATTGTAAACACTGGTGACATCGTGCTGAAATTTAGCCGAAAGCGTGCCTTCGCCTACATGGAAATCGGCATTTAAGCCTAAATCACCACTGAAATCACGATCTTTCATGCCTTTTAGCACATCGGCGCTGTCTGCATCAAAGCCTGGGTTGGCAACAATAAAAACACTGAAATTTATTGCGCTGTCATTGTCACCTAAAAAACGATAATTGATACCGCTTAAATCGGCGTTAAAGTCTTCACCGTGGTAACCACCGTTAAAATACACCCCTGTTTGGTCGTCTTGCCCTTTAAAAAACTTGCTGCCAGTGGCCACGCCTGCGCCAACAAAATACTGGCCCTGATTACTGTATATATTACCGTTGCGAATGTAAGTGTTGTCCTGTGCCATGACATGGCTTGACATTACGATTGCTGAAATCGCGAAGCAGATTTTTTTCATTTTTGGATCCTTATTACGTCTGTTTAATGTTAGTGGGGTCACTATATTGCAGTTGTAATCAGGACACTGTATCCAATTGTAACTTGCCATCAGCTAAGGCGTTCTAGTTACCCAGTAATCTACAAAGTCGTTGGATTGGTTAACACCATGATTTTATGCTTTCCTTAGTCCGGTTGGCTTTCTCAGTTAGTTATCCCTAGTTCAGGTTAGTTAGTCATTTCAGTATGGGTTGGGGGTTGCAGCACTTCAAATTATTACAGTCGTAGAGCTGAAATAAAACAAAGCAGTATTCGGCTCCTTGATATTCAACCTATTTTTATTCCATTGTTCCAAATCCACAGATGACATCAAACAATTCCGCATCGATACCACTTTGACGTAGGCTATGAAATTTTTGCTTAAGGCTTGCATGCAGTTCGTCGATGTTTTTTTCTGCCCGCTGCATTGCAGACAAGCGACTGGCATTTTCACTGGCAAGTGATTCTGCGCAAGCTCTGAACAGACTGACAAAAAGATATTCGCGCACCATAGCGCGTAACGTTTGCTCCCGCTCAGGCATGACCTCGGGTAAGTTATTGGTCGGCCAATGAATACTAGCAAGGTTATGTTGCCAATGGTGATCCAGCGGTAAAAGTTGTTGGCTTACTGGGGTGTATATTGAACCAGAATGGGGACGATGATGAAAAAGATATACTTTATCGATTGTTCCTTGTTCTCGCTGCGTTTCCATTTCTATCAAAATGTTACCGACCAGTGTCGAAACAGTATTGATGGAATTTGGTAGCATAAAACCTCGCTCCAGTGTGAGCTTGGTGTCTGCTAGCCGCGACTGAAGACGTTCGCCCACAGCCCATAGGGTTTTATTGCCTGGCAATTTCATTAATGAATCGCTGACAAACTCCACCATGACTTCATTGAATTGCCCGACAAGGCCTTGGTCGGAACCAAATACGATTACACCAATGGATGCTTTATCTGGTTGTGCTTTTTTAGCGATGGAGCGGGTGGATTTATGTTGCTGAAAACAGGCTGTTAATCCAAGTTGCACGGTACGATAATAATCATCCAACGAGCGAACTGCGTTTTCATATTGACTGATATTAGACGACGCCATAGCTTTCATACTGCGCACTACAGAGTCAAGTTCTTCCGCATTGGTGATTTGGTGACGTAGACTGGTAACGCCTTCACTCATGTGATTTCCTTTCGCTTTTGACTGTGCATAAATGCTGCAAGTGCATCTCGGACCGGTTGCAAAATCGCGTCGCGATCTTCATCTGTTAATTTTTCGGTGCTTGCTAATCTTGCGGTAATTTCAACAGGGATATCGGCAGTGGCCGCGCGTACAGCAAGCTCGGCTTGGCTCATTGCATCTAAAGGGACTTCATCAAATAGATTAGCGGTTAATGCCAGTAATACAGCAATTTGTTCAATCATCGAGATGGGCGTGGACTCTGCTTGTTTCAGGCAAGCGCGAATGCGTCGACCATGGTCGATAATTTTTAGTGTGCTGTCATCCAATCGTGCGCCAAAGCTAGCAAATGTTTCCAGTTCTTCAAACTGACCGTAAGCCAGTTTTAGGTTTGATGCGACTGCTCGGTAAGCGGCTCGTTGAGCTTTGCCACCGACACGAGAAACCGATTTCCCGACGTCGATAGCGGGCAGTACGCCCAATTCAAATAACGAGGGTGAAAGGTATATTTGCCCATCGGTAATTGAAATAAGATTTGTCGGAATATAGGCGGAAATATCCTGCGCTTCGGTTTCAATAATGGGTAGCGCGGTTAATGATCCTCCGCCTAAATTTGGGCTCAAGTGAGTTGCCCGCTCTAGCAATCGCGAATGGATGTAAAAGATATCGCCGGGAAAAGCTTCACGACCGGGCGGCCGACGTAACAGCAGAGATAACTCTCGATAGGCTCTGGCATGGTGGGTCAGGTCGTCATACACAATTAATACATTGCGGCCTTGCTGCATAAAGTATTCTGCAATACTGGTCGCTGCATAAGGGGCAATATAAGCAAGGCCTGGAGGATCATTGCCTTCGGTAACCACCACAACGGTATATTCTAAGGCGCCTTGTTCATGCAGTGTCGCAATCACTTTTGCCACACCTGAGGCGCGCTGACCAATCGCGCAATATACGCAGAGTACATTTTTGTCACGCTGATTAAGTATGGTATCAACGGCAATGGCGGTTTTACCCGTTTGCCTATCACCGAGGATTAATTCACGTTGCCCAAGGCCAACAGGAATAAGCGCATCGATAACTTTAATGCCGGTTTGCAAAGGCACACTAACAGGTGCTCGATTCATAATTGCAGGAGAGGGACGCTCAATGGGTAAGCGTGCACTGGCAATCAGTCTGCCTTTGCCATCTAAGGGCTCACCGATAGGATTGATAATACGGCCGAGCAGGCCTTCTCCCACTGGCACATCAACTAGATGCCCACAGCGTTCGACTTCATCACCTGCCTGCAAATGCCAGTAATCCCCAAGCAGTACCGCGCCTATTTCATCTTCATCAACATTAAAGGCAATGCCAAAAATATCACTGGGGAATTTCAGTATTTCTTCAAAACCGACCCCAGGTAAACCTGACACTTTTGCTATGCCAGTAGCAATACTGGTAATGGTGCCTATTTCTCGTGGTTGCAGTTGTGGCGAAAAAGACCGTCGCGCTTGCTGCAGAATCGAAAATGTCTGCTCAAAGGTTGCTTGCAGTAAATCAGGCGCTAGCTTCATGACTGTCTGTCTTTGTTGTTGAGTGAGTATCGTTAGCTTGTTCAATATTCATAGGGGATTGCAGTAACTCGTCAACCCGTTTTGCTAATGAACTGAGGTATTCGTTAATACTCCATGAGATTTTTTGCCCTTTGATACTGAGTTCAATTCCACTGATGACATCGGGCTCTATTGAAAATTGGATTGGTATGTCGTGACTCAATATTTTTTTAATAGCCGCTTCAATAAGTGAGCACTGCGGTGTTGGAAGTGCAAAGGCGGTTCGAATTAAAATAGGTTGTGCAGCGGCATTAATTGCTGGAGATATTGCTGATTGTAGCGAGGCTATTTCCTCATCGTTTAAGGTATTCAAACGGTGAATGAAAATATCTGTCATGGCTGCTTCTAGAGAGGTTCCAGCAAGATCGCCAAGTACCTTACGGGCTATCGAGAATATTTCTTCCCGTGCGCGTTGGCTGATTGCCACTTGCAAATTGAGTTGCTCGTTTTTAAGCGCTAATTGTAATTTTTTTCGTAGGTCTTGTGACTCCAGTCTTACAGCTTCAAATAAACGAACACGTTCGGCTTCTGTTTCATCTTTTAGCTTATTTATACGAGTGGTTTTTTGTTGCTCAAAATCGGCATTTTTTTGTTGAAACTCTTCTCGTTGAAGCTCTGCTTCAATTCTTTTAGCCTTAGTGTCTGCTATTTCTGCGGCAATTCGTTTTTCACGGGCATCGATGGAATCAAGAATGGGCCGATATAAAAACCGCTTCAGTAGCCACACGAGTACCAAAAAATTTATCACTTGCGCAAATACGGTAAACCAATCGATTAACATAGCCTATATACCCGCAGCTTGGTCGATCACGTAATTCCAAAAAGGGTTAGCAAATAGCAGTATCATCGTTACCACAAAACAATAGATCGCGGTTGATTCTATCATCGCCAAACCAACAAACAGTGTGCGGGTAATGGTGGCTGATGCATCTGGCTGCTGGGCCAAAGAGGATAGAGCCGTCGCTACCGCCTTTCCTTCACCGAGTGAAGGTCCAATAACACCGATGGTGATGGTAAACCCTGCGGTGATAATCGATACCATTGCTATAATTGTTATGCTGTCCATAATCACTCCTAAATCAATTCAAGGTGTTGGTTCATTGTTGAGAGCCCGTTTTTGTATCTTGTTTCTCGGTGGAGGCCGAGCCATCTTGCGCAAGTTCGCGCTCCGGTTGTTGAATGCGAGTCGCCGCAGCGATGTACACGGTTGCTAAAATAAAAAAGATGTAGGCCTGTACCATGCCAGTGAGTAAACCGAGCAGAGTCATGACAATAGGAAACAAAAAGGGAGTAATACTCAACAGAATACCGAGGATCATCACTCCACTCATCATGTTGCCAAACAGTCGCACCGCTAAGGCCAGCGTACGCGACACCTCACTGATAAGGTTAAATGGCAACATAATGACAGTAGGCTTTGTGTAGGAGGCGAGGTAGCCGCGCAAGCCTTGCTTCTCTATACCAAACATAGGTACTGCTACAAATACACATAGCGCCAGCGCTACGGTACTGGAAAGTGAACCCGTAGGCGGTTCGAAGCCGGGGATCACCGTACAGATAGCTGAGGTGGCGATAAACAAAAATAACGAACCGAGAAATCCAAGATATTTATGAGGATTACTCAGACCAACCTCTTCAATCTGTTTGCTAATGGTAATGACCACCACTTCCAGCAAATTTTGCCAGCGAGAACGCTGCATATCCTTGGATAACTTTCTGGTAATCAGGATTGAGCCAATCACCAATAACATCATTACTATCCAAGTAAATACAATGGCTGCGTTGAGCTTTACAAAGCTCATTTGCCAGAAAATAATTTGGTCGGGGCTAAGGTTCATAAACGGTCTTCTTGTTTATCGACTATAAGTGTTTTTCTCAACGGTTGAGCCTGCTCTACCTGCAGGGTGTATCGCGTTGCCATGAGGCGCACTAACATAAATCCGAGTAATCCGGCTAATAAATGGTATCCATTGTCGCCAGCGATAAAATAGAAGCCAGCGATCACAATGGCGGAGCGAAATAACAGACTGGCGATAAATAACAACGCAACATGTTGAGTCGATTTTAGCTGGCGAACCGTCCACCAAAGTCCGGCGAAAAAAAAGACCCCTAGCAATGCACCTGCCAGTAATGCCAATGTGAGCTCTACAAATATGTTGTCTACCAATACGTTTTCCATAATGACTTTTCCATCAAGTACTTTTCTATTGAGTCATTTGCTACCAACTAATTTTGTATCAAATAAGTTGCGTCAATAAGTTGCATCAAATAAGTGGCCTAAAAAATCAATCGAGTTCATCACCTCGGTGAATTTCCTTATCTTCTTTATCAACCCAATGCCAAGCATTAAAACAACCCAGGCATAACCCAATAATCAATAACATTAAGGTTCTGGAATGTTCGCCAGGATAGTGTTTATCCAGCCACATTCCGAGTACTGCACCAAGCACCGTTGGGATTACCACCGACCAACCAATAAGCCCCATCATCCCAAAACCGGTCCAGACGGTTTTATTGATATGTCGCTGCGCCTTCAGTTTTCGTGTCGCCATGTCTTCAACTTGCTGGCTAAACTTGTCGTTGTTGGACTTATCTTTTTCAGGCTTTGGCGGTTCGGAATGTGACTTTTCCGGAGTGATGTTTTCCTCTGGTTTATGATTCATAGTGAGAGCCTGTTGTTTTCCATATTTAATATGTGTCCTAAGGTCTAACTCTTCAGATAACATTGCGACACTAACTCTGTGTGGCGTCTTGTCATTCAAGCCAATAGCCAACACTCAACAACAACCATTCAGCTTTTAAAAACACTAAAGCGTTAAGCCGAACCCTTCAGGCAACATTCATCTTGATAGAACGATAGGCCCTAAACTCTGTCATGATGGAACTCAGTCAGGCGTCGCATGAAATTACTTTCCATCTTGATCAGTACCGAACGCAATTGCTGTTCTTGTTCATCTAAGTGCATAAATTCTTGCTCAACGGCTTGATGTAATTCGCTCAACGCCAAACCGCCTATGGCATTACGCACCGAAATCAGTACATCAAAGCCCGTTTTAACCAGTACACCTTCATCAATAGCAACGTACACTTCATCAGCACCATCGTACTCAAACACCAATAACCCAGCTGTCAGTGACGCCACGCAGTCAAGCCGATGTGGCAAGATGCCAAACGAACCTTGATGCGTAACCGCGACAATGCGCACCACATTTTTCTGCTCAGCAAAAACCTTATAAGGCAGCAAAATTTTAAGGTTCATGTGTGCAGACTGCATATTCCGGTCCTTGTTTGTCTGTTTACTTGTCCACGACTACTGACTGTTTACTCTGTCGAGCTTAGGGCGATACTTGCTAACAGCTTCATCAATTGAACCAATCATATATAGGGCACTCTCTGGATAGTCTTTAAATTCATCGTGTAAAATTCGTTCGCATCCATCCAGAGCATCATTAAGACTCACCAGCTTTCCGGGCATACTGGTGAACTGTTCGGTAGTAAAAAAAGGCTGGGTAAAAAAGCGTTCGAGACGACGAGCGCGCGCCACAATCTTATGATCCGCTGGCGATAATTGTTCCATGCCTAACATGGCGATAATGTCTTTAAGTTCTGCGTATTGTGCCAGTGTGCTGCGTATTTTCTGCGCCAAGTCATAGTGCCTTCGACCGATAATGCTCGGTGTGGCCATTTTTGAATTAGATAGCAGCGGATCAATGGCTGGATAAAGGCCTTCACTGGCCCGTTTTCGCGATAGTACAATTGATGCCGAGAGATGCGAAAAGGTATGTACCGCAGCGGGATCGGTAAAATCATCTGCTGGTACATATACCGCTTGAATGGATGTAATCGCGCCGCTGTCAGTATTGGCGATACGGTCTTCGAGTTGCGACAACTCGGTGCCCAAGGTTGGTTGATATCCTAAACGGGCTGGCATTTGTCCCATTAAGCCGGACACTTCCATACCCGCCTGAATAAAACGGAAAATATTATCAATCAGTAACAGTACATCGCGATGTTCATCGTCGCGAAAATATTCGGCCATGGTTAATGCGGCATGGCCTACACGAAAGCGTGCTCCAGGTGGTTCATTCATCTGACCGAACACCATTACCATGTTATCCAACACGCCTGCGGTTTTCATCTCACGGTAGAGTTCTTCGCCTTCACGACAACGCTCACCAATACCGCAAAAAATACTCACACCAGCATGTTGGCCGACCATGTTGTGGATCATTTCTGTCAGTAATACCGTTTTACCTACACCAGCACCACCAAATAACCCCGCTTTGCCGCCACGCTCAAGCGGCATTAACACATCGATCACTTTGATTCCGGTTTCGAATACTTGGGATTTAGTCGCCAGTTGAGCGATGGCCGGCGGTTCGTTATGAACTGAACGCCATTGAGTACCTATTGGGGGGGCCTTACGATCAATGGCGTTACCAAAAACATCAAACATGCGCGATAGAATGGTTTTACCAACAGGTGCCAATAAGGGGCCGCCGCTGTCTTCTACCAACATGCCTCTTGCTAGCCCTTGTGTTGGTGTCAGCGCGATGCAGCGCACTCGATGTTCATCTAGTTGCGAAAAAACTTCGATTAAAATTTGCTGCTGGTGCCCAGTAGTTAATAAGGAGCGAATAGGAGGGAGTTGCTCAGCAAACAGAATATCGACGACACTACCGCGTATCGCTATAACTGTACCTGAATTGGGTGAGGCATTTTTTCTATCCATCATATTCTTTCGATTATCTCCGATAACCAGATTGAAGTGCATAGAGGTAAATAATAGAAGACTTACAGATTTGTCAGCATCGCTAGACTTTGATTAAGTGTCAGTCTCTATTTATGACAGCAAGCCAATGACTTGTTCTATTCGAGTGTTATTGGTCTATTAGTTATAGTACTAGCGGAGCTGTTTTACCATGTGATTGGCGATGACCAGTATCAGTAAAAATCAAATACGGACACTATTTTTAAAGGTGTCGAAAAGCCTAGAATAGACCAACGCATTAGCTCAACCAAACACATATCCAACGTAAAACTGAGTAATCAATCCTAACAAAATGCTTGCAAATATTTAGCTCATTACTTTATTAAAAACCTTTTGGCGTGCTTTGCGTTGACGCAGATCAATTCAGAGTAATAGAGCGGTTCAACCTCGGCTTAACCTTGTCTAAGAAATGAGTAATAACGGCACTGCTGGTGGTTAGTAATGAGGTTGAAATGATTTACTGAATAATCGACAAGTTAGCGATGTCGGCTGTTGTGACTTTGATTGCCATCTTTCAGATATTGGGGCGGGAGATTATCGCATTGTCGTTGCCAATATTTCCGTCGACAACAAAAAGGCCAGCCTCGATGGCTGGCCTTAATATTCGCTCAACAATGGTGTTAAATTGCCCAACCACCCATGTAAAAGGCGACTAAGCCGAGGGTAATTAACATAACCCCAAGTCGTAGTTTACGCCACTCGCCACTGCACATGCGGCCAATCACCAAGGTAACAAACCCAAGCATAATCCCAGTAACGATATTACAGCTTAAAATAATAAATACCGCGCAGGTTAGGCCTGCCATTGCATCCACTTTATCGTCAAAATCAAGCTTGGTGACATTGCTTAGCATCAGTAAACCAACATACATCAGCGCTGGAGCAGTCGCATAAGCAGGCACTAAAAAGCTTAACGGTGCTAAAAACATCATCATCAAAAATAACAAGCCAACGATGGTCGCGGTCAGGCCGGTTTTGCCACCTGCAGCGGTGCCTGCTGCGGATTCAATATACACCGCTGCTGGTGCGCCGCCGACCACGCCTGCAAAAATACTGCTGACAGAATCGGATGTCAGTGCCTTGCCACCGCCAACAATATTGTCTTTATCATCGAGAAGTTCCGCTTGCCCTGCAACCGCTCTAATTGTGCCAGTTGCATCGAAGATAGCGGTCATCACTAATGCCAACACAATAGGCAGTACCACTGGGTTCAGTGCGCCCATAATATCGAGCTGACCAATTAGCGATGTTTCAGACATCAAGTCAGGCAAAGCAAATAAGCCTTGATATGTCACGCTAGGATCAAATATTAACCCAAAAATTGATAACCCGACGATGACCAGCAATATGCCACCAGGCATGCCTCGGCGTTCAAGCCCAATCGTCATAGCAAGACCAACAATTGTAGCGATAACCGGTAAGCTATTAATATCACCAAGCTTCACAGGTAAACCGGCATCGTTAGATACAATCAATTTTACGCTATTGGTTGCAATAAGGAGTAAAAACAAACCAATACCAATACCCGTACCGTGAGCAATACCGGTTGGCAGGTTAGTGAGTACCCATTGACGAATGCCAGTGACACTCACAAGTGTAAACACGATACCCATTAGGAAAATAGCGCCAAGGGTGACAGGAATCGATATTCCCTGGCCTAGCACCATACTAAATGCAGTAAATGCGGTGAGTGAAATTGCACAACCAATGGCCATTGGCAAATTAGCCCATAGCCCCATGAGCAACGAACCAAATGCGGCAATTAAGCAGGTAGCGATAAACACTGCCGCAGGGTCAAACCCAGCAGTGCCCAACATGTTTGGCACTACAATTACCGAATAAACCATAGCCAAAAACGTTGTTAAGCCAGCAATGACTTCACGTTTTAAGGTACTTCCTCGGGCAGAAATATTGAAATAGCGATCCAAAAATGAATCAGAAACAGCAGTGTTAGAGAGAGTCTGTTCAGACTTCATAGTGATGATACCTTTTGATCTCTTAAATGATGAGTTAACCAATGGTCATTCATTGGCGACACGGCTATGGCAGGTAGAGCCCCAAACGAGAAATACTTGGGTGAGAGATCCACTTGGCGCATATAGCGTTAGTGACCTGCGAATATTGTGATAAACAAATTTGTTATACACATGTCTGGTAAAATTTACTCTTACCAACACAGCCTTTGTCGGCGCGGAGTTTACAACAATCAACAATGGGGAAATAGGAAGCGGCCAACATTTTTTGCTATATGAGTAAAAAATGCACCCCAAAAACAGATTGCTCGTATATCTCACCATAAAAGTTACTCGCTGTTGTAATCACTGCCTTTGAGTATTCAACACTTATAACGGATTACCGCCCTTGGTATAGCAATTTAATACCATTGTTTAAGGATAATTGTGTTTGCTGTGAGTAGGTCGATTAACTGGCGCTAGTTCAAGATCTACTTTGGTCATTCTAAGCTGTTATTGCGGGGGAGTCAGTGGCGAAGTCGTATTGGTGAAGTAGCAGTGAAATGTTATGAGTAAGCTCGGTAGAGGACATTTTCGAATGCTCAATTCATCGCAAATCTGGCAATAAGTATGTTTGTTATGACGAGGAAAAGTATTGCCGCGGAGATAGTGCCCTAGCGTTTTGGGTGACTTAGTTTGCACTTGATGGTGCTTTAACAAAAAGGGCTTTGGACGTGTTATTGGTCCAAAGCCCTATATTTAATGCTAACGCGTTATGCTGAATTGGATGGCGCTTAAATCGCGACAGTCACTTTATTGAGCCATGCTAACTCGTCACCTTGCATTAATGGCGCTAAGGTTTGACGAACTTTTTGCTGATATTGATTAAACCAGTTCACTTCAAAATCAGTTAACAATGACTTATCGATTAAGCGTGCATCCATTGGAATATGGGTTAATACATCAAACTCATACATTTCACGCTCTGCACCTGCCAATGCTTGGCAATGTTGCACAGTGACTAGGTTTTCGATGCGAATACCAAAACCATCGGCGCGGTAATAACCAGGCTCATTCGACAATACCATTCCTGGTAGTAATGCCACGCCATTGACGTTTTTACCAATGCGCTGCGGGCCTTCGTGAACACTTAGAAAGTGACCGACACCATGGCCCGTTCCGTGGTCATAATCAAAACCATGCTGCCATAAATACTGACGAGCAAATGCATCGAGTTGCACACCAGAGGTGCCTTTAGGGAAGCGGGCTGTATCAAGGGCTATGTGGCCTTTTAATACCAGGGTGACCATTTTCTTCTGTTCATCGGTCACTTTGCCAATGGCGATGGTGCGGGTGACGTCGGTGGTGCCGTCTAGGTATTGGGCGCCAGAATCGACTAAGTAAATGCTGTCCATGGTCATGGTGCTTGGGGTGCCATTATTGTGGTTGTAATGGCACATGGCAGCATTGGCGCCGGTGGCTGAAATAGTGTCAAAGCTTGGCTCGCGATACAGCGGGTCTTGTAATCTAAAGCTTTCTAATTTGTCAGCCAGTTGTGCTTCATCGTGCATAATGTTTTGTTCAATTTGGCTGTCTAACCAGGCTAAAAAACGGCTAACGGCAGCGCCATCACGAATATGACACGCTCGCATACCAGCTAATTCGGCGTTATTTTTTTGTGCTTTAGGTAATGCAACCGGGTCAGAGCCAACAATCAGTTTAGCACCGCCTTTTTGTGCCAGTAATTGCGAATAGGCGTTGGCAGAATGTGGATCGGCCAATAGCTTAACCCCATTCATTTGCGCTAATACGGTTGCCAGTTCTGCTTCATCTTTAAAGCTCACGCCAGCACCTACATGCTGTTCAATATTTTGCGGCACTTTAGTTAAATCGGTAAAAAAGGTCATATCGCCATTGGTCGATAATAATCCGCAGCCAAGTATGACGGGGAAGCGCGGAACGTCATTACCACGGATATTCAGTAACCAACAACATGAATCTAATGCGGCAATAAGGGCAACATCGGCGCCTTGCTTGTTAACCAGCTGACCAATTTGTTGACGTTTCTCGACGCTATTACGTCCTGCACCTTGGTGGCTAAATAAAGTCATGGTGGATGCTGACGGTGCTGGGCGGTCTAACCAACTTACATCAATCGGGTTGTTATCAACTTCAACTAAATTGATTTGGGCTTTATCAAATTGCGCTTTAGTTTGTTGATACCAAGCAAGAGTATGTAAGCGACTGTCGATGCCGACGCTGGAGCCTGCAGGTAATGTATCGATTAACCAGTCAATTTGCGGGTCGTCATACAGGCTTAAATATTCAAATAAGTTACCGTCTACTTGTTGGCGTACTTGCACTGTGTAACGGCCGTCGGTAAATATTGCTGCGCGGTCTTTTAACACGATTGCCATGCCAGCAGACCCCGTAAAGCCAGTGGCCCAATGTAAACGCTCATTACGAGCAGGGACATACTCACCTAAATATTCGTCAGCGCGAGGAATGATGAATGCATCTATTTGGTTTACTTCAAGCTGTTGGCGAATGGCGTTAAGACGCGTAGCAATAATATTGAACATGGTTTCTCCGTTGGAGGCGACTGATGAACTCAGCTCTGTAGAATGAACTGCGATTATCGCAAGCGTGACGGCAAACTGGCAAGTGAAGTCGCTGACATAATGTGGAGCAAGCAGTTTAAAATTGTAAACTTATATTGTATACAATGGTAACAAAGCGATACAGGCGGTATCCTTGTCTGTATTGATTACCTTGTATATTTAAACAAGGTAAGACGATTTGATTTCCACAGACTCTAGATAAATAACAATAAAAATAACCAAAGGAAAACCTATGACAATCGGTGTCGGCGGCGTTAGCCCGCAACAAGCATTAGCCACACTCACTAATATGACTCACGGTGTAGCTGCGATAAGTGATGATGAATTTAATCAACGAATTCAACATGCACAACGATTGATGGCGCAACATGGTTTAGAAGCAATCTATGTGAATGCTGGTACTAATTTGTACTATTTTACGGGTACTCGTTGGTTTTCTAGCGAGCGTATGGTGGGTGCTATTATCCCCGCTGTGGGTGAGGTTCAGTATATTGCACCTGCATTTGAGCTCGACACGTTACAGGGTTATATGACCATTAAAGGTCAAGTAAATACGTGGCATGAAGATGAAAGCCCATATCAATTATTTGCCGATGTGCTGGATAACATCGGCTTGAGCCAAGCAAAAATCGGTATTGATGAGTCAACCGCCTTTTTTATTAGCGATGGCATTGCCCAAGCAGCTCCTCAGCATCGATTTGTAAGTGCGACAACAGTAACGGCAGGATGTCGGATGATTAAGTCGGTTGCCGAAATTGCCTTAATGCAACGCGCTAAAGACATGACACTTGAAGTGCATAAAGCCACCGCCAGTATCTTACGTGAGGGCATCACCACTACGGAAGTGGAAGACTTTATTAACCAAGCTCACTATGCCGTGGGCGCGGCCAAAGGTTCGTACTTTTGCATCGTGCTATTTGGTGAAGATACAGCGTATCCGCATGGAGTTAAATCACCTAAAGCGCTTGAGAAAAATGACACGGTATTAATTGACACCGGTTGCCAGTTACAAGGGTATAACTCTGATATTACACGTACTTATGTATTTGGTGAGCCTAATGCTCGTCAGCGTCAATTATGGCAACTTGAGCAAGATGCACAAATTGCTGCGTTTGATGCTGCTACCTTAGGAACCCTGTGTGGTGACGTCGATGCAGCTGCTCGTGTCGTGTTAGAAGCCGCAGGCTTTGGCCCAGACTATAACGTGCCAGGTTTACCTCATCGTACTGGTCATGGTATCGGTTTAGATATTCATGAATGGCCATATTTGGTGCGTAATGATGTTACGCCACTGGCAGTGGGCATGTGTTTTAGCAACGAGCCAATGTTATGTGTACCTGGGGAATTTGGGATCCGTCATGAAGACCATTTTTACATGACAGCGCAAGGGCCTAAATGGTTTACAGCGCCAGCGAAGTCGATTGATGACCCGTTTTATCTAGCATGATATTTTTTTAATTATCACTGACAAATATAGTCAGCTTAACGTCGTGGCGCTTCGCCCACACCCGACCAAGAAGGGAAACACTGCTTTCCCCTCTTGGATCACCCCAGCAGCTCCGACAAAGTGTTGATCCTCATAGCATAACAAAAATCGCCTAACGGCTCAGATGGTACATCTGATGTGAATGGACTGACGAATGTCGTGATGACATGGATGTCACTGAACGACCATGTACCCCTGAGTCTGTGTCATATCTGCAAGACAGGAGTCTACATGCCTTGAAACACATGGATGTGTTATAAAGGCCATGATGTCACTACGGCATTTTTATCACGCTATTTCGGACACTTCGGACGGAGAATCCTTGAAGCTGCAGATTTATGAGTTTTTATTAAGTTGTTTTCGGGGAACTGGAGGATTAAGAAAAATTAGCTAAGTGGTATGAGTCAAGCAATAGCAAAAAGCCTCCGCTATGGAGGCTTTGGATTTTTGGTGTAGTTCTTAGTGTGAAAACTATGTCATCTATTATTTAATTTTTAGTTAATTTCAAATAACTCAACATCAAAAATCAGTACTGAGCCACCTTCAATTTTACCTGTTGAGCGATTGCCGTAAGCCAATTGGCTTGGAATATAAAAACGGAATTTATCGCCAATATTCATGAGTTGTACACCTTCGGTCCAACCGGCTATTACTTGATTTAAGCCAAAGCTGATTGTTTCGCCGCGATCAACAGACGCAACCGTCAATGAGTGTGCCGTGATGATAAAAACTAAAATTAAAGTTTTTAATTTTAACTTATGATATCCATCTGATTAAAAAGGACATACCATATTTTGTATAATTTCATTTTGTATCTTATTATCAAGCTTTTTTAATGCTTCAAACGAAGATTGAATAGCATTATAAAGGGCGGAGTCATTAGCATTAAGAGGTAAATGCTCTGCAATCATACCCGTTGAATTCATCAAGTATTGATTTTCTTTATCTTTATAGATCTTTTTTGTTATTTTAAAATCACCAGTAGCAACTAAAAAGTCATACCAATTTTTGTAATCGTTTACATTAGGGTAAGTTTCAATAGTGTGTGGAGACAGGTAATCTATTTCAAAAATACCTTCTATAAATTCTTGGAAGGTTTTAGCTTCAGCCTTCAAATCAATTTCACTAATTTTTTCTTCAGCATGTTCAGCATCTGTAGTTCTAAGCAATACTTTTATTAATTCAGCTGATTTTTCAGTCGCTATCTTTAAGTCATCAATTAGTCTATTTGTGATTCGCGAGTCATCAGATCTTTTTCTTTCTGCTAGCAAGTCATACATCATTCCTGCCCATTGCTTCTTTAGATAGCTTTCCATATCTGCAAAGTTATTAAATGATACTAACGAATTGTTAATGCCACTTTGTCTTACTTCATCGATGAAGCCAAAAATCTTAATGTTGTCGATACTTGTGTATGCGATTTTTTCGTAAAATTCAGGATTGCTTTTCTTGTTGGAAAGATAAGTATGATGGTCTGAATAAACTGCATTCTCAACTAACGCAAAAATAGGAATCTTATTTTTGACAGCTTCTCGATACTCATTATTAGTAATAGACCCTTCTTTGTCTTTATGTTCACCACCGTATCGCCCGCCAATGATCAAGATGAACAATTGGCAAGTAGCAACCTCACTCAGGCAAGCGTCATGTGTATGTGTATCTACACCGTAGTAAACATCAC
The DNA here is from genome assembly GCF_014164215.1 of Shewanella sp. SG44-2. Classification (NCBI taxonomy): domain Bacteria; kingdom Pseudomonadati; phylum Pseudomonadota; class Gammaproteobacteria; order Alteromonadales; family Shewanellaceae; genus Shewanella; species Shewanella sp. SG44-2. The sequence goes on from NZ_JACJEU010000013.1 coordinate 106,133, forward strand.
CATCGTCAGAAAGTACTGGCTCGTAACCTATGGTTTTAACAAAGTATTTCAGGTTTTCTCTGATATGTTTTAAGTCGTAACAAGTGGAACTGATAAAGACTCTAGGGATAGCCAATGTGTAATCCTTTACTGGGCGATAGTTGAAAAATATCGGGTTATTGTTGTTATGTTTAACCTGTAGGCTAGAACTGTCAACAACAGTTTAAAATTAATAAAGTACTTAGTAACTCAGAAAATGCAAAAGCCTCTCGAAGGAGGCTTTCATCTACGGAACAGACAATTAGTTAATTTCAAATAACTCAACATCAAAAATCAGTACTGAGCCGCCGGCAATTTTACCGGTTGAACGATTGCCGTAAGCCAATTGGCTTGGAATATAAAAACGGAATTTGTCGCCAATACTCATGAGTTGTACACCTTCGGTCCAACCGGCTATTACTTGGTTTAAGCCAAAGCTGATTGTTTCGCCGCGATCAACAGAGCTGTCGAATACGCTACCGTCAATGAGTGTGCCGTGATAATGCACGGTAACTTTGCTTTTTGCGCTAGGGTGTTCAGTATTATCGCTTTTAACGAGCACTTCATATTGTAAGCCAGACAAGGTTTGGCTGACGCCTTCGCGTTTGGCATTTTCAGCTAAAAAAATCTTACCTTTCTCAATGTTTTCTTTGGCGGCTTTAGAATTGTTAGATTGAGTGAAAAAATAAAAAATAACGCCCGCAATGACCAGTACGGCCAAAATCATACGCATAATTGATCTCGAATTGTTGGGTATATAGTGCAACTAGTTTAGCGTAAAAATTGCTGGGCTAATACTCATCAACACGATTGAAGCGATAATTGAACCAACAGCTTAACGGTATGCATCGAAAAACGGATGCCACTGCTGATAACACAATAAGCTGACTCCAACTGAGTTGAGTACGATGCAACACCACAATATCCGTTTAAAAGACGATTTTTGGGTTTTATGACGTAAGTGATACTGACCGAGTAGCGCTGCTGGCCAGCCGCCAATTAAAGAAAAAAACTGTAAGGTGCTTTCTTTGATGCGCCATTGCCCCTGTTTAGCGGCAGATTTATCACGATAATATAAACTAAAAGTGACCAGATTAATTAGGCCATATACCCCAGCTAACCAAGGCTGAATAGTGGCAAAAATAGCGCCAATGAGCAGCAACATTAACCAAGCAAACTTATTCATTTTAGTGCCTGCTCTGTGAGATTAATTTTATCATATTGATTTCGTCATACTGATGAGATCAATCAGCATTGCACACAATGGTAGTTGCATAGATTCTTCTTTTAAGTGTATATGTTTCACTAGCTTGTGCGGGAGACTAACACACGCCAAAGCTTTTCTAATGGGCCTTGGTTGAATTTGCGTAAATAGACATCTGCTAACAACAGTTGAAATACACTGTAGATAATCGCAATTGAGACGTAACCTACCCTGTCTAGTGAATACAGCCAGTCTGGTGCGATATAACGTAACAGTAAAATACCGACTATTGACTGGAGAATGTACAAACTAAATGCCATCCGCCCGACGTTTTGCAGTCGTTTCAGTCTATGTGGCGTATTTTGGCAAAATTTGACGATAATGTGGATGTAAATCAAAGCCATCGCAATAGCGCTGAACCACAATAAAAGATCTGACATCGACTCCAACATCTGATTGCCGCTTAGACTTAAAATTGAATCTAATGATGCTAATGTGATGGCCCAAAATACACATTGCCACAGGGTTTTATTATCCAATCCATCAACAAAGATATTGCGTTTATATAACGCCATCCCTAAAAGCATTAGGCCGGTGATATACCACATTAACGTTAATGGAATAACCGCTAGCATGTATGCAAACATGGTTAGGTGCAGGGTCAGTTGTTGTTGGTAGCTACCTGTCCAAGCTGCAAGTTGCTCGATGAAAAATGCTGAATCTCGTGAATAAACTTGATCGTCAGGCATGAGCGAAATAAGTGCTATGGGTATAAATGATAAAAAGATAAACCATTTAGCTTTACGGATTAACTCATCAGCACTGAGGTTAATGTAGCGAAAGGCCAATAATCCGCTGACACCATAAGACAATAATATATCGCCAGGAAATATGAAAACAGCGTGCATTACGCCAAAGGCAATTAACCAATACAGACGGCATTTTATGCGTTTATTTAGCTGGCTAGTGGTGGCAGTGTCCATTCCCATTTGCTGGCGTTGGTATTGGATTAACATTCCCACCCCAAAAATCATCGCAAATAGACTAAAGAAACGACCTTCTAAGAAGAAATTGCTAAAAATGAGTAGGATAATGTCGCTGGTGGGTTGAACCTCATGAGGAGCGTAACCGAAAAAACTATTGCCCATAAAATAGATATTAAGGAAGAAAATACCTAATACGCCAAGCCCTCTGATAGCGTCAAGATTAGCCAAACGTGCTTGTTTGATTGGAGCATTATGCTCATCCATGTTCGTTGCAGTGTTAATCGCTTAATTCCTTTTACTTTTAGCTGTTTATAAACCCTCTTTATTCATTAAGGAGGCGCTGTTAGAGATTACCAGCCAAATACGGTAATGCAACTAGATAATGCGTTTAGGGAAGGGGGGAACGATTATAAAAAAAACCAAGCGATCAGCGTAATGCCGCACGCTTGGTTTGTTAAGTATTTTGTGAAGTAAGTTTGCAGGCTTATTTGGTTGTTTGTACTTCAAGGAACGGGATAGTACCAGTAGGTAGCATAGTTGTTGGTAAGCGCCCATCCCAACGTTCCGCTTTAGTTAATTCAACTAAATTTTGATTTTGCGCTAGTGCTTCAGCACGAATTTTAATGGCTGATGCTTCTGCGTTACCTTTAATACGGATACTTTCAGCTTCGGCAATTGCTCGGGCCAATTGTGAGTCTGCTTCAGCTTGTGCTTGAGTCACGGCAATTTGGGCACTAACACGCTCTTTTTCAAGATTCTGTAATTGTGTCTGTACTTCTACTTCTGCACGCATTCGGTCTTCTACTGATTTCTCGTATGCGTTGCTAAAGTCGATATTTTCAATCTGTACCGAATTAATGGTCACCGGGCCTTTAATCGATTTAGTAATGGCGTCAGTCACATCAATACCAAACTTGATACGCTCTTGAACGGCTGAAATAGCCGTATACTTACCAAAAATATTCTCAATCTGCGTAGGTACTTGGCGGTCGAGTAAGCGCGACACCATTAAGTCGATACTTTTGAAATTAGCATACACTTCTTCAACACGATCTGGCGGTATGCTAAATGTGACTGATGCGCGTAATGTTGCAGGTTGTTGATCGCGGCTATACGCCTGTAAACCTTGGTAGTTTGCGGTGTGAGTTTGGGTTGATATTTTAACTACGGTATCCATTAGTGGAATTTTAAATCCAAGACCGGGTTCTGCAGTATCAATAATTTTACCGTTACGCAGCAATACCCCACGTTCGCCCTGATCAATGGTATACCAGCTACCATATAAACTGATCATCATTAGCAGTAAAACTGCGACTGGAATGATTTTACCGAGATGATTTGTGTTAGCTTGCGCCAGACCATTTTTTAACATTATGCTTCCCTAGCAAAGTGAATAAAGGTGATTAATTTACCTGGTTATTTTTGAGGTTTCTCTGAAATCCATAGCTTAATATGCCCTTGGACCACCACAACACCGTTAGTGTCATAGGCTTTTACGTCGACTAACATATCACCCACTTGCCATTGTTCTGGTTTTACCTCTGCCACACATAAAATGTCGCTGCCAGCTTTTGCTGTGTAATCAACGCTCATGCCTTTAGGGATCCAGCGTAAATGAGCCGGGATTGATGCTTCTGCCATCGTGCCCATGGCCATTTCCAGGCCATTACAAATAGCAATCACATGCACGGTTCCAATATGATTTTGGACTTTCTTGCGCTTTTTGATTAAACATTCGCAGCGGTTAACGCGTAAATCACTTATGTAAGGGTGTACTGTGCCAAAATAGGGCGCCATTCGAGACACCATTTTAGAGAAAATCTGTTTCCCAAATGGATAAGCAGTGACTTTCTTATACAGCGACATGACTTTATTGGGTTTAGTTGGGGTCATAAATGAACTCTAATTATTATCTGGTCGGACGAGATTAACATTGTTGTAACCTGCGGAAAAGCCCCGTTGAATATTTTCCATCGCTCATTGCAAAGGGCACAGGTATAATTTACGTGATTAGACACATTAAGGATGAATTTTGAAAACTGACTCACTGTTATTGAATTATTTCAAAGGTATGGCCATGGGCGCAGCAGATGTTGTGCCGGGAGTGTCGGGTGGCACTATTGCGTTTATTACCGGTATTTTAGATCCGTTATTGGATGGCATTCGCAAAATTAACTGGTCGTTAGTGGGTATTATCAAGCAAAAAGGCATTAAAGCCGCCTTTTTACACATTAATGGTCCTTTTCTCGTGTGCGTGTTTGGTGGGATCCTCACCAGTATTTTTACCTTAGCTAAATTGATTTCTTGGCTATTGGTGACGCATCCCATTCCTGTGTGGTCGTTCTTTTTTGGATTAATTTTATTTTCCGTGGTTCATATGCTTAAGCAAGTGAACAAATTCAATGCAATTCGGATTGCCATGTTTATTGTTGGTGTCGCCTTTGCGTGGGCCATTACAGTGTTACATCCTATCGAAATGCAGGTGAGTTATCTTAACTTCTTCTTTTGTGGTGCTATTGCTATTTGCGCCATGATATTACCCGGTATTTCAGGTAGCTTCATTTTACTGCTTTTAGGGATGTACCCTGCGGTATTAGCGGCAGCTAAAGGCTTTGATATTGTTTATTTAGCCTGTTTTGCGATTGGTGCAGTAGTCGGATTGTTAAGTTTTAGTCATGTGTTATCGGCTTTGTTACGTAAATTTCATGATATGACGTTATTATTTTTAACGGGATTGATGCTCGGTACGCTAGGTAAAATTTGGCCTTGGAAACAAGTTATCAGTTGGCGCGAGAATTCTAAGGGTGAATTAGTGCCTTTGGTTGAGCAAAATTTATCTCCGTTTCAGTTTGAACAAATCACTGGTGAGTCGTCACAAATGATCATTGCCATAGTATGTCTGCTGGTGGGAATTGGTTTGGTGTGGGGATTAGAACGCGTCGGAAATAAAGCGAATAGTTAATCCTGTTTAAGCTTAATCTGGGCAAATTGACTGAAGGTTGAGTTGAAGCTAAATGATAAAGCAGAACTTAGGTTCTGCTTTTTTGTGTGCGTTATTTGGCTAATATGAAGACTCATTTTGCAAAAGTGATAAATACCTCTATAAATAATGAACTTAATGAGTGTTTTACTCGTATATTTAATTAATCGCATGCGTTGTTAGCATGACACCTTTTTTATCCCACTTTGGGAATATTACGGTTGCCACAGGAGTGCATAATATGCCAAATATCGATACATTTGTGCCAGAAAAAATCCAAATTGGGATCAGCAGTTGCTTGTTGGGTAACCAAGTTCGCTTTGATGGCGGACACAAAAACTCTTATTACTGTAGACAAGAAATAGAACCATTTTTTGAATACACCACTGTTTGCCCTGAAATGGCGATCGGCATGGGCACACCACGTAAAAGTATTCGTCAAATACGGGATGGCGATGTAGTGCATATTCGCAGTGCTGATGGAACGCTCGATGTGACAGACAAGCTTAATGAGTATTCTCAAGCCAAAGTGGAAGAACTTGATTACCTTGGCGGTTATATTTTATGTGCTAAATCACCAACCTGTGGCATGGAAAGAGTCACCGAGTACAAAATTGGTACCAATAATGGTAGCAAAACTGGCGTAGGTGTTTTTGCAAAGAAATTAATGGAGCGCTACCCACTTCTGCCTGTAGAAGAAGAAGGCCGTTTACATGACTTGCCATTAAGAGAAAACTTTTTTACCCGTGTATTTGCTTATAACGATTGGAAGCAAATGACTCAATCGGGTCTCACTAAACATAAGCTAATGCAGTTCCATTCGCGTTATAAGTATCTATTAATGGCCCACAGCCCGCAGTGGTATCGCGATTTAGGCCCTATATTGGCTGATATTCAAGATGTTGAGCAAACTGCGCAACAATATTTTGAAGGCTTTATGACGGCACTTAAAATTATTGCCACCCGTAAAAATCACACCAGTACTTTGCAGCATATTCAAGGCTATTTTAAGAAGCAATTGACTGCTGAACAGAAAGAAGAGTTGAGTGAGTCAATTTTAAAATATCGCCAAGGGTTATTGCCTTTGCTGGTACCAATTACCTTGATTAACCATTATGTACGTGAGTTTCATACCCCGTACATTCAAGAACAAGTGTATTTAAATCCACATCCAGAAGCGCTTAAGCTTCGTTATGCTTATTAGGTCGATTGTGAATGACTTCTATGAATAGTTTTATGTGGTTTAGGCAAGATTTACGGGTGGCAGATAATCCGGCTTTAGTGGCGGCGTGTGAGTTTGCTAGCAATAATCATGGTCATGTTAGAGCTGTGTATTTTGTCACGCCAGCACAATGGGCGCAGCATGATGTTGCACCGATACAAATTGATTTTATCCAGCGACATGTCAATTTGTTAGCGCAGGCATTGGCGGTGTTAGGTATTCATCTAGATGTGTTGCACGCACAAGACTTTGATGAAGTACAAACCCTGTTAGCCGCTTATATCGCACAGCATGATATTGCCGCTGTGTATGCTGCCAATGAGCCTGAAATAAATGAACGTCGTCGAGACCGCGCATTAATTGATAGCGGTGTACCCCTAACGTTAATCGACCAAGATTGCGTATTAGCAGCTGGGCAAGTGAAAAACTTGGCTGGTGATATGTACAAGGTATTCAGCCCTTTTGCTAAAAAGTGGAAAAGTATTGCTGGCCAGCGCGCGATAGTTCCCGTCGCGGTGCCAGCGCCAATCGCTGCTGTACTTCCAGCCCCTAGCGAAATCGTATTTAACTGCGATAAAATATCTAGTGAGCAATGGTCTGCTGGAGAAGGGGCTGCAAAGCGAATACTCGATCAATTTCTGGCTAACCAAGTTGAAGATTATCAAGCCGAAAGGGATTTTCCTGCCCTTGAAGGAACCAGTCGGTTATCGCCATTTTTAGCTATTGGGGTCATTAGTTCCCGTCAATGTGTCGCAGCCATATTAGCGCGTTATCCTCAAGCTTTAGTCGATGACACTTGCCCCGCAAAAACGTGGTTAAATGAATTAATTTGGCGTGAGTTTTATCGCCATTTATTGGTGGCGTTTCCACGCTTATCCATGAACCATAACTTTAATGAGTTAGGCGACGGCATTGTGTGGCGCAATAATCTTGCTGAGTTTACCGCCTGGTGTGATGGCCAAACAGGCTATCCAATTATTGATGCTGCTATGCGCCAATTAAATCAAACCGGTTGGATGCACAATCGATTACGCATGGTGGTAGCCAGCTTTTTAACTAAACACCTATTGGTTGATTGGCGTTGGGGCGAGCGATATTTTAGGCAAAAACTAATTGATGGTGACTTAGCCGCCAATAATGGTGGTTGGCAATGGTCAGCCGGAACAGGCTGCGATGCGCAACCTTATTTCCGCGTGTTTAATCCAATGACCCAAAGCAGTAAGTTTGATCCAGATGCAAGTTTCATAAAGCGGTATGTTCCTGAGTTATCAGCATGGTCTTTGGCCGATATTCATCAACCCAAAACCATCAATGTTAATGACTTATTTGCACAACGCCAGGATGACCGATACCCACAACCTATTGTCGAACACAAGATGGCACGCCTGCGGGCGATAGAGGTACTAAGTGCATTAAAGCGTGGTTAATTGTTTCGATTAACATTCAATGCAGTTAGCAAGACAAAAGGCTGTTTGAGAGCCGTTTGTTATCCTGAACTCAGGCCACTGAGTCGATCTTAATTAGAGAAATCAGCAACAACACAATTAAGCCGCTATTATCTCTTATGATAATAGCGGCTTTTTTTGCGTTAGATCACACTATGAGCTTGGCTGGCTAGTGGATTGATGAGTATTGATTGAAGCACATCAATTAACAGCATAGAATGGCTATATTAAAGATTTATATATTATACATGTTTAAATCTTGTTGATGTTAATCCACTAAGTGAGTGCACTGCTTATGCTGAATATTGATGATCCTGCTGAAATTGATAAAACTCCTGCAATATGGCGTTTGGGTTTTAGACCGTTTTTTTTGGGTGGGGCGAGTGTCGCAGCGTTATACATTCCGTTGTGGTTAATGGGCTGGTTTACTCCGCAATATAGCTTATTTAACAGCGAATTTTGGGCCAATGTTGTGCCGCTATGGTGGCATCCTCACGAAATGTTATTTGGTTTCGCTATGGCTATTGTGTGCGGTTTTTTACTCACAGCAGTACAAGCGTGGACCAATCAACCCACCATTACGGGACGCGCGTTAATGGTCACCTTTGGTTGTTGGCTCATTGCCCGCTTAATGTTGCTATTACCAATGAACATCCCTTTGATACTACCTGCAATATTTGACAGCTTATTTTTAGGGTTAAGTGCGTTAGCATTGTGGCGTTGTATTTATCCGGTTAAACAATGGCGCAATATAGGTTTTCCTATCATGCTGGTGGTCGCATTGTTGGTTAATTTAGCCAGTTATTACGCCTTGTCCGAACGTAACTTTTCATTATCAACCCAATTATGGCAAGGAATGATTTGGTGGCTAGCCATGGTTATTACCATTGTTGGCGGTCGAGTGATCCCATTTTTTACCGCAATGAAAATTCAACAACCCAAGCCTGATCCCATTAATGTGTTAGAAAATGCATTATTATTAGCGATGGGTTTACTGTTTATTCAAGCAATAAGTCACTGGTTTCCAAAAGGAGTTGAACAAGCACTTTTAGCAGTAGCAGGCATATTGCATTTAGTCCGTTTTGCTCGTTGGCAAGCACATAAAACCCTAAAAGAGCCGATGCTGTGGTCATTGCATATTTCGTATCTATCGTTGCCAATCACATTGTTATTAATGGCAATCAACATTGATAACGAATATGCCTATCGTACCTTATTGCATTTATTTGCTATTGGCGGCATCGCATCATTATGTTTATCAATGATTTCTCGCGTTTCACTTGGGCATACTAGTCGAAATATCTATCAAGGCCCCAACATGATGTGGGCATTTTTATGTTTGCCTCTCGCTGCTGTTTTACGTGCAGGAATGCCTTTGTTGATGCCTGAGTACACCCAAATTTGGTTATGGGCAGCTGGAGCATGTTGGTTTGTCGGTTTTGGTTTATTTGTGTGGTTTTACGCGCCGATTTTACTACGACCACGTCTTGATGGCCGTCCAGGATAATACCAACTAAATTAGTAACTAAAGTTAACTAACTAAACAGTTAACTACACTAAACAGTGCAAAAGTAGTGCTACAGACTTATCGAACAATGTAGCGCTGTAAATTAAGAGATTGGAGAAAGGTTAGTAATATGATGGATCTACTTATCGATGTGATAATGAAAGCGACTCGGCCAATGCGAAGCAAGGTAGGGTTAAGCATTATTATTAGCGCAATGGCATTGCTGAGCCTAACGTCTTGGTCGCTTCAAAGTGCTGAAATGGATCCTAATCAACTAAAGTTTCCACAACAATATGACTCTTGGCAAGCAACAGAAGAGCAAGTTGAACGAGACGATATACTGGCGCAATATCCTGCCAATATCATTTTATGGGCGGGTTCATCATTTGCGAAAGAATATCATAGCCCTCGCGGACATCAGTTTGCTGTGGCTGACGTGACACATACCTTGCGTACTGGTGTTGCAATAGCTGAAGGTGATAAAGGTTTATCTGCCAGTTGTTGGACCTGTAAAACACCCGATGCACCAAGATTGATTAAAGAAATGGGTATTCAAGGTTTTTCAGGTGCCAATTTTGTCGATTTAGGCCGTGAAATCAAATCCGTTGTTTACTGTAGTGATTGTCATGTTGATGGCAGTGCTAAACTCGCATTACCACGCCCTCATGCTCAAAATGCGATGGAGAAAATCAAACTGCCTTTTGATAAGCAAGACCGCAGCATGCAAGGCGCTCAGGTTTGTGGTCAATGTCATGTGAGTTATTATTTCCAGCCTGAAAATAATAACAAAGTTAATATTCCATGGATTTTTGGTAGCACTGCTGATGAAATTGAAAAGTATTACGACACTCGTCGCTTTTACGAATGGATCCACCCAATCTCTAAAACCCCAATATTAAAAGCGCGTCATCCAGAGTTTGAGCATTGGAGTCGTTCGGCTCACGCTAAGCAAGGTGTGACGTGTATAACCTGTCATATGCCAGCTGCGACAGATGAAAAAGGCGCTACATTTACTGACCACAAGGTTGCTGGCGCATTAGACAATTTTGATCGCGCTTGTACAAGTTGCCATAGCAGTAAAGCAGCCATCACCAAAAAGCTTGATAAAACCAAAGCTAATATTGATGCTAAATCTCGTAATGTAGAGTCATTGCTGATTAAAGCGCATTACGAAGCCAAAGCGGCTTGGGATGCAGGAGCCACATGGCCGCAAATGAATGATGCGATTATGGCTATTCGTCATTCACAATGGCGCTGGGATTTTGCCACAGCATCGCATGGAATGTACGCTCATAATCCTAAAGAAGGGATTGAGTTACTGGATAAATCGACTGAACAGGTTACTTATGCCCGTGAAGCATTAGCCCGCATATTGAGTCAAATGTCAGTGACCAAGGTTGAGTACCCAGATTACAGTACCAAAGAAAAAGCCCACGCCGCTATTGGCTTTATTGAAGCCGACGCCATTAAAGCCAAACAAGCTTTTATTAAACAAGAAGTTGATAAGCACTGGCAGCCGGTAGCCAAAAAGGGTTACTAAAGAACAGTTTCAATTTATAAACACAACTAACGCCTAAGCCATGCTTAGGCGTTTTGCTTTGTGGTTCTTTTAAAGTGTGATCTACTTCCTGTGCTATCTCGTATAAATACTTAATGAGTTTTTATTTACTTCACGGCCATGAAATACTTTTATCTTATTGTCATATAAGGCATTGTTATATCTAGGTTGCGTGTATTCTTTCTTGGTAGCGTAATAGGAGTCTGTTAATGCAAGGTGCACAGTCGACAGTTGATACTCAATCCGAATCATTAAATGCTGACCGCTCTGCGTCCGTTGATGGTCATCCAATTATTGTTGATGCTTTTATTAATATGTATCAACAGCTTAATAAAGATAATCTATTTTTACTGCGCCAAGTTTACCGGGATGATATTTGCTTTAGAGATCCCATGCATCATGTTGAGGGAATCGAAGCATTAACCGATTACTTTGCCAACATGTATCAAAATGTCACTCACATTGAGTTTGATATTAAAGAAGTGGTGATCAGTGCTGATAAGCAACAAGCAGCATTGTATTGGACCATGAGCTATTCACACCCTAAATTAAGTAAAGGCCAGCTGATTAATGTTGAAGGCATGTCGCAACTTAAATTTTCCGATAAGATTTTTTCCCACAGAGACTATTTTGATCTAGGCCAAATGCTGTACGAACAAGTGCCGTTTTTAGGTGGCTTGATTGGCTTACTTAAAAATAGGGTGACTAAGTAATGGCAACCGTTTCCGCAAATACAACAGCGGTATTAATTACCGGTGCTAGTTCTGGCATTGGTTTAGCTTTAGCGCAGCATTACCTCGCTAAAGGCTTTGTCGTTATAGCTTGTGGTCGAAATGCCCAAGCCTTGCAAGCCATAACTGGCGCCACTCCGCTAGCGTTTGATATTACCGACAGCACTCAGGTGCAAGCCGCCGCAACCAAGCTTAAGCAGCTATTACACGATAATCACTGGCAGTTACAGCAGGTGATACTTAATGCTGGCAGCTGTGAATACATTGACGATGCATTGCATTTTGACTCAGCGCTATTTGCCAGAGTCATCAATACCAATGTGGTTGCGATGGGGTATTGTCTGGAACATTTTTTACCTTTACTGAGCCGTGGTGCACAACTGGGGTTAATGAGTTCAAGTGCCACTTATTTACCGTTCCCGCGTGCCGAAGCCTATGGTTCATCAAAAGCCGCTATTGGTTATTTAGGCCGTAGTTTACGTGTTGACCTTGCACAACATGGTATTGGGGTTAGCGTGATTTGTCCGGGGTTTGTTAAAACCCCTTTAACAGCTAAAAATGACTTTGCTATGCCAATGCAAATTACAGCTCAGCAAGCGGCTCAGGCTATTTATAATGGTATGCAGCGCCAACGCCGTGAAATCCATTTTCCAACTAAATTTACTTGGTTACTCAAATTAGCCTCTTTATTGCCAGAAAAGTTATTAGTATTTTTGCTGGCACCTAAATAGTAAACCCAAGTCAATTCACAACAAGAACAAGTATTAGCGTCAAGGATTAACTAAATGAAAAATATTGCTGTAATTGGTACTGGAATTTCGGGGTTAACGTGTGCCCACCTATTAAGCCGTGAACACACGGTTACCGTGTTTGAAGCTAATGATTATATTGGTGGTCACACAGCGACCATTGATGTGGAAGTGGCTGGGCAGCAATATGCAATTGACTCTGGTTTTATTGTGTTTAATGACCGGACTTATCCGCTATTTGAAACATTAATGGCACAACTTAATATTAAGTCTTTACCGACTGAAATGAGTTTTAGTGTTAATAATGCACTCACAGGGCTTGAATATAACGGCCATAATTTGTGGAGCTTATTTGCCCAACGTCGTAATTTGTTACGCCCAAGTTTTTACCGGTTTTTAGGTGAAATTGTTCGTTTCAACAATGGTTGTAAAGTTATTTATGAGGCCGACAAATACCCAACGTCTTCACTCGGTGAGTATCTTGATCAACAAGGTTTCTCGGCTTTTTTCTGTGAGCATTACATTTTGCCTATGGGCGCGGCAATTTGGTCTGCCAGTATTGATGATATGCGCGGCTTTTCATTGCGATTCTTTATTCGTTTTTTCCAGCATCATGGTTTATTAAATATTAATGATCGCCCGCAATGGTATGTACTTAAAGGTGGATCGCGCAGTTATATTCCAGCCTTAACCGCACCGTTTAAAGATCGTATCCAGCTTAATTCACCCGTGAGTGGTATTAAACGTAGCGATGATGGTGTGTATGTTCAGGTTGCCAACGGCGAATGGCAGCACTTTGACGATGTGGTGTTGAGTTGCCATAGCGATCAAGCTCTGGCCATGTTAACCGACGCGACTCAAGATGAGATAGACGTCTTAGGCGCAATGGAATATCAAAATAATGAAGTGGTGCTGCACACAGATATTAATCTATTGCCTAAGCGAAAAGCGGCATGGGCAAGTTGGAACTATCGTTTAGATGGCATCAATCAGCAAGATATTGCTCAGCGTCCGGCTAGCGTGACGTACAATATGAATATTTTGCAGTGTTTACCGAGCAGTGCACCTACATTTTGTGTCACGTTAAATCAAACTGCATCCATTGATGAAAGTAAAATTTTGCGAAAGTTTAATTATGCTCACCCAGTATTTAATGATGCCAGCATGAAGTCGCAAGCGAAAAAATCACTCATTAATGGTAAACATAATACCTATTTTGCTGGTGCTTACTGGCACAATGGATTTCATGAAGACGGCGTTCGTAGCGCAGTTGAAGTATGCGATCTGTTTGGGATAAGTCTATGAGTCAAACCACATCGATAATGGAACATGATCAATTAAACAGTGGCATTTATTGCGGCAAGATAAACCATCGCCGTCATACGCCTAAGTTGCACAGTTTTGGTTATAACATTGCGATGATGGCAATTGATTTAGATGAACTGCCGGCATTAACGGCGGTCAGTAAATTGTTTTCCACAGACAAGTTTACCCCGCTTAAATTTAATCCTAGCGATTACCTTAATTCTCTCAAGAAGCAATTTGGTGATCAACTTATGTTGAGCTCGGCGAGCCGAGGGGATGATGCCGCCGCTTTAAAGCAACGCGTGTTGGCAACGATAAAGCATTTGGGTGCCACGCAAACATGCGATAAAGTTATATTTTCTGGGCAGATACGCCATTTTGGTTTTTATTTCAGCCCGGTCAATTTTTACTTTTGTTATCATCAAAATGACATGGTTTATATGCTTGCCGAGGTCAGTAATACTCCTTGGAATGAGCGCCATTGTTATCTGGTTGATATTGCGAATACCGCTCAAACAGACAAAGTCTTTCATGTATCTCCGTTTATGAATTTAGACATGCATTACTTGTGGCGTATTACGCCTCCGGCTAAACACTTGAAAGTGACCATTGAAAATCGAAATGCCAATAACGATAAATTATTTGATGCCGGTTTAGTGTTAAAGCGCCAATCTATAAATTCGAGTTCTATACGCCGATTTATGCTGAATTATCCCTTGATGACCAGCAAAATTATGCTGGGTATTTATTGGCAAGCAATGAAGCTATTTTTTAAACGAATCCCTTTTGTAAGCAAGCAAACCATTAAAGCTAACTAATTTTACAAAATGTAAACCAAATAGATGCTTATCACGTATTAGTCTGTAATTACGCCAATAAAGCGAACGAATTAGACAGTGTATGAACTGGAGAGATGACATGGAAAATACGGCGACAGAAAGCAGCATGACTCAAGCGAGTTTGTCTGACAGCCTAGCAAGGAAAATTCTTCTTCGTGCATTAGCACATCTTGCAGAAGGTCATTTAACCATTGTCGATGGTAATCAAACATCAGAGTTTGGCGATCCTAAAAGCGAAGTTCACGCAACTATGCAAGTTCAGCATGCCAACTTTTATCGTCAAGTGGTGTTTGGTGGTTCAATTGGGGCTGGCGAAGCTTATATTCAAGGCCATTGGTGTAGCCCAGACTTAACTAAAGTGGTGCAGGTTTTTGCCCAAAATTTAGCATTACTAGACAATATTGAACGTTATTTTTCATGGTTGAGCAACGGCATTAATCGTTTTAAGCATGTCTTTAACCGTAATTCTGAAACGGGTTCAAAACGCAACATTCTGGCTCATTACGACTTAGGTAATGACATGTACAAGGAGTTTCTTGACCCAGAAATGATGTATTCAAGTGCACTTTATCCGGCAGATGACAGCAGCTTGAATGAAGCGCAATTACATAAATTGCATACCATTTGCGAGCGTTTAGAGTTAACTCCAGGTCAAACCTTGCTTGAGGTTGGTACTGGTTGGGGCGCGTTGGCCATTTATGCAGCAAAACATTATGGCGTACATGTGACTACCACTACCATTTCTGATGCCCAGTTCGATTATGCGCAAGATCGCGTTAAGCAAGAAGGGCTTGAAGAGCAGATTACTTTACTAAAACAAGATTATCGATTACTGACTGGTGAATATGATCGCGTTGTTTCAATTGAGATGATCGAAGCCGTGGGGCATGAATATTTAGCAGGCTTTTTTGAAAAACTACAGCATCTGCTTAAGCCCAGTGGTCGCATGCTTATTCAAGCTATTACCATTGCTGATCAACGTTACAACAGCTACCGCAAGAGCGTCGACTTTATTCAACGTTACATTTTCCCTGGAGGTTGTTTACCGTCGGTGAGTGAAATGACCAAACATATTGCCAAGAAAACCGACATGGTAACCTGGTCTATTGATGACATGGGTAAGGACTATGCGCGTACCTTAAAGCACTGGCATGAAAACTTTGATGCAGCCTACGATAAAATAAAAGCCTTAAACTACGGTGATGATTTTATCCGGATGTGGAAATTTTATTTGAGCTACTGCGAAGGTGGCTTTTTAGAGCGCACTACTAGCACGGTTCACCTTGTTGCTGTTCGACCTCAATATCGCCCAAAATAATATCGTTTCTCAGCTCTGTAGTGATTATATTCCCCGGTAATGAGTTACCGGGACGTCTCCTCCTGTTTGTGCGAGGTGTTATGTCTACTCATTGTCTCCCGTCAAAACTAGTTATATTAATCAACGCAGTGTGCTTCCAATTGGTTTGGTGGGCCGGAGTGCTAGCGCACAACCAACTTATCTTGTTGTCTATTTTATTGCTCATTTGCCATTTTTTGTTATCAAAATCAGTTCGTCATGATGCGCTGGTAATGTGTGTCTGTGGTGCGATTGGCATAACGGTTGACAGTCTATTGGTGTGGTTTGGCGTATTTAAGTTCGACAATATGCCTTACTGGTTGGGATTGTTGTGGCTCTACTTTGCGCTTTGTTTGGATTACAGCTTAGCCTTATTTAGAAAGTTTCCTCTGTTGTTACAAGCCTTATTAGGCGGTATTTTTGGTTGTTTAAGTTATCTCGCTGGAGCTAAGTTTGATGCCGTTATGCTGCCTTTAGGCGAGGTTTGGAGTGGACTTATATTGGTATTGATCTGGAGTTGCTTATTTCCCGTATTACTCATTATTAGCTCTCGCATCACAACGGTGGACCTTGCTTTGGAGGATGGTAGATGAAAACCTTACATAACGGCGACAAGTCGCAACCACACATCAAGCAGTTTCAATCATCACATTGGTTTGTCGAACTACTGTTCGGTGTGATGGGTGCGTTAGTATTAACGTTGATAGTTGCAGTGAGCATTAACGATGCGTCTGCAAACGATAAGAACGATAAGAGCGATAAGAGCGGT
>NZ_JACJEU010000014.1:0-99813 GCF_014164215.1 Shewanella sp. SG44-2
CTTGAGAGCCTACAAGGATAAGAATTTGAAGCTGTTGAAATGGCATTGGATGTCAGCAATTAAGATGCTTCAAAATTTAGTAAGGGACCCACAAGCATCCTATTAAATTCGTGGGGATCCCTCAGCTTCAGAATCAACTTTATCCTGCGTTAAATCTTGCTACGGTGAATCAAGGCTTAATATTACAATTAGATCAAACGATCCAATCGGCTATTACAACAGGCGAAGAAGATGCACTAGATGTTGCCAATACTATGGTGTTGCAAATATCAGCTAACTTACGTCAGCTCGTCGATTTACAGCCCCAAGAAACCAATGTAACTCGACAACTTAATAAGGACGTAAACCTCTACTATAATAATGCTCGCAGTTTAGCTGCTGAGTTTATTAAAGATGATGTCGACTTTAGTAAAATTCAACGTCAGGCGGCGGAAAATGCTAAACGATATCAATTATTGGTTGAACAATTTTCTGAAAAGAAATCGATTTTATCTGAACAATTTCAACAGAGTATTCAAGCAACTATTACGAGCTCAAACCAGGCAGAAAATAGCGTTTTACTCATAGGTGTTATTGCGACGTTGCTAATGGTGATTATGGGGCTACTCGTTAATCGCTCCATTATTAATACCATAGACAATGTGACTCAGTCTTTGCGCAATATTTCTGAGGGTGAAGGCGATCTTCGGTCGCAGATCCACTATGCAGGTAAAGATGAAATTGCTCAGTTGGTTTACTGGTTTAATCAATTTGTGTCTAAACTTCAATCTTCTATTGCCGATACAAAGAATACCACTGAACATTTAACCGAAGTAGCTGCAACGTTACTCAGTGGTAGTCAATACAGTGAACTCAATGTGCAGCAACAAAATGAAGCCATTGAGCAGATATCGCAGGCAATGAAAGAAATGTTTGTCAGTGTCACTCATATTGCTGAGTACGCCTCAAGTGCGGCACTTGAAGCAGAAAATGCCAACACTGAAGCAAAACAAGGCGGGATCATTGTTAATGAAGCCATTATTACTATTAATACCCTGGCTGAAGAAGTACAGCAAACTGCGGCTGTCGTTAATCAATTAGACGCATATACCCACAACGTTAATGACATATTAGACACAATCAGAAGTATTGCAGATCAGACAAATTTACTGGCCCTTAACGCTGCTATTGAAGCAGCGCGTGCTGGTGAACATGGGCGTGGGTTTGCAGTAGTTGCCGATGAAGTCAGAACATTGGCCTCTAGAACACAAACCTCAACTCAAGAAATCCAACAAGTGCTACAAGAATTACGCTCAACCTCTAAGCAAGCCGTTGACGCGATGGCTCGTGGTATTAACACTGCTGCAATAGGGGTTAAATCAGCCTCTTTAGCCGGTGAAGCGTTACAGCGTATTACAGAAAAAGTAAGTGCAATATCAGAAGTTAATGACCAAATTGCGGCTGCTACCGAGGAGCAACATACAACTTCAGTGTTGATCCAGCAATATGTAACTGAAATGGAAGTCGGTTCACAAAAAGTCAGAGTAACGACTGCGGATATGGGCGGTATTAGTGTCGATATTCAAAATGTAAGTGAAAGACTTCAATCTATTACCAGTCAATTTAAGGTATGAGATTGATTGTAAATGCAGTACCAAAAAACCAAAAATATAAGCCCAAAGGGCATATGAGTGATGATCAAGGAGTAACACCATGCAATTTAATTTAAAAATATTATCCGTTGCGATATCAATGGCGATAGTCCCAAGTTTAGCAGTGGCAGATGAAGCCGCTGATGCTAAAATTGCCAAACTAGAGCAGCAGGTACAAACGTTGCAGGCGCAGCAAAATGCAAGCCTAGCCGACAAGGTCCAATTTAACGGGTTTATTAGCGGAGCCTATATCAGCTCTGATAATGATGCTGGCTACAATAATGCTGATTCGAGTGCTAACTTTAGCGAAGACAGTAAATTAGGTCTACAAGGGACATTTAACATTTCTGACAATACTCAAGCAGTATTACAGCTAATGATGCGCGGTAAATACGACTGGGAAGTTGAAGCTGAATGGGCCTATTTATCCCATCGCTTTGACAACGGCGTTAAGATTCGTGGCGGTAAACTGCGTGTGCCTTTATTTATGTACTCTGATTACTTAGATGTTGGATATGCACAGCCTTTCGCGCGCCCACCACAAGAAGTATACGGTACCATCCCGTTTTCATCTTACACTGGTGCAGGTGTTTCTTATGATGTGGAATACGATGACTCAACACTAACAATGCAAGCATTTGGTGGTGAGTCCGACGTTAAAAACTCAGCGGTTGAATTAAGCAACCTTATGGGTGCTAACGTAAGTTGGACTGATGAAATTTGGACTTTACGTGCTGTATATGCACAAGCCAAATTAGATGGTCCAATTGTCTCAGAAGTAACAGTGCCTTTAGCCGCAGGTGTAAATACTCAAGCTAACTATACCGTATTAGAACTTAATGATGAGAAAGGTTCATTCGTTGGGGTGGGTGCAAGTTACGACAATGGTGAAGTGATTGCTATTACTGAATGGACTCGCTCAGAAATTGATAACGCTTACCCTGACACTGATTCTGGTTACTTAACGCTGGGCTACCGTATTAAGGAATTCACACCTTACGCTACAGTTGCATACATGAAGACTCAAGATAATGATGAGCGTCTGCCACTATCAACAGCGACTGCAATTCAAATGGTTGCATTTAATGCTGAGCGCATGGCTTACAGTATTGGTTTACGTTGGGATGCTATTGATAACGTCGCGATAAAATTTGATGTCACTTATGCTGAAGATTTTGGTGACACTTCAGGTGGATTCACGGGCAACAGCATCGACACATCAACAGGTAAGTTTACTTATGATGACACCTTGATTTACACCGTTAAATTCGACGCAGTATTTTAAGGAGTATGATAATGAAAAAGTTACTAACTATTTTAGCACTAAGTTTAACCGCTGTTACCTCCGCTAACGCTGCTGTAGTTGTTATTGGTAATCCTGCTGCTGCAGACATTTCAATTAATGACGTTAAAAAAGCTTTTTTAGGCAAAGGCAACTCTTCGGTCGTCGTTTACGAATTAGAAGAAGGCAATCCTATTCGCAGTGAGTTTCATCAAGCTGTTACAGGTAAGTCTGATGCACAACTAAAAGCATTTTGGTCTAAGCAAGTCTTTACCGGTAAAGGTACTCCACCACCTGCGGTTTCTGGTGCTGCAGCGATGAAATCTGCAATTGCAAGTAATCCAAATGCCATTGGCTACATTGATGAAGCAGACGTTGATGCCACAGTTAAAGTCATTATTAAACCATAAAGATAATGATCCTGTGATTTGCATGCATCAATAGTGTGGAAAGATAACCACCGATTTTTTTGATGATAAACCAAAGCATAAACCGAGCAATTATTGTGATTGCTCGGTTTTTTTGTTACAAACAAATCAAAAACCTTATGTTAATAATGTGTAAAATTAATATCAACATATAACAATCCATACCCAATAATTCATCAAAACCCGCTTATTCAGACAATAAACAAAAGAGGACAAGATATGAAGGGCATACCCCTTAAACCCCTTTTCGCCAGCATCGCGGTAATATTTGCACTAAATGCCTGCTCCATGTCAACCGTATCCCAAACGACCAATGACCCCACGCCATTAACAGCTGCACAAATAGAACAACAACATGCTGATAATCCGTTTTTTAAACCTTACGGTACATTTTTTGAAATCCCTGATTTTGCCAATATTACAACCGATGATTATATCCCAGCCTTTGAAGCTGGAATGACTGAGCTGCAAGAGCAAATTAGTACTATCGCAAATAATCCTCAGCCCCCAACTTTTGAAAATACGATTGAAGCAATGGAATTTTCGGGCGATTTACTAACCCGAGTATCATACGTATTCTTTAATTTGGCGGGCGCAGACACTAACGATGCGTTACAAGCTATATCCAAACAGATTTCACCTAAACTATCGTCATCACAAGATGATATTTTCCTAAATCCAATGCTGTTTCAACGAGTAAAAACTTTACATGAACAACGTAATAGCTTGTCCTTGAATACTGCACAGGCAAAATTACTGGAAGATACATACAAATCATTCACCCGAGGCGGAGCAAATTTATCAGCAGAAGATAAAATTACCCTCCGAGGTTTAAATGAACAAATTAGTAAGTTAAGCCTTACTTTTGGCGATAATTTATTAGCTGAAACCAATGGCTTTCAACTCATCATTGACAACCAAGAAGACCTTTCCGGTTTACCACAAGATGTGGTGGACACTGCAGCTCGTAAAGCTACAAAACTGGGTCATCCAGGTAAATGGATTTTTACTCCTCATCGCCCATCAATGACCCCATTTTTGACTTACGCTGATAATCGAAAACTGCGTGAAACCCTATTTAAGGCTTACCTTGCTCAAGCAAATAATGACAATGAATTCGATAATAAAAAGATTCTCGCCAAAATAGCCTCAATACGTTCACAACGAGCTCAGCTTATGGGATATCAATCTCATGCTCATTTTGTACTTGAATCTCGCACTGCTAAGACCCCAGAGAATGTCTATGCTCTATTAGATAAAGTGTGGCCAGCTGCATTAAAGCAGGCTAAAAGTGAAGTGGCAGACATGCAAGCGCTAGTCGATACCCAAGGTACCGATTTGACCATTGAAGCATGGGATTGGTGGTATTATTCAGATAAAATTCGCGTCGCTAAATACAGTTTCAATGAACAGCAAACTAAGCCCTATTTCTCACTTGAGAGTACCTTGAAAGGGGTATTCTATACCGCTAATCGTTTATATGGCATTACTGTCAAAGAACGTACGGATTTGCCCAAGTATCACCCAGATGTTCGTACCTGGGAAGTCTATGATAAAGACGGTAGCTTGCTCGCTATATTTATGGGCGACTATTTTGTCCGTCAAAGTAAGCGAGGCGGCGCGTGGATGAACGTATACCGTCAACAATATAATATGAATGGAGTAGAATCAAAGCCGATTGTGGTTAACGTACTTAACTTCCCTCGCCCAGCAGGTAATGAGCCAGCACTACTGACATTTGACGAAGCCAGTACTCTGTTTCACGAATTTGGACATGCATTGCACGGCATACTTTCTAATGTGACTTACCGTTCTCAATCCGGTACTAGCGTACCAAGTGATTACGTTGAGTTTCCATCCCAAGTAATGGAAAACTGGATGACACAGCCGGAAGTATTATCACAATTTGCAAAGCATTATCAAACGGGTGAAATTATCCCCCAATCTTTAATAAGTAAAATTCAAGCCGCTAGCCAATTTAATCAAGGTTTTGCCACTGTCGAATATATGGCTGCCACTTACTTAGACTTAGATTGGCATTCTCTTAAAGATAGCAAACTACGCGATGCGAAAGAGTTTGAATTGGCCTCATTAAATAAAATGGGCTTAATTAGCCAAATAGCCCCTCGTTATCGCAGCACATACTTCTCGCATATTTTTGCAGGCGGTTATTCGGCTGGATACTACAGTTACCTTTGGTCTGATATTTTAGGTGCTGATGCTTTCGAAGCGTTTAAAGAAAATGGAATTTTTGATCCAAAAACAGCTCAAAAATTCCGTGATAGTATTTTATCCAAAGGCGGCAGTGCAGATCCGATGGAATTATACAAACAATTTAGAGGTAAGGATGCAGGTATTGAACCGCTATTACGTAGCAGAGGTTTATTAAAAGAAAAACTTTAATATTAAAAATTGAATGATGATATTAACAATGGCTTCGACAGCCATTGTTAATATTGCCAAATTTAATATGGATATTTACTTCCTGGTAAACAGACTCTAAGTATTTAAAGGTATAAATTCTATTCATACCAAATCATAAAACAAGTTCATATTACATCCATTAATATCAATCCTTATCAAACACACAAAAAATTTACATGAAACGTATTAATAGCTTGTCGGCTTTTTATCACCTTTTACGCCTATTAATTGCACGAACGCACTCATTAATCATATTAATTTAGCGTTACATCACAATTTATTCATATCTTATGCTTATAATCTCCGCGGTGTTTTCATTTTATTATCAAAATAGTTAAGGATCGTTAACACTACGTAAGAGGCATAAAATAAAAATACGCCTCGGGGTCAAATAAATATAGAGAGTAAAATATGTTAAATAAAAAAATACTTGCTGTTGTCATCGCTGCCGCACTGGGGCTAGGTGGTTGTAATTCAGATGACGACAAGCAAGAAAATATTGTCGTTGCTGATATTAAGTTACGTGTAATGGAAACCACAGATCTTCATACTAATATGATGGATTACAACTATTACTCAGGCAAAGAAGATAAGACTATCGGCCTAGTGCGTACTGCCAGTCTAATTAATGCTGCACGTGCTGAAGTCACAAACTCTGTACTGGTCGATAATGGCGATTTATTACAAGGTAGCCCTATGGGCGACTATATTGCTAATAAATTCAAAACTGAAAGCAACATGCTTACCGATACTCACCCTGTTTACAAAGCGATGAATACGCTTGATTATGAAGTTGGTAACATTGGTAACCACGAATTTAACTACGGATTATCATTCCTTGAGCAATCGTTAGACGGTGCAAACTTCCCTTATATTAATGCTAACGTAATTTGTGCTGATAAAGATGGTTGCTGGGATGATGTATTATTCAGTGAAAACATGTTCACACCGTATATTATTAAAGACAAAGTCGTTACCGATGTTGATGGTAATGAACATACAATAAAAATTGGTTACATCGGCTTTGTACCACCACAAATTTTACAATGGGATAGAGCTAACTTAGACGGTAAAGTTGAAGTATTAGGCATTGTTCAAGCGGCGAATAAATTTGTGCCACAAATGAAAGCAGAAGGTGCTGATATTATTTTAGCCATTCCGCATTCAGGTATTGGTTCAAGTGAAAATCCTGGCGACCCATGGGCAGAAAACGCAACCTATGCATTAACCAACGTCGATGGCATTGATGCAATTTTCTTTGGTCACAGCCACTCTGTATTCCCATCTGCAACTTACAGCGACTTACCCAATACTGACGTAGACAAAGGTTTATTGAATGGCGTTCCTGCCGTAATGCCTGGCCGCTGGGGTGATAACTTAGGTGTCGTTGACTTAGTTGTACGCCAAGTAGAAGGAAAATGGACCGTAATTCATGAAGAATCAACGGCTAAAGCACGCCCAATTTACGACAATACTAATAAAGTAGCATTGGTTGAAGGTGAAGCTAGCTTACGTGATGCAATTGAAATTGAACACAATGGTACTATTGAATATGTTAGCCAACCCATTGGGGTTGCTGCCGCTAACATGTACAGCTTTTTAACGTTAGTTCAAGATGATCCAACGGTTCAGATTGTATCTAATGCTCAAATAGCGCGTGTTAAAACATTAATTACTGATGATCTAAAAGATTTGCCAATCTTGTCAGCATCGGCACCATTTAAAGCCGGTGGACGTTATGCTGAAGGAGATGCAAGCCAATATGTACAAGTTGATGCTGGCGACCTTTCGTATAAGAACGCTGCTGACTTATACCTATACCCAAATACTATGGTTGCAGTTAAAGCTACCGGTGCGGAACTAAAAGATTGGTTAGAATGTTCAGCCAACCAGTTTAATCAAATTGACCCAAGCGTCAGTGCTCCACAAAATTTGATTAATCGCGCAGGTCACCCAACTTATAACTTCGACGTTATTGATGGCCTAACTTACAAGATTGATGTAACTCAACCCACTAAGTTTGACCGAAGCTGTGCTGTCGTTAACGCTAATGCAAATCGTATTGTTGACTTAGCATACACAGCACCTGACGGAACGGTTATTACGGGTGATGAATTAGCAGCGATGTCGTTTGTTGTGGCTTCAAATAACTACCGTGCTTTTGGTGGTTCATTTGCGGGTACCGGTTCTGACCACGTAGTGCTAGAACTGCCAGATACCAACCGTGATGCATTATCAGCTTATATTACTGAGCAATCACAACCAAATGCGACTGGTGGATATGATGCTATGGTTGATCCATCAGCTGATTACAACTGGGATTTTAAAACTATTGATAATGCGACTGTTGCATTAGACATTCGTTTTGAAACCCAAGACAGCGATGTTGCTGACAAGTTTGTTGCTGATAATCAACAACGTAAAATGGTGAAGTTACCTAAAACAGCTGATGTTGTAGCTGGCTTTGCGATTTATAGCATCGATCTAACTACACCTGTTGCTGCGAAGTAATTACTCGCGGACTAAATGCAAAAAAGGCGCTTTATGCGCCTTTTCTATTTTTATTACTCAGTCCTGAAATATGGCCACACAACTTAAATACTGTAACTATCATTTAACCATTTAACAAATCACTTCCACGTTACTACTCTTCAAACAACTGCGCCATTTTTTGAATATGCACCAATGAAACTTGATGTTGATTTCGTTGCACACAAAGCTGTTGATGTTGGTCGTTACCTGGCTGCCCAACCAATACCACTTTAACTTGATAGCCTAACGCTTTTGCAGCGGCTTCATAAGCCATAAACTCCCATTTCGCGATATTAGTATTATCACAAATAACTATCGGTTCTTTACGCGCCAACGCCTGAATAAAAGCCGTTAAATTAGTCTGATGATATTGGCCGATTTTTTGCGGATTAAAGCGGTACTGCCCCTGTTGATAAAAATAGCGGTCTGTAGAGAACAGGCCATGCTGACGGATATGAATCGCCTGCTCAATGCCTTGAGAAGTAATAAATTGTTCAACCCAATAAGATTTACCACTGCCAGGTAAACCACGCATAATAATCGCCAGCTTTGTCGGCATCACGTCACTAACGGCTTGCTCTAATAATGCTTCACTCACTACCAATCACCTTACCCGCTAGAATATCGTCGACTAACTTAGGTAAGAGAGCACCCGCTTTACCGGTAAAATGATATTGAAACTGGCTATGACGGTCTGCAGGATCAAGGTTAACCTCTACGGTTTGAGCACCGTGGTGATTCGCACTATCGACAAAACCTGCCGCAGGGTAAACCGTACCCGATGTACCAATCGCAATAAATAAGTCACAGTGATCTAAGGCATCGTGAATTCTGTCCATACCAAAAGGCATTTCACCAAACCACACAATATGTGGCCGCAGGCGTTTCCCGGGTATGCAACAGGTGCAGCAATTATCAACACCGAAGGGTTCACGTAATACAAAGGTTTGTAGCGATTGTGGGCATCGACCTTTTGCTAATTCGCCGTGCATATGCAGTAATCGTTTAGAACCCGCACGCTCGTGTAAATCATCAACATTTTGGGTTATTACTAGCAATTCACCCGTAAATTTTGTTTCAAGTTTAGCTAGTGCTAAATGTGCTGCATTGGGAATGACATCATCATTGTGTAATTGTTGCCAGCGGCTATTATAAAAACGCTCAACTAATTCTATATCTCTTGCATAGCCTTCTGGGGTGGCAACATCTTCAATATGATGCTGTTCCCACAAGCCATGCTGATCTCTAAATGTGCTCATACCCGACTCAGCTGAAATACCTGCGCCGGTCAGCACTACAATTTGCCGGTACATTGTTTGTCCTTTATTGTGATGATGTAAAATAAAATGTAATGACTTTTAATACCATATCAAAAATAAGTGCTCAGGTTACAAAATGTTGTCATTAGACGGTCTAAAAATTCACATAAAATTCATGTTATAGATTTGATAATGATATCGGATAACAGAATAGGCACAATAATCCCTTAGTATAAGTAAGCTTATTGTGCGATCCATAACAAATACTATCAGCTTAAGTGACTGTTTTACTAAATATCCTCTATATAGGTTGATAAAGCAGCTTAAGAGGTTTATGTTTTTAGACTCAAGACATATAATGATTAGAATATCCACCGATGAACCGATTGGTTCTGCAATCAAGAGATTAGCAATGACAGATGGAAATCAAGCACTCAAAAAAGCCGGATTAAAAATAACCCTGCCGCGAGTTAAAATTCTAGAACTGATGCAATCCCCAGATAACCAGCATATCAGTGCGGAAGACTTATATAAGAAGTTACTCGAAATAGGTGAGGAAATTGGCCTTGCAACTGTATACAGAGTATTAAACCAGTTCGATGATGCGGGCATTCTAAATCGTCATCATTTTGAAAGTGGTAAAGCGGTGTTTGAAATGTCGACTCAACAACACCATGACCATTTAGTGTGTTTAACCTGTGATAAAGTGATTGAGTTTTCTGACGACGTGATTGAACGTCGCCAGGATGAAATTGCAATGCGTCATAACATCAAGCTGACTCACCATAGCTTGTACCTTTATGGTCATTGTACCAATGATACTTGTGATCACGCTGACGAATAGTCTGTATGTGAGCAACAAACAAACCAGCAAATTTGCTGGTTTGTTTGTTGGCTAACATTTATCATAAGCTTTCAGAGTTTACTTAAATCAATAATGTAAGCCATAGGCTAAAACTAAACACTGATAACAAGGTCGATAATACTACTGTGCTACCCAAAGTCGATTCATGCTGTTTAAGTTCAGTGGCAATAAGATAAGCGTTGACGCCAAGCGGAGAAGCACTGAGCAACACCAACATCGCAGTGCTTGATGTGGTTAGCTCAAATACAAACTGCGCCATAATATAAACTAATGCTGGCAATAAAATAATTTTTAAACAACTAGCCATTAAGGCTAAACGCCAATGTTCACCTATACGATAAAAACTTAAATTAGCACCTAGCACAAACAATGCACACGCCAAAGCGGGCTTAGCTAATAGCGCTAAACCATCATCTAATTGTTGTCCCAAGTTAATACTTAACGCATTAGCCAAAATGCCTAGTCCAATACTCATTACTACCGGATTAAGTACCATAGAGCGAGCAAACCGTCGCCACGAGAAACCTTGAGGCTGCGCTCGTGCCGCTAAGACAAAAGTCAGAGCAAACAAGGTGGCGCTATGAAAAGTAATGATCATAAATACCTGCCCAATCATTGCTGGGCCTAATGCAGCGATAATAATGGGTAAACCTACCAATACCGTATTGGAATAACTGGCACCCAACGCGAATACCGCACTGGCATCACGCCCCTGCAGCGCTATTGGACTAAAGAGGCGATTAATTCGGTAACCTATAGAAAACACTAACAACACTGGTAAATAAAAAGCTAGCAGTGCAAATGGGTCTATGCTTTGCGCCAACGGTGCTGCGAGCATATTGATAAATAGAAATGCCGGGATACTGACGTAAAAAGTGAACCTGCTTATCCCAGTAATGTGTTCTTTGTTAAAGAATCCAACTCGGGTTAATACATAGCCTAATAACACCATAAAAATTAAGGGGAAAATAATGCTGATGATGGCCATAATTACCTTGCAAAGAATTAAAGGAATCGCAACAGATTGTCTATTAAAATACTATTAAATATAACCGCTTGAAAAAATGAAGAAAAACCAATAAAAAAGGCGCCTAAGCGCCTTTTTATCAAGAAGGTATAATTACCAACCTGTTTTGATACGCAGTGCTTTACCAATGTCAGCTAAAGAGCGAACAGTCGTAACGCCAGCAGCTTCTAGAGCAGCAAACTTATCTTCAGCAGTACCTTTACCGCCAGCGATAATTGCGCCAGCATGGCCCATGCGCTTACCTTCTGGTGCAGTAACACCAGCAATGTAAGATACAACAGGCTTAGTTACGTGTGCTTTGATATAAGCAGCTGCTTCTTCTTCAGCATTACCACCGATTTCACCGATCATAACAATCGCTTCAGTCTGTGGATCGTTTTGGAACATTTCCAATACGTCGATGAAGTTAGTGCCAGGAATTGGGTCGCCACCGATACCTACACAAGTAGATTGGCCGAAACCTTCATCAGTAGTTTGCTTAACCGCTTCGTACGTTAATGTACCAGAGCGAGAAACAATACCGACTTTTCCAGGTAAATGAATGTGACCAGGCATAATACCAATCTTACATTCACCAGGAGTGATAACACCTGGGCAGTTAGGACCGATCATGCGAACGCCAGTTTCTTCAAGTTTCACTTTCACTTGAAGCATATCAAGTGTAGGGATGCCTTCAGTAATACAAACGATTAGCTCAAGGCCTGCATCGATTGCTTCAAGGATAGCGTCTTTACAAAAAGGAGCTGGTACGTAGATAACAGTTGCAGTTGCACCGGTTGCTGCTACAGCGTCTTTAACAGTGTTAAACACTGGAAGACCTAGGTGAGTTTGACCACCTTTTCCAGGAGAAACACCACCAACCATTTGCGTGCCATAAGCAATCGCCTGCTCAGAGTGGAAAGTACCCTGACCACCAGTGAAACCTTGACAGATTACCTTGGTATCTTTGTTAATTAAAACAGACATTATTTGCCTCCCGCAGCTTTAACAACTTGCTCAGCCGCGTCAGTAAGACTTGTAGCCGCGATGATATCAAGACCAGACTTAGCCAATACTTCACGACCTAATTCGGCGTTAGTACCTTCAAGACGTACAACTACTGGCACTTTAACGCCAACTTCTTTAACCGCACCGATAATACCTTCAGCGATCATATCGCAACGCACGATACCACCGAAGATGTTAACCAATACTGCTTTAACATTGCTGTCAGAAAGAATGATCTTAAATGCTTCAGCAACACGTTCTTTAGTTGCTCCGCCGCCAACGTCTAAGAAGTTAGCTGGCTTGCCGCCGTGTAGATTTACGATGTCCATTGTACCCATTGCTAGGCCGGCACCGTTAACCATACAACCTACGTTACCGTCTAAAGCAACATAGTTTAATTCAAATTTAGCTGCATGCGCTTCACGAGCATCATCTTGTGATGGATCATGCATTGCTTTAATTTTAGGCTGACGGAATAATGCGTTGCCATCAATACCAATTTTGCCATCTAAACAATGAAGGTTACCTTCAGTGGTGATAACAAGCGGATTGATTTCTAATAATGCAAAATCATGGTCATTGAACATGTTCGCTAGACCCATAAAGATCTTAGTAAACTGCTTCATTTGTGTTGGGTTTAAACCTAACTTGAAGCCAAGATCACGAGCTTGGAAAGCTTGAGGACCTGTTAACGGATCAATGATAGCTGTGTGGATAAGCTCTGGCGTATGTTCAGCCACAGTTTCGATATCAACACCACCTTCAGTCGACGCCATAAACACAACGCGACGAGTGCTACGGTCAACTACTGCACCTAGGTACAATTCGTTAGCGATGTCAGTACAGCTTTCAACTAGAATTTTAGCAACTGGCTGACCTTTAGCGTCAGTCTGGTACGTTACTAAGTTCTTACCTAACCAGTTTTCAGCGAATGCTCTGATTTCGTCTTTATTACCGGTAACTTTAACGCCACCTGCTTTACCACGGCCGCCTGCGTGTACTTGACACTTAACAACCCATAAGTTTCCGCCAATGTGACCAGCTGCTTCTACTGCTTCTTGAGCAGTATCACATGCAAAGCCTTCAGAGACTGGTAAACCATATTCGGCAAATAAAGATTTTGCCTGATACTCATGCAAATTCATGATGATCTATCCATATACTTCTAATCAAATCCAACTGGCTCAATATGAGCCAGCGACGAGGGTTTATCTACCTACTTACAGATCAAGTAGCAGACGAGTTGGATCTTCTAAGAAGTCTTTAATCGCGACTAAGAAGCCAACTGACTCACGACCATCAACAATACGGTGGTCGTAAGAGAGTGCTAGGTACATCATAGGCAGGATTTCAACCTGACCATTGACTGCCATTGGGCGATCTTTAATGGCATGCATGCCTAAGATTGCGCTTTGTGGCAGGTTCAAAATTGGCGTAGACATGAGTGAACCGAAAACACCACCGTTAGTCACAGTGAAGTTACCGCCAGTCATGTCTGCAACCGATAATTTACCGTCACGGCCTTTAATGGCTAATTCACGTACTGCTTTTTCGATTTCAGCTAAGTTCATGGTATCAGTGTCACGTAGTACTGGTGTTACCAGACCACGAGGCGTTGATACAGCGATGCTGATGTCGAAATAGTTATGATAAACAATGTCATCACCATCAATAGAAGCGTTAACTTCTGGGAAACGTTTTAGCGCTTCTGTCACAGCTTTGATATAAAAAGACATAAAGCCTAAACGAATACCATGGCGTTTTTCGAAAATGTCTTGGTACTGCTTACGAATATCCATGATTGGCTTCATGTTAACTTCGTTAAACGTAGTTAACATTGCCGTTGAATTTTTCGCTTCTAAAAGACGTTTTGCGATAGTTTTACGAAGACGTGACATTGGTACACGCTTCTCACTACGACCTTCTAACGGTGCCACAGGAGCAGCTGGTGCAGCGGCTTTAGCAGGAGCTGACTTAAGGAATGCATCTACATCATCCTTAGTTACACGTCCGCCCACACCAGAACCTTTAATTTTACTGGCATCAAGATTATGTTCTGCAATCACACGACGAACAGATGGGCTTAATGCATCATTAGATTCATCAGAAGCAGCTTCGGTTGTTGCCACGGCAGCAGGCCCTGACGCTTCAGCTTTAGTCACTTCTTGGCCAGACACAACACCAGCGACAAAATTAGCAATCACTTGCTCACCTAAAACGGTATCGCCTTCTTGGAATAACAATTCAGAAATTGAACCGTCTTCTGGTGCTACCACTTCTAACACAACTTTGTCTGTCTCGATATCAACTAAGTTTTGATCACGAGTAACCTGTTCGCCAGGTTTAACATGCCAAGTAGCAATAGTTGCATCAGCAACAGATTCTGGTAATACGGGTACCTTAATTTCGATACTCATGGAAAGCTTCCCTTATATAAATTATCTATTACGACAGTTTTAATGCGCTATTTACTAATGATTCTTGCTGCTGTACATGCAACCCAGGGTAACCACATGCTGGTGCAGCAGAAGCTTCACGACCGGCATAAGTTAATTGAGCACCTGCAGGAATATTAGCCCAGAAATGATGCTGACTACAGTACCATGCCCCTTGGTTTTGCGGCTCTTCTTGACACCAAACAAAATCAGTAACATGTTGATATGTTTCTAACGCCGCACGCAATTCCACATCAGGGAACGGATACAGCTGCTCAACTCGCACAATGGCAACGTTGGTCACATTCTCTTTACGACGCTTTTCAAGTAACTCGAAATACACCTTACCGCTACAGAATACAACGCGGTCAACTTGACTTGCATCTAAGGTATCTATCTCGCCAATGATATTTTGGAAAGTACCTTCGGCAAGTTCTTCTAAGGTAGACACCGCTAATGG
The DNA here is from genome assembly GCF_014164215.1 of Shewanella sp. SG44-2. Lineage (NCBI taxonomy): Bacteria > Pseudomonadati > Pseudomonadota > Gammaproteobacteria > Alteromonadales > Shewanellaceae > Shewanella > Shewanella sp. SG44-2. Next base: position 15,331 of record NZ_JACJEU010000014.1, read on the forward strand.
GTGACGTAGCAAAGATTTAGGTGACATTACCACTAACGGGCGACGCATAGGACGCACAACTTGGCGACGCAACATATGATAAACCTGCGCCGGAGTTGATGGCACACACACTTGCATGTTGTGGTTAGCACATAATTGCAAGAAACGCTCTAAACGGCCACTTGAATGCTCAGGTCCCTGACCTTCATAACCATGAGGTAACAACATAGTCAGACCACATAAACGGCCCCACTTTTGCTCACCAGATGATAAGAATTGGTCAATCACTACCTGGGCACAGTTAACGAAGTCACCAAACTGCGCTTCCCAAATGGTCAAGCCACCTGGTTCTGCAGTTGCGTAACCATATTCAAATGCCAACACTGATGCTTCTGATAATACTGAGTCAATAATATCAATTGGCCCTTGTTCATCAGCCACATTACGCAAAGGTAAATAGGTAGAACCGTCTTTTTGGCTATGCAATACAGCATGACGATGGAAGAACGTGCCGCGACCAGAGTCTTGACCCGTAATGCGCACACGCTTTTTATCTTCAAGAATAGAAGCATAAGCTAACGTTTCAGCGAAACCCCAGTCCAATAACTTCTCGCCTTTAGCCATCGCAGTGCGATCAGCACAAATTTTGGCAACACGAGATTGAAGCGTATGATTTTCAGGAATATCAACTAACTTATTGGCTAAGTTTTGCAGACGTTCCATCGACATTGAACCGGCGTATTCTTCATCCCATTCGCGATTTAAATAAGGTGTCCAGTCAACTGTATGCAACGTCATAGGACGCCATTCTTTAACCACACAATCACCTGCATCTAATGCATCACGATAATGGTTAATCAGTCCGGTCACTTCATCTGCAGGAATGCTGTTTTCAGCTATCAACTTATCAGCATAAATTTTACGTGGCGTAGGGTGTTTTTTGATTTTAGCGTACATTAACGGCTGAGTAGCACTAGGCTCATCAGCTTCGTTATGGCCATGACGGCGATAACACACTAAATCAATCACTACATCACGTTTAAATTCATTACGATAATCCACTGCAAGTTGAGAAATAAACGCAACGGCTTCAGGATCGTCAGAATTGACATGGAAAATCGGTGCCTGAACCATCTTAGCGATGTCAGTACAGTATTCGGTTGAACGTGTGTCAGCTTGGTTTGATGTGGTAAAACCAACTTGGTTATTAACCACAATTCGAATACTACCACCAATAGTAAAACCACGTGTTTGAGACATGTTGAACGTCTCTTGCACAATGCCTTGGCCAGTTATAGCTGAATCACCATGAATGGTGATAGGCATAACTTGCAGACCATCTTTACAACCACGACGATCTTGACGAGCACGTACAGAACCAATAACCACTGGATTAACGATCTCTAAATGAGATGGGTTAAAGGCTAATGCTAAATGAACGTTTCCACCTGGCGTTTCAAAATCAGATGAGAAACCTTGGTGATATTTTACGTCGCCAGAACCGTGAGTGTCCGCATGCTTACCCGCAAACTCATCAAACAATTCAGCAGGACGTTTACCCAGCACGTTTATGAGCAAGTTTAAACGACCACGGTGAGCCATACCGACTACAATTTCTTTAGTTCCAGCTTCGCCTGCACGGTAAATGATTTCACGCATCATCGGAACGAGCGCATCACCACCTTCTAAAGAGAATCGTTTAGCTCCAGGGAATTTAGCACCAAGGTATTTTTCGATACCTTCGGCTGCATTCAACCCTTCAAGAATACGCTTTTTGACGCTGTTATCGTACTTGGCTTTACCTAATGTCGGTTCAAGACGTTGTTGGATCCAACGCTTTTCATCGGTATCAGTAATGTGCATGTATTCAGCACCTATCGAGCCACAATAGGTACTCTTTAGTGCATGAATAATATCAGCAAGCTTCATGGTCTCACCGCCGAGGGCGAATGAACCAGTATTAAACTGACGTTGCATGTCATCAACGGTTAAGCCGTGGTAAGCAGGATCCAATTCCTGAACAGCTTCACGCTTCCACAATCCTAATGGATCTAAATTGGCATTTTGATGGCCACGGAAACGGTGAGCATTGATCAGTTGCAGGACTTTAACTTGCTTCGCATCTAACTCTGGGTCGCCGACGCTAGTAGCGTTTTTTAAACGACCTTGTAAAGCTAAACTACGGAAATAGTCACGAACTTTAGAGTGAGCAGTTTCGGGTACTTCTACTGAGGCACCGTTAACCGGAGGGAGGTTATCAAAAACAAGCTGCCAATCAGGAGTAACTGATTGCGGATCTTCTTGATAGGCTTCATACATCTCTTCTACGTAGGTCGAGTTCGAACCACTTAAATGTGACGACTCGAGCCAGGCTTTCATGATGCCTTGGTGCATTGTTATTCCTTTCAAACTTGATACACGTGCTAGCCATAAACATAACAGTGAGTAACGTAAGTTACATCACACGTAGACTGAAATTATCGTAACAAGATAATAGCAGGAGGTATTACATAAACACACAAAAGAGCCATCTCCAATATTGAAGATGACTCTTAACAGAGCTAATAAGTCAAATTATTTTGCTCAGGTTTGTGCATTAAACAGCTCGCTTAAGCAGCATGGACTTAATGTGACCAATCGCTTTAGTTGGGTTTAATCCTTTAGGACAAACGTCAACACAGTTCATGATGCCATGACAACGGAACACACTGTAAGCATCATCTAGTTCAGATAAACGCTCTTCAGTGGCCGTATCACGACTATCAATTAAGAAACGATATGCATGTAATAAACCACTTGGCCCGATAAATTTATCCGGATTCCACCAGAAAGATGGACAAGCAGTTGAACAACATGCACACATGATACATTCATATAAACCATCTAAATGAGCACGCTCTTCAGGTGATTGTAAATGTTCACGAGCTGGAGCCTGTTCGTCATTAATCAGATAAGGCTTAATTTTTTCGTATTGCTTGTAGAACTGAGTTAAGTCTACAACCAAATCACGAACTACTGGCATGCCTGGTAAAGGACGGATTTCAATTTTCTTACCTTTAAAGGTAGATAATGGCGTAATACACGCTAATCCGTTTTTACCATTCATGTTAACACCGTCAGAACCACACACACCTTCACGGCATGAACGACGGAACGCAAGCGTTGAGTCTTGTTCTTTCAGTTTAATTAACGCATCTAACACCATCATGTCAGTGCCATCAGGCACTTCTAAGGTGTAATCCTTCATATAAGGCTTGGTATCTACATCAGGATTATAACGATACAATGCAAATGTTAATTTCATCTTTTGCAACTCCTGCCTAATAGGTACGTTTTACAGGTGGAAACGCTTCACGTAATTTAGGTGTCATGTTGACATCACGTTTGCTCATACCTTGAGTGACTGGGTTATACAAACTATGACATAACCAATTATCATCATCACGGTCTAAATAATCTTCACGAGAATGCGCACCACGGCTTTCAGTACGGAAGTTAGCTGCATAAGCAGTTGCCAGCGCTGTAGCCATTAAGTTGTCTAATTCTAAGCACTCAATACGTTGAGTATTAAATTCTGTTGAATTATCAGATAACTTAGCATTTTCAAGACGCTTTTGAATTGCTTGTAGCTGTTCTAAACCTTCAGCCATAGCATCTCCACTGCGGAAAACAGAGAAATTTAACTGCATACACAATTGAAGATCTTTACGGATAACCGCAGGTTCTTCGCCGTCTTTGTTGCTTTCCCAACGATTAAGACGAGCAAGTGATGCACTAATTTCTACGTCTGAAGCCGCTTTTGGATCAGGTGTAGCGTCTAACGCTTTACCTAAATGCTGACCAGCAGCACGTCCAAACACAACTAAATCAAGTAAAGAGTTACCACCTAAACGGTTTGCACCGTGTACAGATACACAAGCAATCTCACCAACAGCAAATAAACCTAATACATCTTGTTCAGTGCCGTCGTCATTCATACGAATAACTTGACCACTTACTTTAGTCGGTAAACCGCCCATCATATAATGACAAGTTGGCAACACTGGAATTGGACCATCAGCTGGATCAATATGAGCAAAGGTACGTGATAATTCACACACACCAGGAAGACGAGCTTCTAAGGTTTCTTTACCTAAATGATCAAGTTTTAGCAAACAATGTGGACCTAAAGGGCCGTCTAAACCACGACCTTCACGAATTTCAGTCATCATTGAACGTGCTACCACGTCACGAGATGCTAAATCTTTCGCGTTTGGCGCATAACGTTCCATGAAACGCTCGCCGTCTTTGTTTAGAAGATATCCACCTTCACCACGACAACCTTCAGTAACCAAAACACCTGCACCGGCAATACCTGTAGGGTGGAACTGCCACATTTCCATGTCTTGTAACTGAACACCAGCGCGTGCCGCCATGCCAACACCGTCACCAGTATTGATGTGAGCATTAGTGGTTGATGCATAAATACGTCCTGCACCACCGGTCGCTAAAATAGTCGCTTTTGCTTTGAAATAAACAATTTCGCCCGTTTCAATTTCAATTGCAGTACAACCCACCACTACGTCATCTTCGTTTTTAACCAAATCTAAGGCATACCACTCAGAATAAACGTCAGTTTTATGTTTAACGTTTTGTTGGTATAAACAATGAAGCAATGCATGACCTGTACGGTCAGCTGCAGCAGCAGTACGAGCAGCTTGCTCACCACCAAAGTTACGCGACTGACCACCAAAAGGACGCTGATAGATAGTGCCGTCTTCGAAACGAGAGAAAGGTAAACCCATTTGCTCAAGTTCGATAATCGCTTCAGGACCCGTTTGACACATAAACTCAATGGCTTCTTGGTCGCCGATAAAATCAGAACCTTTAACCGTGTCGTACATGTGTTGTTCCCAATGATCTTCGTGCGCATTACCTAATGCTACAGTGATGCCACCTTGAGCAGAAACGGTATGTGAACGAGTTGGGAATACTTTAGATAACAGCGCACAGCTCTTACCTTCTTTAGAAATCTGTAATGCAGCTCGCATACCCGCGCCGCCGGCGCCGATTACGATTACATCAAATTCGCGTACTGGAATACTCACTTAAACACCCCACACTATTACAATGCCTGACGCTAAATAACTAAAAGCGATCAACACAAAGGTAAACTGTAATACACCACGTAACGCTGTATGTTTGACATAATCAGTCAACACTTGCCATACACCAATCCACGCATGGATAAGTAAAGCAATCAAGGTTATTAGGGTAAAGACTTTCATTGGAAGTGAAGCAAACAAACCATTCCAAATCTCGAAAGTTAACGGGGCACTACACGCGATAAAGCCAACTAAAAAAATAGTATAACAAGCGAGGATCACTGCACTTGCGCGTAATAGAATATAGTCATGAACACCACTGCGTCCAAAACTTGCTGCATTTGTTACCATACCCAAATCCCCGCTATGATTGAAAAGACTACTGCTAACACAAACGTAGCCTTAGCTGATGAGACACCCGAAGCTAACTCTTCCCAATGTCCGGCATCCATAATCAAATGACGAATGCCACCTAATAAATGATAACCCAACGCGGTTAGAATGCCCCAAATGATGAACTTCATCACGAAACCATCGAACAAGGATTGTACGCTAGCGAACCCATCTGCTGATGTTAAAGTCGAATTTAACAACCAAAGAAGGATACCAATAGCAAATAGCATGATAACACCGGAAATACGGTGCAGTATTGATGCGATAGCTGTCGCAGGAAAGCTTATCGTCTGCAGGTCTAGATGGACAGGTCTTTGCTTTTTCACGTTCTGCTCACTCAGCTCCATTGAGCATTATTTTTTTTATGATCTATTTTTTGCTTAACCACTAAAGCTTGCACAAGGCAGAGCATTTTTTAAACAAAAAACAGACTACTCTCAAGCATCTAATCAGTTGAGAAACCACTATTTAGTGAGTAAATTGATCATTTCTAAACTGTGACGCTCGTCGCCCTTAGGGACGCAGGCAAGTATACTCGCGGGAATTGTCAAATACAAACCTCACATTATGCAAAATAAGTTTTTTTAGTATTTTTTTATTCTAATGCAAGCGCAGAGCGGTTTTCAGCGAACATATACCATGGTCTAACAAATTTAAACGCTTATTTAAATTGATCTGTGATCCCGATCCACTGTAAAGTAATGACCGCTTAACATGCCGCACTCATATAGAAGAATGAAGTAAGGAGAACGGGGTATGGCTGATAATATAGCCAAATTAGAGTTACCAGGAAACGATTCAATCGACCTACCTATTAAGAAAGGTACTGAAGGTTTTGACGTTATCGACATCAGTACACTTGGAAAAAAAGGGTATTTCACCTTCGATCCAGGCTTTTTAGCTACTGCATCTTGTGAGTCTGCTATTACATATATCGATGGTGAACAAGGTATCTTGTTGCATCGTGGATATGCAATTGACCAGCTTGCAACTGAATCTACCTATTTAGATTTATGCTACTTGCTTCTTTACGGTGAATTACCGTCTAAAGTTGATTACGAACAATTTGTTGCCACAGTGAAAGAACACACTATGGTACATGAGCAAATTGCATTCTTCTTCAGAGGTTTCCGCCGTGACGCACACCCTATGGCAATGCTATGTGGTGTAACCGGTGCATTATCTGCTTTCTATCAAGATTCTCTTGATGTTAACAATCCAAAGCATCGTGAAATTGCAGCTTACCGCTTAGTGTCGAAAATGCCGACAATTGCAGCGATGTGCTACAAGTACTCAATGGGGCAACCTTTTGTTTACCCACGTAACGATTTAAGTTATGCGGGTAACTTCTTGTCGATGATGTTTGCTACTCCGTGTGAAGAGTACAAAGTCAATCCTGTTGTAGAAAAAGCAATGGATCGTATTTTTGTACTGCATGCTGATCATGAGCAAAATGCATCTACATCTACTGTCCGTTTAGCAGGTTCTTCAGGCGCTAACCCATTTGCATGTATTGCAGCGGGTATTGCTTCGTTGTGGGGCCCAGCTCATGGTGGTGCTAACGAAGCTTGCTTAGAAATGTTAGAAGAAATCGGCAGCGTTGACCGCATTCCTGAGTTTATCGAGAGAGCGAAAGACAAAAACGATCCATTCCGCCTAATGGGCTTTGGCCATCGCGTTTATAAGAACTTCGACCCACGTGCTAAAGTGATGCGTGAAACCTGTCATGAAGTCCTTAAAGAACTTAAAGTGGTTGACCCATTATTAGACGTAGCAATGGAACTTGAGCGTATCGCACTTGAAGATGAGTACTTCATCTCTAAGAAGCTATACCCGAACGTTGATTTCTACTCTGGTATCATCATGAAAGCCATTGGTATCCCTAACGATATGTTCACAGTGTTATTTGCACTGTCACGTACTGTTGGTTGGATTTCACATTGGAAAGAAATGTTAGATCAACCAGGCCATAAAATCAGCCGTCCACGTCAGTTATACACTGGTGAGTCTGCGCGCGATTTTGTGAGCGTTGATAAGCGTTAATCTTTTGATTAACCAAACTAAAAAAGCGCCGAAAGGCGCTTTTTTGTGTCCGTTAATGAATAAACACAGGTTCTTTTCAAGATAAAAAAACGTCTTCTTTACAAATAAAAGTATTATATAAACAGGCTTCGAACGAATCAGAAAATAATATCGTTAACACTAAATTGAATACAACAGTATAAAAATGATTAACCGAAAAACGTGACTCATCGATTAATCACTGCTCATTGGAAATAGATACTTAAGCATAGTCAATTGAACATAGTCCCCAGTGAGGTTAGCGTTCAACACCCTTACTTAATCTTAATCTAATGAATAACATTATCAATAATAGTAAACCAAACCGAATATCAATTGTTCCGCCGCTGTAATTATTACTATGTTCCACCTTGGCAATTTTCTCTTCTTTAACTCTCACCTTAAATCGAGCTAACTCATCATCTAAGTTTTTAGTCATATCAGTGACCGCTAGATCAAAACCTTGCATCGATTTTTCTGCTAAGGTTTCATCAATACCTATGGCAGTAGTGCGTTTTTCAAGCTTACTGATCCCTGGCGCTCTAAAGAGCATTTTCCTACTTTTAATGTCAAATACTGCCGTATCGACAAATGTTTGTACGGTATTTTCATTGCCCGGAATCACATACATCCCCACGATTGTCCAATACAATAACGCGGCATTATTCTCTACCGACTGAGTCACTTGATCGTAAGACACCAAGGCCATTACGTCGACATCATATAAACGCCCAACTTGCTCTAATGTGTTAAAACCATCACCACCAGCAAGATAAGTACTCGGAATAACTTCAATGCGATCAATATAATCATATTGGACAAAAGCCGCTTTCACTTTTTCTAGTAATTCATATTGGTCCTTACTATGGACGGCCTCTTTTTGAAAGCCTGTAGACGGTACAAAGGCAATACCGACTTTTACCGGTAATGTGAGCAATGGAACTTCGGCGCTATGTGCTGAACGGTCATCTTTATTAGGATACAAAAAGTCCATCAGGCTGCTCGAAACAGACTGTTTTCCCGACTGCTGGCTCACCAGCATACTGCATGAAGACAATAATAAAACTGATGCCATCGTACCTAACCATGTTGTTTTTTTCATTTACGCTTCCCTTTTAAACTATTTTCCATTTATCGATAACAATAAATCTGTTTATTTCTACAACACGAAAATACATAAATAACCAATCACACCAAATGTTAATTATTTTCACTACCTTAACATTGTCAATTTCGCTAACCCTTAACTAAAAATACTATAAACCATTGTTATTTAAACACTATAAAAAGTGGCACAGTTAGTGCTTTGTTGTATTTAATTAACATTAGTTACAAGTGATAACGTGACGTTAACTCGCTTAAGAATAACAATAAGTACATTAGCGTCATTTAATTCAAAAAATATAACATTAGCAGGTACCCCATGGATAGGTTCATCAGCATGAAGAAAATGGCAATTCCTTTACTTTGTATTGCAGCATTAAGTGGTTGCAGCGGCGAAGTAGAACAAGCAAAAGAAGATGAAAAATTTGCTATCCCAGTTGAAACAGCACTGGTCACTACAGGCAATGTATCTTCTTTTTACAGCACCACCGCCACACTTGAGGCACCGGAAGAGTCTCATGTGATGAGCCGAATAGCTGGGATAATCGAAAAGATTAACGTTGAAGAAGGCGATCGAGTCACCAAAGGGCAAATACTTGCGGTAATTGATGCCAAACGTCAACGCTATGATTTCAATCGCTCAGAAGCCGAAGTACAGATTATTCAGCAAGAATTAAATCGTTTAAACAAAATGAACAACAAAGAGTTTATTAGCCAGGATCAGATGGCCAAACTCGAGTTCAACCTGCAAGCTGCTAAAGCACAGCGTGACTTAGCAGAACTGCAAGTTAAAGAAAGCCAAATCACCTCGCCTATTAATGGTGTCGTTGCTGCACGTTATGTTAAAACGGGCAATATGGCCAAAGAGTTCCAAGAGTTATTTTATGTTGTCAATCAAGACCAACTTCACGGCATATTACACTTACCAGAACAACAGCTTGCAAGTTTACGAGTTGGTCAACAAGCCAGTATTATTCAACAACATCAAGGTAGCGCTGCCCATATTATCGATGCAAAAGTACTGCGCATTAGTCCAATAGTGGATGCTCAAAGCGGTACGTTTAAAGTGACATTAGCCGTGCCAAATCAAGATGCTACATTAAAAGCGGGTATGTTTACTCGGGTTGAGCTTAAATATGATACCCATCTTGATGTACTTACCGTGCCTTATAACGCATTAATCAACCAAGACAACACTCAAGCTTTATATGTGATAAAAGACACCAAGGCACAACGACGTGAAGTCACCTTGGGATATCGTGAAAATAACACGGTTGAAATTTTATCGGGTGTTGAAGATGGCGAACAAATTGTCATCCGGGGCCAGCAGAACCTCAAAGATCAATCATTAGTGGAAATTATTACCCCACTTAGCTTCGCAGCTATTCGATAACGGAGCGGGATAATGTCAATAATTAACACTTCGGTTAAACGCCCCGTCACTGTATGGATGTTCATGTTAGCTGTGATGCTTTTTGGCATGGTAGGATTTTCTCGCCTCGCGGTAAAACTGTTACCCGATTTAAGCTATCCCAGCGTGACCATACGCACAGCCTATGACGGTGCTGCTCCGGTTGAAATTGAGCAGCTGGTATCAAAACCAATTGAAGAAGCGGTTGGGGTGGTAAAAGGACTGCGGAAAATAAGTTCAATTTCACGTTCTGGCATGTCTGATGTTGTGCTCGAGTTTGAATGGGGCACAAATATGGACATGGCTAGCCTTGAAGTGCGTGAAAAAATCGACACTATCGAGCTGCCCTTAGACATTAATAAGCCATTATTACTGCGTTTTAACCCCAATCTTGATCCCATCATGCGCTTAGCTTTTTCTGTACCCAATGCAGACGCGGAGCAGTTAAAGCAAATGCGAACCTTTGCAGATGAGGAGTTAAAACGACGTTTAGAAGCCTTATCCGGTGTTGCCGCCGTAAGGCTATCAGGCGGGTTAGAGCAAGAAGTTCATATTGAATTAAATCAACAAAAACTAAGCCAATTGAACCTTAATGCCGACCAGGTTAAGCGCCGTATAAACGAAGAAAATATCAACCTTTCAGCAGGTAAAGTGATTCAGGGTGATAAAGAATACTTGGTCAGAACCTTAAATCAATTCAATTCATTAGATGAATTAGGTCAAGTGATTATCTACCGCGATGGCCAAACGTTAGTGAGATTATCTGATATTGCGGTGATTAGTGATGCCTACAAAGAGCGCAGTGATATTACTCGCATCGGCGAAGTAGAATCGATTGAACTAGCCATATACAAAGAAGGTGACGCCAATACCGTTGCTGTTGCACAAAAGCTACGATCTGAACTTGAAAAAATCAATCTAGCTAATGAACACAATAAGTTAAAAGTAATTTACGACCAATCTGAGTTTATTGAAAGCGCAGTCAATGAAGTGACATCGGCAGCGTTATTTGGCAGCTTACTGGCGATGCTGGTAATTTACCTGTTTTTACGGGACATTATTGCCACATTAATTATTTCTATCTCGATCCCCTTTTCGGTTATTGCCACCTTTAACATGATGTATTTTGCCAATATCAGCTTAAACATTATGTCGTTAGGTGGTATTGCGTTAGCGATTGGTTTATTGGTCGACAATGCCATTGTGGTATTAGAAAACATAGACCGTTATAAATCTCAAGGCATGAGTAAAGTTGAAGCTGCCGTCACAGGATGTAAAGAAGTCTCAGGCGCCATTTTTGCTTCAACACTCACCACTTTGGCGGTATTTGTCCCTTTAGTGTTTGTAGACGGCATTGCAGGAGCCTTATTTGCCGACCAAGCGCTCACAGTCACGTTCGCCCTACTCGCCTCATTATTTGTTGCCTTAACAGCCATTCCCATGTTGGCATCACGTCAAGGTTTTACTAGCCTGCCGCAACCTATTGAAGTCGCCCAAAAACCTAAACCCACTAGCCGAAAAGGAAAAGTGGCCTATTACTTACTGGCTGTGCTGAGCTTTCCATTTAAACTCTTGTTTAGCTATTTGCCTTCAGGATTGTTAACCGCAATTATTGTCATTAGCCGTTTTGTAAGTAGTGTATTTGGACTGTTGCTCAAACCCATCTGCGCTGGTTTTAACTACTTATACCGCATAGTCGAATCAATCTATTTCCGTGTATTACATCACGCTCTTCGCCACCAAGTGTTAACCATTGTGTTAGCACTATTGGTGACCCTAGCGTCAAGCAGTTTGCTGCCTAAGTTAGGTGTCGAGCTAATCCCGCCGATGAATCAAGGAGAATTTTATGTCGAAGTATTATTACCACCAGGCACCGAAGTCAGTGAAACTGATGCTGTATTACAACAACTAGCCCTGTCGATTAAAGACCGTAAAGATGTGAAACACGCCTATAGTCAAGCCGGTAGCGGTGGGTTAATGACATCGGATACTGCAAGAGGTGGTGAAAACTGGGGCCGATTACAAGTGGTACTCGCAGACCCTTTAGCCTTTAATGCGGTTAGCCAGGTATTGCGTAACACAGCAAAAAACATTCCTGAACTAGAGGCTCAAATTGAACACCCTGAATTATTCAGCTTTAAAACCCCGCTTGAAATTGAGCTATCGGGTTATGATTTAGCTCAACTCAAACAAAGTGCAGACCAACTGGTTAATGCCTTGTCTGATTCTGACCGCTTTAGTGACATTAATACTACCTTACGTGATGGCCAACCAGAGATCAGTATTCGCTTTGACCATGCCCGTTTAGCCGCGCTGGGAATGGATGCTCCGACAGTTGCTAACCGCATAGCTCAACGTGTTGGTGGTACTATTGCCAGCCAGTTTACAGTACGTGATCGTAAAGTGGATATTTTGGTGCGCAGTGAATTAAGCGAACGCGATCAAATCAGCGACATTGAATCGTTAATTATTAATCCCAATAGCGCCCAACCTATTCCATTAAGTGCTATTGCCACTATCGATTTACAAATTGGTCCTTCAGCGATTAATCGTATTAGTCAACAACGAGTCGCTATTGTGTCGTCTAATTTGGCTTACGGTGACTTAAGCGAAGCGGTAATTGAAGCCCAGCAGATATTGGCTAAACAGCAGCTACCAAGTTCTATTCAAGCCAGATTTGGCGGCCAAAATGAAGAAATGGAGCACTCATTTGACTCATTGAAAATAGCCCTCGTTTTGGCTATCTTCCTAGTGTATTTAGTAATGGCCAGCCAATTTGAATCATTGTTGCATCCACTGCTAATCTTAATCGCTGTTCCGATGGCCGTTGCCGGCAGTATTGTGGGTTTATTCATTACCGGGACCCATTTGAGCGTAGTGGTATTTATTGGCTTAATCATGCTAGCAGGTATTGTGGTCAACAATGCGATTGTATTGGTTGACCGTATTAATCAATTGCGCCAAGAAGGTATTGATAAACTGACCGCGATTAATGATGCCGCGCAATCTCGTTTACGTCCTATCATGATGACAACCCTAACCACTACCTTAGGTTTATTACCAATGGCAATAGGCATTGGCGATGGCAGTGAAGTTCGTGCGCCAATGGCCATTACAGTCATTTTCGGATTAAGCATGTCAACCTTGCTTACATTGTTAGTTATTCCAGCTCTATATGCGCTATTTGACCGTAAACAATATACCCAAAGTGACGTTGAGTTTAATACAGCGGAGACGCCAGCATGAACATAACTCAACTGGCGATAAAGCGCCCCGTCACCACCTGCATGTTTTTCTTGGCCATTATGTTGTTTGGCATGGCGGCCAGTAGAATGCTGCCATTAGAAATGTTTCCAGGAATTGATATTCCACAAATTGTGGTGCAAGTTCCGTACAAAGGCTCCAGCCCTGCAGAAGTTGAACGCGACATCACTAAAGTGCTGGAAGAGTCACTTGCTACCATGAGCGGCATAGAAGAGGTGCGATCAGATTCAACCCAAGACGGTGCGTTTATTCAGCTCAACATGAAATGGGGTGAAGATGTTGCCACCAAAAGCCTAGAAGCGCGCGAGAAAATTGACTCGGTAAGGCATTTATTACCAAAAGATGTTGAGCGCGTCATGATCCAACAGTTCTCAACCGCCGATATGCCGGTGTTAACCATTCGCATATCAAGCGAGCGCGAACTCTCTAATGCATTTGATTTGTTAGACAAACAGCTTCGTAAACCGCTTGAACGCGTTGACGGCGTATCAAAAGTCACCCTTTATGGCGTTGAACAAAAGCAGATTGAAATCCGACTTGATGCCGATAAATTGGTCGCATCAAGCCTTAATAGCCTCGATTTACGATCGCGTTTACTGGCAGAAAACTTTGTCATCAGTGCAGGTACCCTAAGAGAAAACTCAAGGGTGTATCAAGTCTCACCAAAAGGTGAATTTACCAGCCTTGACGATATCAATAATCTGGTGATAGTGCCGGGTATTCGCCTGCAAGATATTGCGATGGTGAGCTATGCCCTGCCCGAGAAAATTGAAGGCCGACATTTAGATCAAAAATATGCGGTGGGTATTGATGTATTTAAGGAATCTGGTGCCAATTTAGTTGAGGTGTCTGACCGTGTACTAAGCGTTATCGAACAGGTTAAGCAAGATCAGCAATTTAATGGCATCAAACTGTTTATCATGGAAGACCAAGCCTATGGCGTTAAGTCCTCACTCAAAGACTTATTACTGTCTGGCTTAATGGGTGCGGTACTGTCATTTGGGGTGCTGTTTCTGTTTTTGCGCAATCTTAAAATGACCTTAGTAGTTATCTCATCAGTGCCGATTTCATTATGTATGACATTGGCTGGTATGTACTTTTTAGGCTACAGCTTAAATATTTTATCGATGATGGGATTGTTATTAGCCGTCGGCATGTTGATTGATAATGCGGTTGTCGTCACCGAAAGCGTGCTACAAGAGAAACAAGCTGGGCATATTGACGACACTTGTCAGATAAAAGCCAACCAACAAGCCGTGTTAACTGGCGTTGAAAAAGTCTCTTTGGCGGTTTTAGCAGGCACATTAACCACCGCCATTGTATTTTTACCGAATATTTTCGGCGTAAAAGTGCAACTGACCATCTTTTTAGAACATGTTGCTGTGGCCATTTGTATCTCGCTAGCGGCTTCATTATTGGTAGCGAAAACATTAATCCCACTGATGCTCAACCACTTTCACTTTGAAGTGCAGGCCGCTAATGACAACAATCGCTTAGGGCGTTTTTATCAACGTAGCCTCACGTGGATATTAACCCGACCAAAACGTTCTGGTGTCATCGCAGTGGCATTGTTGGTATCAACAGCATTGCCATTAAGTATGGTGCAACAAGATCAAGGAGATGGCGAAGGTAATGACCGTTTATACATTAATTACCAGCTAGAAGGTCGCCATAATCTAGCGGTGACCGAAGCCATGATTAATAGCATGGAAACGTATTTATACAGCAATAAAGACAAGTTTTATATTGATGCGGTTTACAGTTACTACGCCCCGCAAGATGCACAATCAACCATTTTATTGCAAAAAGACATCCCTATAGACATTGGTGAGTTAAAGAAAATGATCCGCGAAGGATTTCCTAAATTTTCGATTGCCACGCCACAATTTGGTTGGGGCAATGAAAATAATGGCATTCGTGTAACCTTAACAGGGCGCTCAACAACGGAATTAATTCGCATCAGTGAACAAGTGATGCCATTGCTCGACAATATTGAAGGCTTAGTCGATGTGCGCTCGGAAGTGAATGGCGCCCAACAAGAAGTGGTGGTGGTGATCAACCGAGAAATGGCTGCCCGTCTGGATTTAACCTTAAGCGATATAGCATCGAACATTGCCATTGCCTTAAGAGGTTCGCAGTTACGTTCGTTTCGCCATGATCCTAGCGGCGAACTACGCATCGAACTGGCCTACGACAAAAGCTGGCAGAACTCTTTAGAAAAGCTTAAGCAACTGCCGATTATTCGCCAAGGTGACCGAGTTTATACCCTGGACAGTTTAGCTGAAGCAACTGTGGTGCCTCGATTTGATACTATTCGTCATTTTAATCGCCAAACGGCTTTATCCATTGGCGCAAATCTTGAAGATCTCACAACCGAAGAAGCGCAAACTAAAATTACTCAGGTGATGGACTCGGTGAACTTCCCTTACGGGTACGGTTACTCGTTACGCGGTGGTTTTGAACGCCAAGATGAAGACCAGTCCATCATGGCGGTAAATATGATCTTGGCTATCGCAATGATTTATATCGTCATGGCGGCGTTATTTGAATCACTGCTGCTACCTACTGCTATTATCACTTCGATTATGTTCTCAATTACTGGCGTGTTCTGGGCATTGTGGCTCACAGGTACACCAATGTCGGTAATGTCGATGATTGGCATACTTATTTTGATGGGCATTGTGGTTAATAACGGTATTGTACTGGTAGACCAAATTAATCAGATGACACCCGATTTGGATAAGCTAAGTGATACCATCATTAACGTGTGTATTACTCGTTTACGTCCGGTATTAATGACGGTTGCAACCACAGTGCTGGGATTAGTGCCATTAGCCATGGGAGATACTCAGATAGGCGGTGGTGGGCCGCCGTATTCGCCAATGGCCATTGCAATTATTGGTGGGTTAACCTTTTCAACTGTCACCAGTTTGTACTTGGTACCATTATGCTATCAAGCGCTATATCTCGTGCGCCATAAAGCCGCAATTAGATTAGGGGTAGCCAATACATTTGCCCAAAAACTGTTGCCTTGGACCAAATAGTCCCGCACTTCAGTTCTGCTAGCGCTTCGTCATACTGACGAAGCGCGGTTTTATTAGACCAGATGTTAATTTAACCTGAGCTCGGGATAATAAACGCCTTTCAAACAGCCCTTTGTCCTGCTAACTGTGTTGAATCGACTTACAATAGGTAGCTATTGACGCGTCAATTCGCCTTATTAGCATAACAAATGACAAGCTTGAAAGTGAACTGGGTTAACATGCTGATTTTAAATAGCTAAGTTCATCCCTTATCCCGAGTTCAGGTTAATTTAGTAGAAATTATTGCGCCATAAGTGATCAACTTGTTACGCTAGGCAGTATTAATAACAATAACATAATTGCTATTACAGCAATGAGGGAGCGTCATGAAACTCACATTTCAACGTCACATCATCGGACTCAGTGCATTAGCTATGCTTGTATTAGCTCAAACATCAGCCATTGCTGATGATAAGTTCAGCGATGTGGTGATTAAATCTAAAAAACTAGACAATAATACTTACATGTTTATCGGGGCCGGAGGCAATATTGCGGTTTCTGCAGGAGATGACGGCATATTAATTGTTGATGATCAATTTGCACCTTTAGCCGATAAAATTACCGCTGCACTCAATGACATTCAACCTGGTCTGCCTAAGTACATCGTTAACACTCATTACCATGGCGACCATACAGGTGGAAACGCCCACTTCGGCCAAACAGGCTCTATCTTGGCTCATCATAATGTTCTCAAGCGTCTCAAAGCCGATAGCAGTACTCCTGCGTCAGCATTGCCCGTTATCACTTATGAAGACAATATCTCAATTCACTTTAATCAAGATACTTTAGAAGTTATCCATCTAGGGCCCGGCCACACCGATGGGGACAGTGTCGTCATGTGGCAAAAGGCCAATATTATTCACATGGGCGATTTATACTTTAAAGACCGCTTTCCATACATTGATTTAGCTGCTGGAGGCTCTGTAACAGGCTACCGTGAAAACGTTAGTCTTATCCTCGATCGTTTAGACAATAAAACTAAGGTAATACCTGGTCATGGTGCGTTAGCCGATAAAAATGCACTGCTAAAATTCAAGCATATGCTTGATGACAGTATTAATTGGATGCGTGGTGAAATTGAAATGGGCCATGATTTAGCCACCATCAAAAAACAGGGCGTGCCAGCAAAATATGCTAATTGGGCTTGGGAATTTATCTCGGCAGATAAATGGATTGAAACCTTATATCAAGACCTAGCCGCTAAATCTTAACTAGAAAATCCATATCGGCATATCGATATCACCGTCGACTTACATACAAAAAAGCTTGTTGTTTTAAGCAAGCTTTTTTGTATAAATACCAATGTAGTTAAAGACAGAACATCCACTATGCCAGTGTTAAAGGCGCTTGCCTGAAATGCCATAATACCCAATACACTGGCTTCAAATCTTTTCCGCCAAAATCCCGAAAAGGTCTTGCGAAATAATATAACCATTGCCAGGAAGCTAAAAATTGTTTGGCTTTTTGCCATATCGCTTCACCACCAGCTAAACGATAACAAGCTATAGCTTGGTTAATCATTCTGTTATTAGGCCCAATATAGCGATATAAGCTATGGATAAACACCAACACATCTCGAACTTGTTGTGAGACAACGGATTTATGCTGTTGATTCGCCTCAAAATCAATAAATTTAACCTCACCGGCTTGCCAGCTGATATCACGCAAAGCTGGACGGCCATGAGCAAGCTGCATAGAGTGCAGTTTCGCTAAAGCTACGCTGACATCATTTAAAATGGGTTGCCATAAAGCTTGGCTAGTATGGTCCAGCAGATAATTAATCGTATTGCCAACGTCTTCGACAACCATGTAACCGTCACCATAATCGACAACCGCAGGCACTGGTGCACCTAAATGACTAAGCGTATTTAATATACCAATTTCTTTATGTAAAGCAGCTGTTGAGTTTTGCTTTAATAAACGCATCGCACCTGCAAGATGCTCTACTTGCTTCAACCAATATCGCTTACCCTGATATTCGAAAGGTACGATACGCTCGCCACGGTGTTCGCGATAAACCTTAGCTACATGTTGTTGAAAACCATTATTCTCAGTCATAAAACAACCTAGTCATCGACTCACTATTACTGATTGCTAAATTATCTTCCTAACGTTTATATAACTCAATTAAACCAATAGTTTTTAGTACTTTTTCATAAAATATTAGCCATATATATAAACTTCATACATAGCTTGTATACAAACTAAAAACACAAAAGATACATTTAGTTACCATCGATGTTAATCAGTATGAATATCAGATCAATTCATCATTAAATAGAACACACGATAAATGACCATAAGTAATGACCATAAGTAATGACTAAGGTTAAAATGATTAGATAAACGGAACTAAGAGCAAATTGTTGATAGCTGAATAAGAAAAATGTTGTAGCTCAATATAATGGCTTTCCTCAAAAAAAAAGCGCCCTTTTGGGCGCTTAATCATTCTTGGCACTACCGATATGTTATTCAGTCACTATCGCTGTAGCACGATTTTCTAACAATACCGGAATACCTTCGGTAATAGGATACGCTAACTTATCAAATTTACAGATCAGCTGTTGCGACTCTTTGTCGTAATCTAGCTTTCCTTTACATACTGGGCAGGCCACAATTTCGAGTAATTTTTTATCAAATGCCATGAGACAATCCTTTTTTAGTTTGAGCCACTTGCTGTAATTGGCTCAACAATGCGTGATCAAATTCTGAGTTAAGCTTCGCATTTACAGGTAAATACCACCAGTTTGATTGTGCAAAATCGCGACATTTAACCGCATCTTTTTCAGTCATTAATAATGAATGCTGTACGGATAAGTCACTTAATTGCTTTTGATCAAAAGCTTGGTGATCTGCGAACTCAACTGTTTTTACTACTTTATAACCTAACTGGCTAATACTATTAAAGAAACGTTGCGGGTTACCAATACCAGCCATCGCAACGACACTATTTTGCTGATTAAACTTATCTTGTAGATTGTTGTCAACCAGACAAAGCGGTGCAGGTTCTAGTGCCATCAGCACTTCACCGTTTTGAGCTGGTCCGCCATTATTTATCACAAAATCAACTGAATTTAACCGCCACAAACCTTCACGTAAAGGACCGGCGGGTAACATGCAGTGATTGCCATAACGACGCTCTCCATCCACTAAAGCAATTTCGATATCGCGGCCTAAGGCATAATGTTGTAAGCCATCATCACTAATAATTACATCAACATCAAAGTCTGTTAATAATGTTTGCGCAGCGCTCACTCTCTTGGCGCCGACAACCATAGGCACTTGAGTGCGAGCCACTATCATTGCAGGCTCATCACCTACATCACTGGCTTTTGCATTAGGAGTAACAGCAGCAACACCATCAACATTAACCCCATAACCTCGGCTTATTACACCTGGCTTGTAACCGTGTTGGCGTAACAGTTCAATTAAATAAATTACTGTCGGGGTTTTACCACTGCCTCCCGCGGTGATATTACCCACCACTATTACGGGTACGGGTAATACTTGCGCTTGTTTAAACCCACAACTAAACAGTAACCGCCTAATAGTGGATATTAACCAAAATACCCCAGATAACGGCAGTAATAACCATTTAGCTTGATGACCTTGATACCAAATGCGATGAATAAGCTGTTGCATCACAACCACCTAATCATTATTGACTAAACTGCATCTGGTAAAGATTCGCATAAATACCGGCTTGGGCAATTAACTCACTGTGATTACCGCGTTCAACAATTTTCCCTTGATCGATAACCAAAATTTCATCAGCGCTTTCTATGGTTGATAAGCGATGTGCAATCACAATAGAGGTGCGATTATGACGAAGATTATCGAGGCCTTTTTGAATCGCTTTTTCCGACTCAGTATCCAATGCTGATGTTGCTTCATCTAAAATTAATACTGGCGCATCACGTAACATGGCACGAGCAATGGCAATACGTTGGCGCTGGCCGCCTGAAAGCAACACACCATTTTCGCCGACTTGGGTATCAAGACCTTCAGGTAAAGTATCAATAAATTCCATGGCATAGGCTAACTCTGCGGCATGCACTATTTGTTCGCGAGTCACTTCACCTGGGTAGGCATAGGCAATGTTATTGGCAATAGTGTCGTTAAACAAGGTAACTTGTTGCGACACTAGAGCGACTTGATTACGAAGTGATTTTAGTTGGTAATCATAAATACTGGTGTCATCAAGACGGATATCACCGGTTGATAAATTACCATAAAAGCGAGTAATCAAACTGGCAATGGTCGATTTACCAGAACCTGAACGACCTACTAATGCAACCGTTTTACCCGGCTTAACTTCAAAATTAATCCCGTTAAGTGCAGACTTTTCTTGGCCAGGATATGCAAATGTCACATTATCAAAGGTCAACTTACCTTCAACTCTATCAATACTAAATGCACCATTATCTGGTTCTGGTGGGGTGTCTAATAATTCAAATACTGTAGTACAAGCGGCAATACCACGCTGAAATTCCGCATTAACACGGGTTAAATTTTTAATCGGTTGAAGCATGGCTAACATGGCGCCTAAAATAGCCGCGAACGTACCAGCGGTTAAATCCGTTTTCATGCTATCCCAAGTGGCGGCATACAACACAAACGCCAATGCGAATGAACCAATCACCATAATAAGCGGCTGGCTGATTGACTGCGCAACCGCAAGTTTCATATTTTGGTAGCGGTTACGATCGTTAACTTGAAAAAAGCGTTCAACCTCAGTTTTTTGTCCACCAAACACTAATACGTTTTTATGGCCCTTAATCATCTGTTCTGTGGTTGCGGTTACACCGCCCATAGCAGATTGAATTTGCTTAGAAACCTTGCGAAAGCGCTTACTGACTACACTGATAACCACACCCATAATTGGGCCTATCACCAAAATGCATAATGACAATTTCCACGAATAGTAGAACATAATGCCTAACATACCGATGGCCGTCATGCTGTCTCGGACGATTGAAATTAGCGCACTGCCTGATGCACGAGCAATTTGCTCGGTATCAAACGTAACGCGCGAAATCAAATTACCGCTATTTTCACGGTCAATATAACTCACAGGTAAACGTAGGTAGTGCTCAAACACTTGTTGACGCATATCCATAATGAGCTGAGCACTCATGTACGACACACAATAGGTCGACACGAAGTTAGCCACACCACGCAAGCTAAACATTAAAATAACCGCGATTGGGGCCATTAACATAATGTCTTTATTGGCGTTAAAACCACCGTGCGTTGGTAAGTCGACACCGGCGACTATCGCAGGCGTTTGACTGAAGCCTTCATCAATAAACGGCTTAATAAATGCGATAAACGCTGCATCGACAGCGCCATAAGTAATAAGACCTAGAACAGCCATAATAAACATAGCTTTCATCGGTACGACATAGGCCATCAAACGTTTGAAAACGACCCACATTTCATTTTTAGGTGATGCTGACATTGAATCCAATACTTAACTAGCAAACATGAATAACATTCTACTCTGCTTTAAGTGACTCACCAAATCTAAACAAACGGTTATACCAAAATGGGGCAATTTGCTGACGGTAAGTGGTCACTTTGTAGCCTTCAGTTGTGAAGTTGATGCTTATTTGGCCGACATGGCCAGTTTGTAACATTTTACTGCCTTGTTGTTGATACCTCACCATAATATCTGGTTTAGGAAACCCATATTGATTAGAGAAGCCAGCGGTAAAAATTGCTAGTTTAGGGTTAACACTATCAATAAAGGCTGGGGTAGATGAGGTGCGACTACCGTGGTGCGGAACGAATAAAATATCGGCTTTAATATCTGCATTTACCGCCAAAAGTGCTTGCTCTCGTGGAGCTTCAATGTCTCCGGTTAACAACACCGTTGACTGACCGTCAAACAATTTAACCACGCAGGAACGGTTATTATCATTACTATTGGCGCTTAAAATATTTGGGATAAAACTCAATTGTACACCGCGCCACAATAATTCACCGTCACAAGTTTGTACGCTATGTGATGATTCAGTTAACGCTGACGCTGAAAAATCAGCAATTAATGCCGCCTGTGGAAATCGATCGACCAACACGTTTAATCCACCAGCATGATCGTTATCGTCATGACTCACAACAATATAATCAACATAACGGATACCTTTACTGGCCAAAAAAGGCAATATTGCACGTTGAGCATAACTGAACTCCCCATAAGCAGCACCAGTGTCGTAAATAATTCCGTGTTGCCCTTGTTGTAAAACCACTGCCATTCCTTGAGCCACATCGATGGCATGAAGTTGCCATGGTGTTGCACCTAACGAAGACGCTGGTGAAAACACTA
Source organism: Shewanella sp. SG44-2 (assembly GCF_014164215.1). Lineage (NCBI taxonomy): Bacteria > Pseudomonadati > Pseudomonadota > Gammaproteobacteria > Alteromonadales > Shewanellaceae > Shewanella > Shewanella sp. SG44-2. The sequence goes on from NZ_JACJEU010000014.1 coordinate 38,038, forward strand.
TCTCATGAGTCACTAACTTGTTCATGATGATGGGCAGCATCAGTACGGTCACTACAACGCTATAACTCCATTTTCGCTGACTCGGTACGTATCTGCGTAGCACCAACAACATCAATGCTAAAACAAAAAACATTCCCCCCGCTAACTCTTTCTCGGTTAGCACCAGTTGATTTAATGGTAAATCATCGCTCAGCTGTAATAACCATGCAAAAGGCTCCAAACTTAAATTAGCCCACTGAAATATCATTAAACTAAAACTTTGCAATGAAGCAATATCAATGCCTAGCACCCACAATATCCATAACGCCAGTAACCAAATGCAAAAACTCAACAGGGTTAGTGGAATAACCACCAAGCTAAACCAAGGCACCAGCAGCATATTCAACCAAATGCTATGAGGTGCAATGCCACCAAATAATATCCCTTGCAAAATGCCGAGCAACAGCGCTAAACGCCATTGAATCGACCACAAAATACCGAGTCCATGTAAAATTTTATCCTTCAGCAGCATAACTTTTTCAATACATCTGTCCGTCAAAGTAAGCTCGGGGACATCAATGCTTCGATTAACGAGAACAGGGTCTAGGTTAGATGGCTGATCTACCGAGTCTGGTTTCACCGACAATAGAATAATCACCAATGCCCCAAAAGATAACCACAACCCAGCACCTAACGATGCAAAGGGATCAACCAACAACACAAAAAATAATGCATAAGCAAGTCGATCCCAATGATGACTAAATTGTTTAATAAAACTAAATATCAACAATAAAAACAGCATCAACAATGCGCGTTGAGTGGCAATAGCAAAACCCGATAAGTAGCCATAACCTAAAGTAAATACTGCAGCAAATACCATTGCCAGTTGGATTTTACCCAAATGCTGCCATGAAAATGCATAGCGACTTATCCCAATCAAAATGCCATAAAACAATCCGAAAACTACCGACAGATGTAAACCTGAAATCGCGACTAAATGCCCTGCTCCGGTCTGTTGCAACTGCTGCCAACGTTGAGAGGTTAATGCGCTTTTATCGCCAAAAATCAAAGCGTGTAAAATATCGCCATGAGAAAACTGTCCCAATAAAGGTGATAATATTTCCATGATTTGTTGACGCATTGAGCTACTGTGACTAAGCAACTCTGCTTGCTTAACACGACCTTTAGCGACAATATGCTGGCTAATAAAATACTTTTGCTGGTTAAAACCGCCTTGATTTTGGATGCTTGAGATCCCTTTAACTTTTGCATTAAATTGCCATATTTGGCCAACAACAATTTTATCTGGCTTTTGCCATGTTAATCGGTAATATCGCTGCACATTATTAAGCGCCAACGTCTCAAAAAATGCGTCTTGATGGGGTTTTGCTATAACGCGCACATCAAAACTAATCCAGTCGCGGTTTTGGCTAACTAGTGATACTATCTGCGCCTTAAACTCGATTTGTTGCGACTTTTCAACATATTGATGCATATATAGACAATGAAATAACAGGCTCAGCCAAATGACGGCGAATAAACAGCCGGCCATAAGTGGCCCTTTGCGAAGACAAAGAAGCATAGCCAAGAATAGAATGGGCAAACACCATATTGGTGCCAGCGAAGGCCATAACATCGCTGATAAAGAACAGGCGCAAAAGCCATAGATAAATCGATTCATAATGAATTAGTTAAGACATTAATCGACAAATATGCCAAAAAAATTAATACAAAGATTTATGCCAAAACCAGAAACACTCCGTGAACATAAGTATTTGCGGATGTTTGGCAAACTATTGCACAAGCCTAATTTGTGGGCATTGAATCGCAAATCAGCTCCAGGAGCCTTTGCTGTTGGGCTATTTGTGGCTTGGCTCCCCATGCCATTTCAAATGGTTGTTGCTGCAGGATTTGCCATTATGTTTAACGTCAACCTTCCAGTTGCTGTGGCGCTGGTATGGATAACAAATCCACTGACGATGCCAATTATGTTTTATGGAGCCTACTTGTTAGGCACTAAAATCCTAGGACATAAAGCACAAGCATTTCAGTTTGAAGCAAGCTGGGCATGGATTGAAGCCTCAGTATCAACTATCGGCCCGCCTTTTCTTGTTGGTTGCCTAGCACTAGCCATTATCAGTGCTTTGGTAGGGTTTATTGTCATTAAAAGCATGTGGCGCTATTCAGTTCTGTTTAAATGGCAAAAACGTAAAGGTTAGAAAGCCTTCGATTGATTGGCGACGTTACCATGTACTCGTATTAAGGTCGCTGTAGCGGCCTTTTCTATGGGCTAAAGGTGTTGATTTAAACGCTGCTCAGCCAGCACCCATTATTGAAAACTCATTGGTTAGTACTAAATGACAGTATCACTGCAGAACAACAGATAGCTTGGTTAATAGATAAACTTGAACACTTTGGTGATTTACCTGTTGAGACACAAGTTTTTATCGGCTTAGAGGCCACCCAAGTGAGATTAGTAAAGCTATACTTGCTTGAGCAACAACAATTACCATTAAGTTCGATCAGTGCTACGGGATACTGGAAGCGAAATACTGATGCTGACACGTTTGGTAAACAAAAGCAGATGCAGCCGTTGTAGTGATGTTTTGTTTAGTTAAGCAAAGAACTGATTAAATGATGGGTCGTAAAAATCACACGTTTCGACTATTTATCATTTTAGTTTGTCATATGTGTGGCAAAACAAGGCGCTGTTTCTTATTTCTGGTTACGTCAATAGCATGTCCACTACCAATGAATGCAACACAATTAGCTGGTCAAAGGACTTTTTTGACGCGGTAGATTACAAGCGGAGGCTCGTTAGACTGCGATAAGCCCACACCACCAAATGCAGTGTAAGTAATCCACTGAAACTAACCGCAAAGAAAAGTAATGCAATGGATTCAACGGTCTTAGGCGTGTCCGCATAACAATACCACCAAAGTGGCCATGCAATTATGCTCAGTAAGGTTAATTGCCACATGCAACGTTTACAACGGCCAATTTTTTGTATAAAAACAGAGTCGGAACATTGGTTACAGGACATTACAGCTTTCTTTATCATTTATGCTCAGGATATTGATTATCAAACTCGCTCGCCAACATGGCATACAGATACTCGTCACCCCATGCGCCTTTAAAAAACACATTGTTAATAAAATGACCTTCACGACGAAACAGCAATTTTTCTAAAAGTGCTGCACTGGCTAGATTGAGGCAATCTGTTTGAGCAATAACTCGATGACGAGATAATTCTACAAACAAATATTGCAATAAACGAGTTAGCGCTTGTGCTGCTATTCCCTGCCCTTGAAATGCAGGAGCGATCGTAAAACCAACTTCAACTTGGCTGTCATCAATAAAATGTACCGCCAGATCGCCCATTAATAACTCATGCTGATCACTAATGGCTAATTGATACCATTGCCCTGCTTTAGCAAAATCTTGGTAATGGGTCGAATTGAATAAGCTTAGCGCATCTTGATAGTGATAATCGGTCCAACTCTGATATCGCGCAACATTAGGATCAGCTCTATAGGCGGTAAATGCCGTTAAATCACTAAGACTAAATGGCCTGATGATTAAACTACCCGAGGTTAACGTAGGACACTTTAGTGAATCTAAACTAGTATTGCTGGCCATATCAACCTCGTTTTTTATAAAGTTTATCTGCCCGCTAATGCAGTAGCTGGCGCAATTTCAGTCGCTTTCCACGCAGGGTAAATGGTTGCAATAAGGCTCATGAATACGCCCATTAACAATACAACTAATACATCTTGATAGTGTAATTCAGAAGGAAGGAAATCAATAAAATAAATATCCGATGCTAATAGTTGAATACTTAATACCTGCTCAATACCACTGGTAACAGCACTTAAATTATACGCTAGTGTGACCCCTAATATTCCACCAATAGTACACCCCATCACACCATTTAGCGCACCTTGTAAAATGAATATGGTCATTATGGCGCCACGAGATATCCCCATGGTCATTAATATTGCAATTTCAGAGGCTTTATCACGCACAGCCATAACAAGTGTCGACACAATATTAAAACACGCCACAGCAATAACCAGCGCTAATACCAAGTACATCACTAAACGCACTAACTGAATATCTTGGTAGATATGCCCTTGTGAGCGAGTCCAATCATTAATGTATAAATATTGTTCTTGGGCAAACCCCAAATCACGAGTAATGCTCGCTGCATTAAGTACATTAGCGACTTGAATGCGTACTCCGCTTACCGCAGTTCCTAGCGTTAACATATCGGCCAAATACTCCATCGATGCATAAGCTTGGATTGATTCAATTTCCCCGCCTACATCATATACACCAGAGACCACAAACCGATGGCTTTTGGCCGACGTTAACTGGCTGTTATTGGCATCTGGGGTGAACATAGCTAACGTGTCGCCGACATTAAGCTCTAATTTAGTCAATAAACTACGGCCTAAAACAATATTATTTTGATCGCCCTGTAATGACAACCACGCCTCTGTAGACATGTATTGTTTAATGCTCGACACATCAGCTTCATGGTTAATATCAATACCCGTTACCACCAGTCCTTGAAAACCACTCGGTTTTTGCACTAACCCTTGCAAACGAATAAACGGTGCTACACCAGTAATTTGTGGTAAGTTTTGTGCGCTTGTAGCAATTACCTGCCAGTCGGCGATGGGTTCATTCACACCAACAAGTTCACCATGAGATGCCACACCCAATAAACGTTGTTGCAATTCTTTTTCAAAGCCATTCATGGCCGACAACAACACAATCAATACACCGACGCCTAACGCAATACCCGCAGTTGAAGCAAATGAAATAAAACCGATAAAACGATTTGATTGCCTGGCACGGAAAAAACGCCAACCAATTGTTAATGGTAACCACTGACTCATTCGGCTTGCCCTGCATGATTAACAACTACTTGTAACACACCATCTTTCATGGTCAATTGACGGTCCATTTTAGCGGCTAATTTATGATCATGAGTCACAACAACAAACGCAGTATCAAATTGCTGAGCCAGCTCGCGGATCATCGCATAAACATTATCTGCACTACTGGCATCTAAATTACCCGTTGGTTCATCGGCTAACACTAACTTGGGCTTGTTTATTAATGCCCGTGCTATCGCCACACGTTGACGTTCGCCACCAGACAATTGCGCAGGAGTATGATGTAATCGATGCCCCAAACCGACACGATCTAGTAAGTTTTTAGCATCAACCAAAGCTTGTTTTTTTTCTCTACCTTGGATAAACGCAGGCATAGCGACGTTTTCAATCGCAGTAAATTCAGGTAATAAATGATGGAACTGATAAATAAAGCCTAAATCGTTATTACGCACTTGTGCTTGGCGCGCAGGAGACAATTTATATAAGTCTTCTCCATCAAGTAATACCTTACCCGACGTTGGCGAATCTAAGGTGCCCATAATGTGTAGCAAGGTACTTTTACCTGAACCAGAACTCCCCACTATGGCTAATTGTTCGCCTTTATAAACCGTTAAATCGACTCCAGACAACACATGGGTAGTCACTTCACCATCATGATATTGCTTGCTGACATGATTAACTTGTAATAACGCGGTTTGTATTTGACTCATTATTCGTATCTCAAAGCAGTTGCGGGTTGAACCCTTGCAGCCGATAGCGCAGGGTAAAGAGTGGCAAGTAAGGTAATTAATAGCGAGCCAACAATAATATAACTCATTTGATTTATCGACAATTGCACTGGTAATGTTTGCCCAACACCTAAAATAGCAACACCAAGACCGGATAAAATTTCATTTAAATTCAAGGTAACAGCAATACCGACAACCGTCCCTAGAATTAAACCTAACAAAGCATTTAATAATCCCTGTACAATAAATATACTCATCACAGACGATGTCGTGACACCTTGTGTTTTGAGTACAGCAACATCTGTGGTTTTATCGAACACCATCATGACCAATGCCGACACCATATTAAACGCGGCAACAGCAACGATTAAACTTAACATCAACGACATCATGTTTTTTTCCATCTTAACGGCCGAGAATAAGTGACCAAAGTCTTGGCGCCAGTCGCTGGTTTGGATTTCAATATTTTGTTTAGCAAAGCCAGCAACTACTTTGGGCGCGAGAGCTGGTGCAGAGAAAGGATCTTTTAAATAGACCCTTAGTTCATTAATGCTGTTGCTGTCTTGACGCATTAACTTCCGCGCATCTTCATAATGCACATAGGCAACACTTGAATCGACTTGCGAGCCCATTTCAAATACACCGGCAACGGTAAATTTACGTTGACTCGGCACCGGGCCCATTGGTGAATACACCACCCCGTCACCGCTTAACACTCTAACCTTATCTCCCGCTTTAACGTCTAATTTGCGGGCTAGATCGGTGCCGAGCACAATTGAATACTTGCCAGCTTGTAACGTTGAAAAAGCATCTGAATAAGTATGAGCCGCAATGCTCGACAATGATTGCTCAAGCTCTGGGTAAACCCCATACATTTGTATCGCTTGAATGTTACTGCTCGATTGGATCATAGCTTGCGTAGTCGCACTAGGCACAATGCCACGAATATTTTGTAATAAATATTTATCCGCCAACAGGCTTTGGCTACTTTGTTGCCAATCCCTAAATCCCATATCACTGATAAGGGTCATCTGCGGCACCGCCCCTAAAATGCGATTTTTTAGCTGGCCTTCGAGTCCATTCATCACAGAACTGACCACAATTAATGCTGCAACACCTAAAAAAATACCCGATACCGCAAAGAAGGTAATAAAAGAGGCAAAAGCATTCGCTTTTCGGGCTCGCCAGTAACGGTAGCCGATAAAAAATGAAAATCCTAAATTCATAAAAAAATACTAATCCTGTGCGCCTATTGGGGCGTATAAGTCAGACAATCAGGCAAAATGTGAATATGAAAACAACAAGCCAGCGTGTATGACTTGCTAAATCATTAAGTTGGGCACGATAATAGGGCTATTAGTGTGATAAATAAAGAGGCAAACCTTGATACCTGACAGCAATTCTTATTTTAGTGTGCCTCACCACTTTAATGTGTACTTAACTTCGTGGGATGCAAACCAAGCTTTACCCACAGATGATGAGCTCCGCGACATGCAATCTGTTGGGTTAAAACTACTGACAGAAGTGAAAAGTCTTGAAGCAAATTGTTTACTGCAACTGCGCAATTTAGACAATGATGCTAAAGCCGTGGTCGACTTTTTAAAGCTACAATCGCGTAAAGTCGATTTAGTATTGCAACACGTATTAGAAAAAGAAGTTCAAGATGGTGAGTTATTTAAAGGTGATCAATTTGGTGGCAGTGGAATTAGTATCATTTCATCACGCCCATTGGTTGTAAATGAACACGTTAAGACCCACATCTATTTGCATACAGAATTAGTGGCATTGTTGTGTCTGTGCCAAATACAAAGCTGCACCCCAGTATCAACAGATGACGCCACCGAAACCGCATATTGGCGTTGTGAGCTTGAATTTAGCCAGATACTTGAAGATGATATTGAGCAATTAGTTAAAGCAAGCTTGAATGTACAACAAAAAATGCTCAAAAAACGTAAACAGAATATCGATAAACAGCGTAGCTGAAGCCTCGCATCATTCAATACGACTTGATCGCAAACGGAACTGACAAAGATTTCAATGAACCTATTTAGTGTACTCACGCCGCCGAGTGTAAAAAAAGGCCAACAAACGCAAACTTTGGCAACATTGGGTGGCGTGTCGCAAGCCATCACCCTCGCCAATTTAATCAATAACCATGCTGGCACCAGTATTATTGTCACTCACGATACGCCTAGTGCGTTATCGCTTGAGGTCGAACTGAGTTATTTATTAAACCATATCAATGTGAATGTGTGTTTGTTCCCCGATCGTGAAACCTTGCCTTACGATAGCTTTTCGCCGCACCAAGACTTGATATCGCAGCGACTTGAAACCTTAGCCAATATTGGTCAAAGCCAGCACAATGTGGTCATAGTACCAGTAAATACCTTAATGGTTCGCCTACCACCTAAGTCGTTTATGACCGCCAATGTTATGGTGCTTAATAAAGGCGACACATACAGTTTACAGCAAGCCAGGCAACACCTTACTGATACCGGTTATCATATTGTCGATCAAGTATATGAACATGGTGAGTTTGCTATTCGTGGCTCTATTATTGATATTTTCCCTACCGGCTCAAAACAACCATTACGCATAGAGTTGTTTGATGATGAAGTCGAATCGATACGCTTTTTTGATGTTGATACCCAGCGTTCAGGCATGGCTCGCGATGCGATTCGTATGCTGCCAGCAAAAGAATTTCCCACCGACAGTAATGCTATTGAAGGTTTTAGACAACGTTATCGTCGTCGCTTTGAAGTGATTTCAAAAGAAGCTGAATCAGTTTATCAACTCGTTAGCCGTAATTTAATGCCCGCTGGCATTGAAAACTACTTACCGTTATTTTTCGATGACACTGCAACATTGTTTGATTATTTACCGCAAAACAGTCAACTCATCACCTTAGGCAATATTGAAAAAGCCAGCTTAGCGCACTTACATGAGGTCAACGTTCGCTACGAAGACCGACGAGTTGATCCACTAAGGCCGTTATTGGCGCCAAAAGAACTTTACTTGCTTAATGATGAATTATTCGCGGCATTTAAATCTTTTACTCGTACCCAATTATTACAGCAATATATTGCCACCGACACCAATAATGCCGGCGAGCCGCTAGCTGAAGTTGAACTTCCAACGCATACCCTCATCGCTAACGTTGAAACACTGCCAGACATCAATGCTAACCATAAACTCAAACAACCACTCATTGCGTTACAAGAGTATTGTCAGCAGCATCCAAAATTAGTGTTTAGTGCCGAATCGGAAGGCCGCCGTGAAGCCCTGTTAGACTTATTTGCCAAAATTGACATTAAACCCAAGCAGTTTGCTCATCTTAACGACTATCTAGCAGCCAAAGACAATATCGGTTTAATCGTGTCACCTTTGGCGCGAGGTTGTGTGCTAACCGACACCGCAAAAGGTGCCGTGAGCATCATTTGTGAAACCGAACTGTTTGGTCAGCGTATTTCGCAGCAACGTCGCCGCGAAAAGCAAAAGCAAGTTAGCACCGATGTTTTAGTTAAAAACCTAGCTGAACTTAAAGTCGGTCAACCTATTGTCCACTTAGAGCATGGTGTCGCGTTATACCAAGGATTAGAAACGCTCGATACTGGCGGTTTGGTTGCAGAATACTTAAAACTGGAATATTCAGGTGGTGACAAGTTGTATGTGCCAGTGTCGTCACTGCATCTTATCAGTCGCTATAATGCCAGCGGCGATGGTAATACTCACCTCAATAAGTTAGGTAACGAAACATGGGCTAAGGCCAAGAAAAAAGCCATAGAACGTATTCGTGATGTGGCCGCTGAATTGTTGGATGTCTATGCCCGTCGTCAAGCTCGTCCTGGCGATGCTATGAGTATTGATGAAGAAGAATACGCCCAATTCAGTCAAGGTTTCCCCTTTGAAGAGACCGTCGACCAAGAAAGTGCCATTCACGCAGTACTTGAAGACATGCAAGCACCACGCGCAATGGATCGCTTAGTCTGTGGTGACGTAGGTTTTGGCAAAACAGAAGTGGCCATGCGAGCAGCATTTGTTGCCGTGAATGCCGGTAAACAAGTGGTGGTGTTAGTGCCGACTACCCTGCTTGCCCAGCAACACTACGAAAACTTTAAAGACCGTTTCGCTGATTGGCCTATCGTTATTGAAGTGATGTCACGCTTTAGAACCGCTAAAGAACAAAGCAGTGTTGTTGAACAACTGTCTGAAGGTAAAGTCGATATCGTTATCGGCACTCATAAATTACTGTCATCAGAAGCTAACTTCGATAACCTCGGGTTATTAGTCATCGACGAAGAACACCGCTTTGGTGTGCGTCAAAAAGAAAAAATTAAAGCATTACGTGCCAATGTCGACATTTTAACCCTCACCGCCACACCGATTCCGCGGACATTGAACATGGCCATGTCGGGTATGCGAGATTTATCAATTATCGCCACTCCTCCGGCTAAACGTTTGGCAGTAAAAACCTTTGTGCGTGAATATGACAAAGCCACTGCACGAGAAGCCATTTTGCGTGAAATTTTGCGTGGTGGCCAAGTGTATTATCTGCATAATAATGTTGAGACCATTGAAAAAACGGCGCAAAATATTCGCGATTTACTGCCAGAAGCCCGCGTCATAACCGCCCATGGGCAAATGCGTGAACGCGATCTTGAAAAAGTCATGTCCGACTTTTATCACCAACGTTTTAACGTGTTGGTATGTACTACCATTATCGAAACCGGTATCGATGTGCCTAGTGCCAATACCATCATTATCGACCGAGCCGATATGTTTGGTTTAGCACAATTGCACCAGCTTCGCGGCCGTGTTGGACGATCGCATCATCAAGCCTATGCTTACATGATGACGCCACATCCTAAACGCATGACCCCAGATGCCCGCAAACGTCTTGCAGCCATTGAAGCCCTAGAAGATCTTGGCGCAGGTTTTTTACTCGCCACTCAGGATTTAGAAATTCGCGGTGCGGGTGAATTGCTCGGTGACGAACAAAGCGGCCATATCTCAAAAATTGGTTTTAGCTTATACATGGAAATGCTGGAATCTGCCGTAAAAGCCCTCAAAGAAGGAAAAGAGCCTTCTTTAGCCTATATGATGAGTGCCAAAGCAGAAATTGATTTACGCATTCCGGCATTATTACCTGAAGATTACGTCAGTGATGTTAATATGCGCTTATCATTGTATAAACGTATCGCTAACTGCGAAACCGACACCATGCTCGATGAACTTAAAGTCGAATTTATTGACCGATTTGGTATGTTACCTGTGCCAACCCGAAATTTAATGGCGATTACTCTATATAAACATCAAGCAACCGCGTTAGGTATTCATAAAATTGAAATGCACGCCAAAGGTGGCAGTGTCGAATTTGGTCAAGAAAATCACGTCGATCCGATGTTTATTATTGGTTTGTTGCAAAACCAACCACAAATCTATCGAATGGACGGGCCAAATAAGTTAAAGTTCAACATTCCTGCTGAGACAAGCAAAGAGCGTCTTGAGTTAATCAACACCCTGCTTGGACAGTTCGCTAAACATCAAATTTTGGAGACAAATAGTGCTTCGTAAACTTGCGATTTCTATCGCCGCTATCACAGCGCTATCCCACAGCTTTTCAGCCCATGCAGAATCATGGTTTGAAGTTGAAGTGTTTATATTTGAACGCCAACAACCGTCAGTTGAAAAATGGCTCAATGCTACACCGCCCAAACTCAGTAAAGACACGGTGGATATCATTACTCCAGTGATCAGTACCGACATAACCGGAGTAGCCGTTGGCTTAAATGGTTGTACTACAACCGACTGGACTAATGGCTCAAGTAACTGTAATGACCCAAAAGTCAGTAACAGTATCGCGGCTCATCCAAGCGAGGTTCCGTTTAATATCGGAGCCAACAAGCCGCAAACCGCTTATTTAGGTCAAGGTCCATTACTGCTGGCTCAAAGCCAGGGTAAATTTAATGACTTAATGAGAACCATTAGCCGCGAACCTTATGTTAAAAGCCTAGTGCATTTAACCTGGCAACAAAATATGCAGTCGCGCAGACGCGCTAAGCCTGTGCGAATATTCGGCGGAAAGGATTTTTCAAAAAGCTTTGAATATCATGGTTTAGCTGTCAAAAAGCCAACTCAAACAGAAGCCATGCCAAGCACAGAATTTGGTGCTTTAGGTAACTTTTATGAAGCGCCAAAAATAGGCCCTGTATGGGAGTTAGATGGCTCGATAAACATTTATCTTAGCCATTACTTGTATATTGAAAATAATCTGGCTTTGCGTAAACCGACTCAAAAAATGCTTGAATCAAGTCCTTTAGAGTTTAATGAATATGCGGCTCTAGACATTGAAGGTAAAAAGCAACTAGCACCTTATTTAGAAAGCATCCCACTTATTCAGAATCGCCGTGTGCGAAGTGGTGAGATCCACTACTTTGATCACCCGCAGCTGGGTGTCGTGATGCAAATTCGTAAAATGGCCCAACCTACTAATGTTAAACCAATTGATTTAACCGAGCGTGCTACCACTAGCCAACCAGTACCTTATACTGGTTAACAGCTCGATAGCTTAATACTAAAAAACCGGATCAATTGATCCGGTTTTTTGCTTAATGGCCTAGCTCATTTACTCGATAACCTCAACTCTGGAGAATTAATACATCCCTTAACTCGAGCTGTGGTTATTTAAACAATTTACAACGATTGAACAATGCGAGTGATGTCCATCGCCAATTGCTGAGCAGCTTGCCAACGTGTTTGCTGTTCAAGAGCCAGCAAGGATTGTGAAGTATTACCTTTTAGCGATAATGCGGTATGTGTAGGCTCTGCAGCCGGCCAATCAAACTCGGTTAATAAAGCATTAACGCCAACAGGATCATTACAGACCAAAATCATATCACAGCCAGCATCTAACGCCGCCTTAGCACGGCCAAGGTAGTTACCTGCAAAGCTGGCTCCCTTCATGCCTAAATCGTCAGAAAAAATCACCCCATCAAAACCTAATTGTTGACGTAAAATAGTTTGTAGCCAGTAAGATGAAAAGCCTGCGGGATTAGGGTCAATATTTGAATAAACCACATGCGCTGGCATCACGCCTTGTAGCTGCTGAGAACCTATCAAGTGCTTAAATGGCTGCATATCAAAAGCTTCCACTTGCTCTTTAGTCCTTGGATCAACTGGCATGGCAATATGTGAATCGGCAGCAACACTGCCATGGCCAGGAAAATGTTTTCCTACCGCAGCCATACCGGCCTCACTCATGCCAATGATGAACTGCTGTGCTAATGCACTGACTTCATCAGGAACCGCACTAAAACTGCGCTTACCAATCACTTCACTTATACCATTTACGTCTAAGACAGGTGCAAAACTTAAATCGATATCACACGCTAACAGCTCAACAGCCATTAAAAATCCGCACTCTTTCGCCCATTGTTTAGCTAATGTTAAATCGCCTTTAGCAGTAGGTAAAATATCACCCATGGCAGGTATTAAACTAAAACCTTCACGAAAACGTTGAACTCGGCCACCTTCATGATCTACCGCAATTAATAATTCAGGGCGAATACTGCGAACACTTTTAACCAATTCAATTAATTGATTTTTATTTTCACAGTTGCGGCTAAACAATATAATGCCACCTACCTGCGGATGCTGTAATTGCGCAGTTTCTGTTGCAGATACAGTTAAACCTGCAAGATCCATCATTAAATAGCTCAAATCTTTCCCTTATCTATAAAGCTGACTATCACGTCAGGTTAATCAAGTCACATTATGCATCAAGTATAAGGCAGGCTAATGTGAGAATAATGCATCAAAAAATCTAATGAACAGTCATTGATTAATGTGTGGGATACTCTACCAAGAATAGGAGATAAACCGCCAACATTACTTTTGACGATTATACTCACTTATAATGAAAACAATAAACGACTCAGCAAGGGTTAAACAACATGATTAGTGTATTTGACATGTTCAAAATTGGTATCGGTCCATCTAGCTCACATACAGTGGGTCCTATGAAGGCAGGTAAAATTTTTATACAGCATGTCGCTGATAATAATTTATTAGCGGATACTGACGAGTTACAAACAGAATTATTTGGTTCTTTAGGTCAAACAGGCAAAGGCCATGGTACCGGTAAAGCGGTCATTTTAGGGCTAATGGGTGAAGACCCAGAAACCGTAGATACCGATGGGATTGATGCCATTTTAGACGCAGTGTCTACGACTCAAAAACTCACTTTAGCAGACGGACGTCAGGTTAAATTTACTCGCGAGTCTGGGGTAACTTACCATAGACGCAAAACCTTGCCGGCACATGCTAATGCCATGACCTTATACGCATTATCTAAAGGCGAATGCATATACCAGCGTACCTATTATTCGGTTGGTGGTGGGTTTATTCTTGATGAAGATGAAATAACTCAACGTAATGCTTCTCCAGCAACGCCAATTGAACAAGCACCTTATGACTTCAACAGTGCACTGCAATTACTGCAATTGTGCTGCGACAACGGCTTAAGCATTTCATCATTAATGATGGCCAATGAGCTTAGCATTGCCAGTGAAGATGAGATCAAACAAGGTTTGTGGAAAATTTGGCAAACCATGAAAAACTGCGTTGAACGCGGTTATCAAAAGGAAGGCATATTGCCAGGCGGTTTAAAATTACGCCGACGTGCCCCAGCGCTCTACCGCCGCTTAAAAGCGGAAGGGAGAAATAACACAGACCCATTGACCGCTATGGACTGGGTTGATTTATTTGCTTTATCGGTTAATGAACAAAATGCAGCAGGCGATCGCGTTGTAACGGCCCCAACAAACGGCGCCGCAGGGATTATCCCGGCAGTATTGTGTTACTACGATATGTTTGTGCAAGAAGTCGATATCGATGTGTGCAGCCGCTATCTGTTAACCGCTGCTGCCATTGGTATTTTGTACAAGAAAAATGCCTCGATTTCTGGCGCTGAAGTGGGTTGCCAAGGCGAAGTGGGCGTAGCCTGTTCAATGGCCGCTGGTGCGTTAACTGAAATTATGGGCGGAACCGTAGAACAGGTTGAGAATGCCGCTGAAATTGGCATGGAACATAACTTAGGTTTAACCTGCGATCCAGTTGGCGGCCTAGTACAAGTGCCCTGTATTGAACGTAATGCTATGGGTGCAGTAAAAGCGATTAATGCTTCACGCATGGCACTTCGCGGTGATGGTAATCACAAAGTGTCATTGGATAAAGTCATTAAAACGATGATGGAAACCGGTAGAGACATGCGCAGTAAATACAAAGAAACCGCAAAAGGTGGTCTTGCGGTGAACATCGTCGAATGTTAATTAACGTATTCATTTAATCTGCTCAATTCTAAATGCCTGTTAGTGAACCTAACAGGCATTTTTGTATGCCTTCAACGGGTTGTTAATCTGTTAATGATTCATCGTAAAATCAATTAATTGAATGACCTGTTTACCCTTGCTCCAACCATATAAAGGGACGGTATAAAATGCATACGAGCACGCGCGAAACCAAAGAGAGACCTTTGCTCTTAGTGGGCCTGTGTAGGCTTAATATAAGCCTTGGTTCCCCAAAGTGGAACTGTCGAAAGGCTGTGTTTGAAGCTGCCCGATGTTTCTTTGGTAGAGTAAGAAACATACATTAGAGTTTGATTTTCAGCATCAAATATTCTTCTAATTTTCATGGTTTTGAAAAAAATACTTTTTGATTTTTTAAACACAACCTCACCTGATTTACTCTTATCTATTTTAGCAATCATATCAGTAGTGATCTCACCCGTTTGTCTGCAAGAAATAGAACTATCACTTGGGTCAGAAAAACTGAGGTTTTCTTCTATTGAGGCGATGTGACAAGTGACACCAGATACAATTTCATCTTTTAAAATATTCAGCTTTATGTCTTGTGTAGTAAACATTCCGAGTGAAACATCACCGACTTCATTGTCAGAACAAGCGGTAACAAGTGTCGTTAAACATAGCGCTATTAGTATTTTTTTCATCGGTAACACCTTGTAATATTATGAGATTATATAATCACAATAGACGGAGATAGAAATCATGAGTTATGTCATTACAAGCAAACTATTAAAGATAAGCCTGGAATAAACAATAAGTCCACATTGACGTTGTCACGACCACAGAACGCCACAGCAAACCATAATGACCAATATTTTTTCATTATGGTTTGCACGATAATCAAATTAATTGACCATATTTGTGGCTGGCAAAGCAAGCTTGTTACTATTCTATGATTATTTTAATAATCAACCATTAGTATAAAGATCCGCTTTTAACATAATCACCGCTCTTTACAAGCTAAGTGTAATGTTTTTTAGTTAAAGGCACTCTGAGCACAACGGGTTAAGCCTGCAGTTACCGAACCGAAATGGTCACCCACCACCACTTTGGCATTGGGGTAGACGCTTGCGATTTTATTGTATATTGCCGGGCTTCTTGCAGTACCGCCTGTTACATACACAATATTAGGAGTGGTTGGCATATCACAATCTTGTTGCTCTGCTTTAGCTATAGCCGTTTGCATTGCTTGTTTCATTAACGCTTCAACTTTCGCTAAAGGATCGTTAATGGCTTGCTCAAACTGTGCTGCGGTTAACGGGACTAACAGCCCCTTTTCAATAAAATCTAACGAACATTGAATGGTGTCATTGTCGGACAAACTGATTTTCGCCGCTTCAGCTTGGCGTACCACTTGATAACTCATTTGGTTCTTTTGTACTTTTTGCAAACGAACTAATAGTTCAGGCTGCTGCGCTTCTTTGATTAGCTGCTCAACTAACTTACGAGAGGGTAAACTAACAAAGTCACGTTGGGCACTAATATCATTGACGGCCACCGCGTTCCAAAAAGGCGTTCTTGGCATAGGTTTACCGTTAATCATTAACGTATCGGCACCAAAACTTGGCATCAACCCAGTCATCGCTAACGCAATATCTAAATCGTTACCACCAATCCGTTGACCTGAGTGCCCAAAACAGTCTGGGCTGCGGTCTTGTTGTTTAATGTAAGACGGCCCCATTTTCACCACTGAACAATCTGTCGTACCGCCGCCAACATCGACTACTAACACGGTATTGTCATCGCTTAGGTTTGACTCAAAATCCATACCTGCGGCTAAGGGTTCAAATAAAAACCTAACATCGGTAAAGCCTGAGCGAGTTGCCGCAAGGCGTAAAATGGTTTCAGCTTGTTGATTACTGTCTTCGCCACCTATGCCTTGGAAATTAACTGGTCGGCCTATCACCGCATGACTGGCCGAGCTAAGCGATTTCGCGTTTAACGCTTTGTCAGCTAACGTTTTCACATGTTGCATCATCAAGGTGACAATGTCTTCAAATAAGGCTATTTGTTCAACACGTAATCCGTTGGCACCTAAAAAAGACTTTGGAGAGCGGACATAAAAACCTTCTTCAGGCATGTCTAAATAAGCATCTATCGCAGCTTGGCCAACAAACACAGCTTGTTCATTGGGCGACAGATCAAGCTCATGACGCATTAGTTTTGCACGCATTAACTGAGAACTGCGCAAATGAGAGTACTCTGCTTTTAAGTGTTCTGGTAATCCTTGGTATACCGCCTCGGCAATAAGCTCGCGATCCATTGCGTACAACGTTGAAGGCATAAAATCCGAATGAGTTGATAATGGTAATAACGATACCGCATCATCAATCATTACCCCAATCGCACAGTTGGCACTGCCGTAATCAAATCCAACAAACATTGACTTACCTTCTGTCATCTAATCGAAAAAAGCGCTCAAAATAACACACTTACGCCACTTGCTAAACCATTTATCACTGTTTTATCTAAAGGTAAGTATCAATACTTAACTTTTTTTTACTTTGAGTGAATGTTTAAATACTTTACATTGAGTATATGCCGGCATGAATCTGCGCAAGAGAAGTTATCTACATTGTCGATTTAGGCTGGTCAAGATCATTACTTAATAAGTAAAATGGCTAAGTTACAGAGTAAAATATAAATAACTCATTGATTACAAATATTTTTTATTTTGGCATGCCAGTTGCTATAACTAGATGAATTACTCATGGATATATAGAATAATATTAAGGACTTTATTGTGAAAAAAATCATCATCATTATTGTTGCTGTCGTACTAGGTTACTTTATCAACCTCAAATTTGTTGAAATCGCATACTCATTAGGTTTCGCTGAATTGAAAAAAGAAACTCTATTGATTAATGATCAAAAAATGAAAGTGAAATGCGACTCTTATGCTTTAGGCTTTTTTGATAAAGTTAAACTTGAAAATAAGTTTCAGCAATGCATTAATGATTACCAAGCACAAGGCTATGTGATTATTGACCAACAAGCTGCGATGAAAGCGGTTTAAGGCTGGAAATAAAAAAGCTCAAGCATTAATGCTTGAGCTTTTTTATTGATTCACGGCACGATTAAAACGGCATTTTCATTCCAGGAGGTAATTGCATACCACCAGTCACTTCGGCCATTTTAGTCTTTTGATTTTCTTCAATACGACGAGCTGCGTCATTACACGCTGCGGCGATAAGATCTTCTAACATCTCTTTATCGTCTTCCATCAAACTTGGATCAATTTCAACTTTACGCACATTGTGGTTACCTGTCATGGTTACTTTAACCAAGCCAGCACCCGCTTCACCCGTCATTTCTGTGCGTGCAATTTCTTCCTGCACTTTAGCCATTTTGTCTTGCATCATTTGGGCTTGTTTCATTAAATTGCCCATACCGCCTTTTCCACCAAACATAGTCGTCTCTCTCTAATTAAGGTTGTTAGCAAGTCGTCATAATGGCGACAATCTTACTGAAATAAAATCGATTGGCAATATTACAGATACATTTTTGAGATGAAGATATATTCATTTTCTGTAAAACCACCCTATTTGTGTACTTATGAAACGCTGATGAGTGCAATATCCTGCGCTATTTGCCCTAGTTGCTCCGATGGATATTCAATCGTGTCACTGTCTAACTGAGCCGATAAGTGTTGGATCATCCACTGAACGTTGTCATCAAGCAAAATAGATTGTTGCGCTTGCGCAATAAGCTCCCGATGAAAACGTTTACGTAACTCAAGTGGTGTTTCTCGTTTTTGCACCACACCAATCTGGATTTCAACTTCAGTTGGTCGCTCAAGGTACTCAGATAATGCCACTTGTAATTGATCGATAGCAGTTTGCGCAGACAAATGTTTCTGGTCTGGTTTTAACACCAATACTATTGGGTTTGACAATGTTGGGCACACGGAGTTCACCCCTAATTGCCTAACCCTTCCGCCAACGGACACATTAGTCATTATTTTATACCAATGTAAATCAACTTCATCGCCTTGAATGCTGTGTGGTTCAAATTTGGCGAGCACATTAGATTGAATCACCGGCTCTGCATTAATGTTTTGCGGATCAGCAGCCAGTGAACGGGTTATTTGTGCGCTGGCCGGTTTTTGATGTTGATGACCAGCTTGCTGACTGACTGAACTCGATGGTTGAAATGTTGCTTCAACTGCGGGTTTAGTCTCTTGATTAATATCTGCAAACGCATTAACGATCTCACCCTCTTTGGGCGCGACCCAAGGAGGCCTATCATAATCGGCCACAACTTTAGACTTGTCTATTCCGTTGAGCGTTACAGATGATGCTTCGTTGGCTGTAGGTGCGCTAAACTCAGCCTGTTCTGACTTATCAGAAGACTCATTAGCGGCCGTTGTTGATGTTGATGCCGCAGCCGCTTTGCTCACTCTAGAACTGATTGTTTTTGTAGACTCTTTTTTGGCAAGTTCTTCTTGTTGCTGTAATACACCAACATCTGCAATGAGAGAATCTCGGCTGGCTAACACTTCATCTAAAAAGTCGTCTAAGTTATCATCTGCGCTAGTGAGGTTTTGACGAGCATTATCACTCATCAAGTCGCTGTTATTGTCAACAAGATGATTAACCGTTTTCGGTTCAGACATCGACTCCGAAGCTTCAGTAACATTGTTAGCTTCAGTTATCTCGTTTGAAACCGAAAACGCAACATATTCGTCATGATCCGAGGGTTGATATTCCATTGACGGATCGTCTGCTTCGTCATAATCCATAAAGGAATAGGCATCAAGTGAGCTATTATCTGCACTATCACTGGATTGACTATTTTCTACTGTATTGGTGTCTGCTTTACTCGGCACTAATGTAGGTTGCTCTGCAACCTCTTCAGACTCGGTAATATCATTAGCCAAATTTTCAGTATTGGATTCAACCGTTGCTTCAGTATCAGCATTATGAACAACATTATCAGATGAAGTTGCATTAACAACGTCAGCTTCGGCATCATCATTAACAAGCTGGTCAGTGTGCATATCGACACTTTCTAGCAGCAATGAATCAAACCCTAAGCTTTGTGCTTGGTCCAACAATAAAGATTGCTCAGCCACCAACGAAGGCTCAACAGCGATATCGTCGAGAAGATCAGCATCTTCAACAGTCGACAACAATTCAGCCTGAATAGCGGGTGCTGCTGTCGTAGAACCATTATGCGCTTGAGGCAGAACATCAGGCTTTGGGCCTGTTTCAATGACCTCTTGCGTTGAAGTTGATGCGTGATCGATAACGCTTAAATCAATATTAGCAGGTGTCGTTGTTACCCAACGTTTTACTTGTTTCTCGGGCGTAAAGGCTACCGCACGAAGCAGTGCCATTTCCAAGCCCGATTTAGGATCGGGAGCAAAGGGTAAATCTTTACGGCCGTTAAGCAGCATTTGGTAATAAAGCTGTACTTGTTCTGGCGCTAATTGCTGCGCGAATGCCAAAATTTGCTCACTAAACAGCGATTGTTGTGCAGCAGCCGGGGCAAATTGAGTTAAGGTGATTTGATGTAATAATTCTAACAAGCTGCGTAGTACTTCTTCGGCATCTGCGCCAAATGCCAATACTTTTGCCACTGTTTGCATTAATGGCCCAACATCGGCATCACACAAGGCTTTTAATAACGCGAGCACATGTTGCTCATCAATACTGCCCAACATGGTTTGCACTTGTGTAAGCATCACTTGGCCACTGCCGAACGCTATCGCTTGATCCGTTAAACTGAGCGCATCACGCATACTGCCATTAGCCACTTTGGCTAATAAACTCAGTGCTTGCTGCTCAAAGGGTAATTGTTCTTGAGTGATGACATACTCAAGTTGCTTGCTAATTTCGTCCTGCGATAAACTTTTCAAATTGAACTGTAAACAACGAGATAGCACAGTAACCGGCAGTTTGTGCGGATCAGTAGTCGCTAATAAAAACTTAACGTGCTCTGGAGGCTCTTCTAAGGTCTTTAGCAGTGCGTTAAAACTGCTGCGCGATAACATGTGTACTTCATCAATTAAGTACACCTTAAAACGACCACGGGATGGGCGATACTGTACATTGTCGAGAAGTTCGCGAGTATCATCAACTTTGGTGCGGGAAGCGGCATCGACTTCAATTAAATCAACAAATCGGCCTTGGGCAATTTCAATACAACTAGAACATTCACCGCACGGCGTAGCAGTAACGCCTGTTTCACAATTAAGACCTTTAGCAAACAAACGTGCCAAACTGGTTTTACCCACACCGCGGGTACCAGTAAACAGATAAGCATGATGTAAACGTTGTTGGCTCAATGCATTGGTTAATGCCATTAATACATGGGATTGGCCGACCATTTGTTCAAATTTAGCTGGACGCCATTTGCGGGCGAGTACTTGGTAAGACATGAAATTCCCCACAGAGAGCTATCGGGAGTCAATCCCTTTAAAGGGGTTAACAATAACATGCCAAGGGCTGGCATGCTATTGTTGAGCAAGCATTTGATAGAGTAAAACTTAGTTAACTGCTTAATAAAATGGCAGTTTATTTTACTTTACTTACTCGCCGTCAAACTCGCATAAACTTAATACTTCTATTCCCATACCTTGTAAACGCTTCTCGCCACCAATTTCTGGTAATGAGATAACAAATGCAGCATGGCTCACTTCACCGCCTAATTGACGAATAAGTTTTACCGTAGCTTCAATCGTGCCACCGGTGGCTAATAGATCATCAATAACGAGCACTTTATCATTAGCATTAATTGCATCGACATGAATTTCTAAGGTGTCTTTACCGTATTCTAAATCA
Organism: Shewanella sp. SG44-2; assembly: GCF_014164215.1. NCBI lineage: Bacteria > Pseudomonadati > Pseudomonadota > Gammaproteobacteria > Alteromonadales > Shewanellaceae > Shewanella > Shewanella sp. SG44-2. Next base: position 59,796 of record NZ_JACJEU010000014.1, read on the forward strand.
TAAGTTTGGCTTATGGTTTTACGGGGTAATTTACCCGGTTTACGCACAGGTACAAAACCGACGCCGAGCTCTAACGCTAATGGTGCGCCAAATAAAAAACCACGCGCTTCAGTACCAACCACTTTAGTGAAACCTTTTGATTGATAATGAGCCACTAGAATCGCAATAGTGGCTTTATAAGCTTCTGCATTTTCAAGCAAACTGGTGACGTCACGGAACATGATGCCTGGTATTGGATAATCAGGAATGGTTTTAATGCTCTGCTTAATAAGCGCTAAACTGTCTTGGTTCATCATAATGTAGTTAACTCTGTCTGAAAGTGATTACGCAATAAAAAAGTCCACGTCAATGGTGGACTCTGGTAAAAATACTGGTGTGATCTTATGCCCGTTTAATCTCAGTTGCAACAGGCATGCATTAACCAGGCTATTTATTATTCTAACTCTGGGATCCGCCACAAGAAAAATAATAAAATAAGCATCATGCACAACAACATAATTTTCACCCATACTATCGGTACTATCATGATACTAATAGCAAAACTCAGGCCGCTCATTAACATGGCTTTTCTCTTTAGCGATCGGCTCAACGCACGTTTAGATTGCCACTGAGAGATACCTTCAGCAAACCAAGGGTGATTGATTAGCCAATGATGAAGTCGATCGCTAGAACGAGCAAAGCAAAACGCAGCCAATAATATAAACGGCACTGTAGGTAATAAAGGCAGTGCAATGCCAATAATGCCTAACACTAGACTGCACAAACCAATAATGAGAAAAAATCCGCGTTTCACCGCCATATGCGCCCTCATACAAACAAAAAACCACTCTATCTGAGTGGTTTAATAAGACAATATCATGACAGGTTAACCTGAAGTAAGCGTTAAATTAATCCTGTTGCTTTCAACCATGAAAGACTCGCGGGCAATGTTGGAATTAATAAAACCAAAATAAAACCAATAAAATAAAAGATGTTAAACGGGTCTTTAAACGGCTGGCTCATGATTATTCCTACATTAAGGTTATGTTTTGACTGCGATAACTTACATCTTTCATCTGTTATTTTGTGCCAACTGTTCAGTTAGCATCGCGACAACAGACGTGAAGCCGATCACAAAAAGTGGCTTATTTTAGACACATCTTCACAAAATAAAAACCTTAAATATATTATGCCTATTATGACTCGATTGATGAAATAACGATGCCCTTTTGTGCCAGTTGTTGCAATAAAGGTAAGCAGCCTGACAACAAAGTGTCATTTGGCATTTGTGGGTAATGCTCACTTAACCAACTTATAATGGCATCGACTGTTACACCTTGTTGAGAATGAGTCATTTGTTCAATGTAAGCTAACACTTGCGCACTTAATGGTGTCAGTTGTAAAAATGCGACATCATCATCAACACCTCTAAATACACAAAAATAGTTCGCTTGTGCTGTCGGCTCTATAGGTTGGTAGTCAACACTAATATGCTGAACGTCAAAGGCATATTGCGCCACTTTGGCACAAGCTGCTAGGCATAACCTATGCTGGTTTAGTTCGATGGTATTGATCGATTGAGCAGCGGGAGTATCTGGCGCGACGGCGACACATAATTCTAACCATTCATAATGTGCTAACTGCAACATAAAAACAGGATCATCTTCTGTCATCTGGTATTCATGTTGTAAAAACGCTAAAAACTCACCGGCTATTTCAACAAATATTGGTGTCTTACAATCGTGGGTGACAAAAAATTGCTGTACTAAAGCCTGCCATTGTTCGTCCAGATATACACTTTTCAGCACCGGAAACGCACTCGACACAAAACCTGCAATATTATTAAAAAATAATTCTCGATAGATTTTCATGCGCCTAGGTTCAATCCCCTCGGGCAATGGCAAACTAGGATCGCGGATATAGTCCATAAATTGTTGTTGTACTTCAATGAAACCCATTATGCCTTCCTCAATATTGACTGCTGCGTTAAGGCATTTTGTTGATACTGATGAATTTGATTAATCTCATTAAGAAGTATGTCTGTTTTAGGAATATTAAAGTCACGCTCAAGCAAGGTCGGGTGCACGCCATGTAATTGGTAACACTGCTGCAATAAGGCCCATACTGGATCGATAATATCCGCACCGTGAGTATCAACCATTAAGTCGGCCTCTTCTTCATAGTGCCCTGCAATATGCAGATAAGCGATTCGTTTGGTAGGCATCGCTGCTAAGTAAGCAGCTGCATCGTATTGATGGTTAATTGAATTAACGTAAATGTTGTTTACATCAAGCAGTAATTTACAGTCGGCCTCTTGCAGTACGGCATTAACAAATTTTTGTTCGGTCATTTGCGCACCAGGCGCCGCATAAAATGACACATTCTCTAAAATAAACGGACGCTCGAGTATGTCTTCGACTTGCTTTATCCGCTTAGCGGTATGGATGACTGCATCATCAGTAAATGGGATTGGCATCAAATCATACATATGGCCAGTACCTGAGCAATAACTTAAATGCTCTGAATACACTTCAATATTATGCTCATCTAAAAAGCGTTTTATATTTTGTACAAAGTGACTATCAAGCGGTTCAGGACTACCAATGGATAACGATAACCCGTGACAGAAAAAAGCGTGTTGTTCCGTTAATTGTTTAAACTGACGCCCAAACTTGCCACCTAATGTCATCCAATTTTCAGGTGCAACTTCGAAAAAATTAATGGCAGATGGCACCTGCTGACAAAATTCATCCAGCATTTCACGGCGAAGTCCTAAACCGACACTATCCTGACCCGGTGTGTTGCGATGCTGAATAGACATAATGCGTCCTTTAAAATAAAAAGCAGATAAAACTAAGGCCTGAATATCAGGCCTTAATTGTGTCAGATAAGCCAAAGCATTATCAAATAGAAGTCATGAATTATTTCTGACCGCCGCACTTACCTTCACCACATTTACCTTCTTTGGCTTTCTCAGCAGACTTTTTCATGTCGCCACCACATTTGCCTTCGCCACACTTGCCTTCAGCCGCTTTCTCAGCAGACTTTTTCATGTCGCCGCCGCATTTGCCTTCGCCACACTTGCCTTCAGCCGCTTTTTCAGCAGACTTCATTTTATCACCGCCGCACTTTCCTTCGCCACATTTACCTTCAACAGCTTTTTCTTTAGCTTTGTCGGCACCACATTTACCTTCACCACACTTGCCTTCTCCGCCATCAATTTGATAACCAGAAGTTAATTGTTGAAAACCAAATGGGTTAGCTTCTACTTGAGCAGAAAAGCCAGCAGTCATTACAACAGAACCTAATGCAACCGCTAAAGTAGTTTGTTTGATTGAATTCATAATAATTATCTTCCTATATCTTGATTGTGTATGGTGACCAACATCATTGCCGGCTTGGTTAAAGAGACCTGCAGTAAGTAAATTTTATTGCAAAAAAATTAAAAAAACGTGAAAAATGTCTATTTATTTAACACAAATGCTTGTTAGGTAAACCTCAAACTAACGCTATACATATTTAACATAAATACAACAAGATCGCTATCAATATGATTATTAGTAGGAATTTGTTTAGTTAATCGACAAAAAAACGCGCATAGCAATGTTAGTACTGATATCAAATAGTAAACACGCTAAAATAGCGCACTTTTGACTTCAGCAAGGTGTACTGTGCGCGTTATTTTAGCTCCAATGGAAGGTGTGGTTGATGACCATATGCGTGAAATATTATCTGCCATCAATCCATTTGACCTGGTTGTGACTGAATTTGTCAGAGTCGTCAATCAACTCATACCAGATAAAGTGTTCTATAAACTGTGTCCTGAGCTACTTCATCAAGGGCTAACCGCATCAGGAACTCCTGTACGTGTACAGTTGTTAGGACAAGAACCAGAGTGGATGGCACAAAATGCCATAAGAGCCATAGAGCTAGGCTCAAATGGTGTTGATGCAAATTTTGGTTGCCCAGCTAAAACGGTCAATAAAAGCAAAGGCGGCGCAGTATTACTTCAATATCCTGAGAATATTTACAATATAGTCAAAGCCATGCGCGACGCAGTACCCTCTGAGCATCCTGTTACAGCTAAAATCCGTTTAGGCTACGAAGATAAATCGCTATTTATGGAAAATGCCTTAGCCGTGTATGAGGCTGGCGCAACAGAGCTCGCTATTCATGCTCGCAGTAAAACCGATGGTTATAAACCTCCGGCATATTGGGAATACATTACTGAAGTGAGACAGCGCCTGCCAATTCCTGTTATCGCTAACGGAGAGATTTGGAATGCCGCTGATGCTCAGAGATGCATGGATGTCACTGGTTGTGACAGTATAATGATTGGCCGAGGAGCTATTTCTTTGCCTAACTTAGGCGATACGATTAAAACCGGCGCGACCCCATTCAGTTGGCAACAAACTTTAAGCTTACTTATGGCCTATACCGACAAAGAACTTAATGGTCGTAAATCTGACTATTATCCTTCACGGATTAAACAATGGTTTAGTTACTTAAACCGTCAATACCCTGAAGCGGATGCTCTATTTAGAGAGCTACGAGTGTTCAAAACAACGGAAGAAATAGTTAAGGTTTTACAGCATGCTCACAGGTCGCTTATATAAGCTTGCAACAACGCACCAACTATACTATTTCGGATTAAATCAACCTTGATGGAAATGTGTCATCAAGGTTATCAACTCTGTTAATCCTACACAACTATAAGCGATTCTTAGTCTTCAATCGACAGAGATTCAGTCACCATATTGACGCAAAAATCAACCCTAGCTTAACGCCCAGACAGACAATAATAATTATTAACATGAATAAATGATAAATTATTATTCATGTTTTTATCGCAGAAATCTTATCGAGAATTGATCTTCATCATAACGTCTGCTTTATTTGTGCCTAAAATAGAAATTCTACATTGGCATTGTCAGTTAAGGTTATTTCAGTTGCACAACACTCAGGACATACAGCAAAAACTTCAACATCTTGAACTTATTTTGAGACATGAGTTAATGCTAATCATAAAGGATTCATTAAAAGCTACTGAAGTTGCTCATATTTCAATGGAAACCCCTCTTGGAAAAGTGATTGATTACTTGCCACAAGTCAAACTAATCAATACTGATATTTTCACTAAGTTCATGAAGCTAGATGCTGCTTACTGCCAGCTTGAATTGGGTTTATATGGTCTTTGTTCAGATTGTGAAGTGGACATAGAGCCGCCCCGCTTAATCGCCGATCCGACCGAACAACGTTGTACAGACTGTGAACAGAAATTCCGTCGAGAACATCGACATGAATTACGCTTAAATCATTAGCCATGCTTTGCTTTATTCGCGACATAAAATCAACGTAATAAAAAGGCCTACAATAATGTAGGCCTTTTTATGTCAGACAATGTAGTTGTCACACTGACTGATGTTTAGCTCAATAACTAAATCGTTATTTAGAACTTAACAGTTACGCCACCGAAGTACTGACGACCAATAGTGTCATACACTTCAGGAACAGTACCGCCATCGCTACCATTAGAAACACGTGATGGCTCTTCGTCGCTTAAGTTTTTAACACCAGCGGTTAAAGTAATCATGTCTGTAACATAATAAGTACCTGAAACATTATGGTACAGAATTGAATCAACATCTGTGCCTTCTGCTAAATCAGTCATCTCACCGACATAACGGTTGAAGTACATTACAGTCCAAGAATCTTGACCAGCTGAAACACTAAAGTTGTTGCGAACTTTCGCGTAAGCACCAAAGTTACCGTCGATAGTATCAGTGTAATCTTGACCATCTTGCTCGAAATTAAGCAGATAAGTCATGTCATTGTTAATTTTCCAATCTAAACCTAAACCTTCAAAGTTATAGGCTAAGTTAAAGTCAACACCACTAGTATCTTGAGTACCCACGTTAGTTAACGCATTTGTTAAACTACGTAAATCACCTTCTTGTGTGATATTAAAAGTTTCACAAGCAGACGCTTTACCAGCTTTACAATCGTCTAAACCAGCCTGAGTGTCTAAACGCGCAATTGCGTTATCAACTTTGAAACGCCAGTAATCTAATGTTACAGACATACCTTCAACATAATTTGGTGAGTACACTAGACCTGCAGTGTATGATTCTGACTCTTCAGGTTTTAGATCAGGATCTGATGTACGATTAACTAATATTTGACCTGGTTGATCAGCTTCTGATAACCAAGGATCTGTTAGGTAATCGAATGAACCTGAATTACCAGCATACAATTCAGATACACTTGGAGCACGGAAACCAGTGGCAGCTACTGTACGAAGCATCAAATCATCAGTTGCTTCATAAGTTAAACCGACTTTCCAAGTAGACGCTTTACCGAATGTTGAGTAATCGTCATAACGCAATGCAAATTCACCAGTTAACTTTTCAGTGAAAGGTACGCTAACCTCTTGGAAAAAAGAGATAACGTTGTACTCACCTTCAGTTGGATCTTGTTGTGCAGCAGTACTTTCACCAGCGACCACTATTGGATCTGGATTGTAGAAACCACTTTCACGACGGTATTCAGCACCGATAGCAAAACCAACAGCACCTGCAGACAATTCAAATAGCTCACCATTTAAACCAGCAGACAGAGTTTGTTGCTCGTTACCACCGTTAGCTTTCTCTGAATATCCTACAGCATCTTTTTGATCTTGAGTTAACGGCGCGCCAGAAAACCATGAATCTTGATCAGCATAGATTGAGTTGATCATATCATTTGCATTGATAGAGTTATCAACTGAAGTTGACGCTTCGTTCTTACCAAAAGTGTAAGAAACATCCCAGTTCATACCGGTGTGTACATCAAGTAATCCTGCTAAACCTGCAGACATGCGCCATGTATTTGTATCTTGAGAATATATACGAGGACCCACATCCTTGGTACGTCTTGCATAGAACACTTGACCGTCATCATTAGCTTCAATGCCAGCCGCTGTCATGCTGCTGTCAATCGTCATACAGTTTAGAGGGTCGACATCTGGTTGACCGCACACATCTAAATAAATCTGTGCAGGCTGTCCCGCTAGCTGTTGGTTTGAACGGCGATTAGTGTAAATAGCATCTGCAGTTAATACGACATCATTACCTAACTCTTGTGTCATATTCGCAAACAAGCTACGACGCTCACTCGGTGTTTGATAGTAGCTATCTTGGGTATAGTCATAACGTTCATAAAGATCAGCGCGAGGAACCCAGTTACCACTAGAGTCTCTTGATAAGCCTTCCAACGTGCCTGTAGGAATAATGCCACTTGTCGCTAATTCAGTCCAATCGCGGTTTGACTGCACAATATCACGACGGTCAGAGAAAGCTGCACCAATTGTATAGTTACCGCCATCGGTATTGAAACCGTAAAGCATACTTACGTCACCGTTTTCGCCATCACCTTTATCGGTGCCACTGCCGTTAACGTCCAACTGTAAACCTTCGAAATCTTTCTTGGTAATAATGTTCACTACGCCAGCAATCGCATCTGAACCATAAACAGCTGAGGCGCCGTCTTTTAAGATCTCAACACGTGCAATCATTGCTACTGGAATAGAGTTCAAATCAACAGAGCTATCTGCACCTGAACCTGAGTTAACCATACGGCGGCCATTCACTAGTACTAAAGTACGTGCGGCTCCCATACCACGTAAATCAACTTGTGCTACACCATCTGCACCGTTGTTTGTGCTAGAACCAACAGCAGCACCAGCCATTGACGTTTGAGCTTGAAGTAGTTGATCAACTGAAGTGAAACCTTCTGCGCGAATAGCTTCTGCAGAGATAATGGTAACTGGAGAAGCAGTTTCCATGTCTTGACGCTGAATACGAGAACCGGTGACTTCGATTCTTTCAACTTTTTGCTCATCGGCAGCAAATGCTGCTGAAGAAAATAAGCCTGTTGTCGCGACACTTGTTGCTGCTACTGCTAGTAAACTACGGCGAATTGCCTTAGCAGTTAATGTTACTGAACTCATGAATAAACTCCCTATAACTTGATATAAAATAAAACAAGTCGTTATATTTTTAATTATGAATAATTGGTCAGTGCCAATTATTGAAAAACATTATTAATGAATAAAAAACCTTTAGTCAATAAGGGCAACATGTGAACAACATCACATTTAACATCGCAATTGATAATTAATTTGACATAAACTGATTCATTTAAAATCAAACAGTTACCGAATTTAACGGTATTTATCAAGATTGTTAACATTTTAAACCGCAAATAAAAATACAAATTAAAGACTATAAAAAAACAAATAAACTCATATATAAATACAAAAGAAAAACATGAATAACAATTTAAAAACAATTGATCACAAAATGCATCAAAAATTAATTTTCATTATTATAAAATTAATTGATTAATTGTTGTAAAAACAATCAGAATGACATTTCAGTATTCCTGAGTATTTATGCACAAAGTAACGGATTAAAATTTTTATTGGCTAGTTTTATTCAAAAATACGCTGAAACCGACCTAGATGAGCGTAGTTATTTATAAGACGAAGAAGTAAATTATGTGAAATCTCATATAAAATGAGGAACTTTCAGACAGAGGCTGCGGAGACTTTGTTTAACACCACATCAACACACTAATTCGCAACATTATTGTTAATTAAATGTAGTTTTTTTAGTCAATGCAATACAATGAAATGATCTATTTAAGCTCAAAGAAGTCGTTATCAAACAAACAAAGTGATAAACATCTGAAGAGCGAACACAAAAAAGGAGCCGAAGCCCCTTTTTTATCAACTTACAGCAACGATTAACGAGTGCGTGGGCACACTTCGTCAGCGCTGAAGAAATAAGCAATTTCGCGTGCTGCTGATTCAACTGCATCAGAACCGTGAACTGCGTTTTCGTCGATGCTTGCAGCATAGTCAGCACGTAATGTGCCACGAGCAGCTTCAGCAGGGTTAGTTGCACCCATGATTTCACGGTTAGCTAGAACAGCGTTTTCGCCTTCTAACACTTGAACCATTACTGGACCAGAAGTCATGAAAGAAACTAAAGCACCAAAGAAAGGACGTGCGCTATGTTCAGCGTAGAAACCTTCAGCTTGTTCTTTAGATAGTTGTACCATTTTAGAAGCAATGATCTTAAGACCAGCTGATTCAAAACGGTTGTAAATAGCGCCAATGTTGTTTTTAGCAACTGCATCTGGCTTGATAATAGAAAATGTGCGTTCGATCGCCATAACTAGCTTCCTTAATGTGAGCAAGTTTAAAAAATTCGCGCGGATTATACGTAATTTAGCCATATATTCCTAGCCTTATCCGCTTTTACGGTGATATTTCATCACTAAATTGAATCATTTTTATTAACATGACCCAATTTATGCTCTATTGCTAATCGCTAAATATTATTGTGCTGACTTGATGGACTTGTTGGCATTCTTTTCCATAAAACAAATAATGGCGTCGGCAACGTCTTTTTGAGTCGCTTTTTCAATGCCTTCTAAACCAGGAGATGAGTTAACTTCCATCACAACCGGACCATGGTTAGAACGTAATAAATCAACCCCAGCAATATTTAACCCCATTGTTTTTGCAGCGCGAAGCGCGACTGATCGCTCCTCAGGAGTTAATTTAACCAAAGTAGCACTGCCGCCACGGTGTAAGTTAGAGCGAAACTCACCTGGCTTTGCTTGGCGCTTCATTGCAGCAATCACTTTATCACCCAGCACAAAACAGCGAATATCAGCGCCTTGTGCTTCAGCAATATATTCTTGCACCATAATGTTAGCTTTGAGTCCCATAAAGGCTTCAAGCACGCTCTCTGCGGCTTTACGAGTTTCGGCTAATACCACGCCAATACCCTGAGTACCTTCTAACAATTTAACCACTAAAGGTGCACCACCAACCATATCAATCAAATCAGGGATATCACTGGGTTTATTGGCAAAACCAGTGATAGGTAGCCCAATTCCTTGACGAGATAACAGCTGCATTGAACGCAATTTGTCTCGTGAACGCGCAATTCCAATTGAACCATTAACCGCATATACGCCCATCATTTCAAATTGACGTAATACTGCAGAACCATAAAAGGTCACTGAAGCACCAATACGAGGGATAACAGCATCAAAATGACCCAGATCTTTACCCGCCATATGAATGCTAGGTTTAGTCATATTGATATTCATATAGCACTTTAATGGATTAATAACTTTGACTTCATGTCCTCTAGCTAATGCAGCTTCAACTAAGCGTTTAGTAGAATATAATTGCGGGCCTTGAGACAGTATTGCGATGCGCACAGAGTGCTCCAAAATTGGAATTTTCGCGCATCATACGCTGAGTTTATTTAAAATCAATGACTGGAATGACCACAGATAAAAAAAGAGCCAATCTTGATAGATTGGCTCTTTTTTTTGTGATCAATTACCCGCTATAAATGGGATGATTGATGCACTATTCGCTCAGCAAAAACTAACCTTCGCTGACCATATTAACGGTGTATTTAGGGATGTCGATAATCATATCGCAATCTACAACTTTAGCTTGGCAAGATAAACGACTTTCAGGCTCTAAGCCCCATGCTTTATCTAGCATGTCGTCTTCTAACTCATCGCTTTCTTCAAGCTGTTCAAAACCTTCACGCACAATGACATGGCATGTAGTACAAGCACATGACTTTTCGCACGCATGTTCAATATGAATACCGTTACGCAGTGCAACGTTTAAAATGGTCTCACCCACTTCTGCTTCAAGTACTGCGCCGTCTGGACAAAGTTCTTGATGGGGTAAAAATACTAACTGTGGCATCATTTCACCTATATGTTGTCGACCGACTGCCCTTTTAGCGCCGCTCTAATAGAATTATCCATACGTCTTGATGCAAAATCTTGGGTTTTATCATCAAGATTTGCAATCGCTTTTTCAATGGCATCAATATTATCTTGTTGTGCTACGGCATCAAGTTGGGCAATAGCCACAACTAACTCTTCGCGTTCTTGCTCATCCAGAAGCGCAGCATCTTTAGCCAAAGCTGCATTCAGTGATTCTATCACCCGCGCCGCTTCAACTTTTTGTTCAGCCAGCATACGACGAGTAATGTCATCTTTCGCATACTTCATCGAATCTTTTAACATGGTGGCAATTTCAGTATCCGATAAACCAAATGACGGTTTAACCTGAATTGATGTATTAACCCCAGTGGATTTTTCCATCGCAGTAACACTAAGCAAACCATCAGCATCCACTTGGAATGTCACTCGAATATGCGCTGCACCTGCCGCTAGAGGTGGAATACCGTGTAAGGTAAAACGAGCCAACGAGCGACAATCTTCAACAAGCTCTCGTTCGCCCTGCACCACATGGAATGCCATGGCCGTTTGACCATCTTTAAACGTGGTAAACTCTTGTGCGCGTGCAACAGGAATAGTGGTATTACGCGTAACCACTTTTTCAACCAAGCCACCCATGGTTTCAACGCCAAGCGATAATGGAATCACATCTAACAGTAACAAATCGGATTCAGGTTTATTACCAACAAGAATGTCAGCTTGAATCGCTGCACCAATGGCGACAACACGATCAGGATCGATTGATGTCAATGGTGTCTTTTTGAAAAAAGTTTCAACTTGTTCACGAACCAATGGTACGCGGGTTGAACCACCGACCATCACAGTTTCAATAACGTCATCCACACTCACGCCGGCATCACGTAAAGTACGACGACAACTGCCGATGGTTTTTTTCACCAATGCGCCAATTAACTCGTTAAATAAGCTTTTATCAACAGTGCAAGTTAATGTTTTATCAGCCATGACGACAGAAGCTTCAACGCTGTCATAGTCAGTCAACGCTTCTTTCACTCGGCGAGCTTCAATCAGTAATTGACGTGCTAATTGACTCCCTGGTTCTGTTATCAGCCATGCCTGTTGTAAATGGCTCACGAGTAAGTGATCAAAATCATCACCACCCAATGCAGAATCACCACCTGTGGCTAACACTTCAAATACGCCACGGTTTAATCGTAAAACCGAGATATCGAAAGTACCGCCGCCCAAGTCGTAAATGGCAATCACACCTTCTTGCTTTGAATCTAATCCATAAGCAATGGCTGCAGCAGTGGGTTCGTTCAATAAACGTAATACTTTAACACCCAATAATTCAGCAGCATCTTTGGTACCTTGACGTTGTGCATCATCAAAATACGCAGGTACGGTAATCACCACGCCTTCTAATTCACCACCTAATGTGGTTTCAGCTCGCGCAATTAAAGGTTTTAAAATTTCGGCAGACACTTGAATAGGATTAACTTGTCCCATAGGCGTAGTGAACACCGGTAAGCCGTTTTCACTTGCGTGTAATTCATAGGGTAAACGATGAACACCAGACTGGATATCAGTGAGGCTACGTCCCATAAAACGCTTGACTGAAACGATGGTATTTTGTGGATCTAAAGCAGATTTTGCTTGAGCTTCATAGCCTACTAGCACATTGCTTTCGCCATAATGCACTACAGACGGCAACGAATGACGACCTTGCTCATCTGGTAAAGTTAATGCTTGAGCACTTCTTACCGCTGCAACAAGTGAGTTGGTGGTACCAAGATCAATCCCAACAGCAAGACGATGCTGGTGCGGTGCGGCGCTTTGGCCAGGTTCTGCAATTTGCAACAGTGCCATAGTGTTCCAACTTGTTGTGTTATCGATTAGCCAAGCTAATCATAAATAATAAGGTTTAGAATTTAGGGCTATTTAATCGAGCAAGCCATCTTCAATACGGGCTAACTCATCATGTAATTTTGCCATAAACTTTAACTTACGAATTTGATCTGCCGCTAATAAAGCATCTGCACTTTCATCACTAAGCAATAGCGTCGCCAGTTTAGTCAGTAATGTTGACTCAAACTCACCAAACGACTCATACAGTTCATCAATTGATGACTGTGGATCACTACTATCTTTGATGTCTTCAAGTGCTTCACGCCACTCCATTTGCTGCATCAAAAATGCACCATCTTTCAATGTTGTAGTTTCGTGACTTAATTCAATTCCACGCAAGCTCAACATGTGTTCAGCACGGCGTAGGGGATTTTTTAATGTTTGATAACCATCATTAACTTGTGCAGTTCGCTGAACTGATAGTAGCTTTTGTTGCTCGGTATCATTAGCGAATTTATCGGGATGAACCGCCCGTTGCAGTTCGCGATAGCGCTCTGCAAGTAAGGCGGTGTCGATATCAAAGGCAGGTACTACATTAAACAGATCGAAATAATTCATGGGCAGATATCATGCTTACTGTTTGATATAAAACGGCTTAATTAGGCGAACAATGATTAAACGGTGAAACTTTCACCACAACCACATTCACCCTTTGCGTTAGGATTATTGAACTGAAAACCTTCGTTTAGGCCTTCTTTGACAAAATCAAGTTCAATACCTTGCAAATAAATGAAGCTTTTAGCATCGATGATGATATTTACACCTTCGATATTATAAAGTTCATCATCGTCATTGAGATCGTCAACGAACTCAATGACGTATGCCATTCCTGAACAACCTGATGTTCTCAACCCAAGGCGCAAGCCGAGGCCTTTCCCGCGATTAGCAAGAAACGATCTAACTCGATCAGCCGCAGCGGGGGTCATTGAAATTGCCATCTTAACTCCAGGTATTACTTAACTTGTCTGCTTTTATACTCTTCAATTGCTGCTTTAATGGCATCTTCAGCCAAAATTGAGCAATGAATTTTAACCGGCGGCAATGCTAACTCTTCGGCGATATCTGCATTTTTAATTGTTGCAGCTTCATCAACACTTTTGCCTTTTACCCATTCTGTTACTAATGAGCTAGATGCAATTGCGCTACCACAACCATAGGTTTTGAATTTTGCATCTTCAATAATACCGTCGGCATTAATTTTAAGTTGCAACTTCATTACATCACCACAAGCTGGTGCACCAACCATACCAGTGACTACTGATGGGTCGTTCTTATCAAATGAACCTACGTTACGTGGGTTTTCATAATGATCGATTACTTTTTCGCTATAAGCCATGATACTGCTCCAAAATCTGTGTCGTTATCAGTTTACGATTTAATGGTATTACACTCATTTAACAAGATTAAATTAGTGATGTGCCCATTGAACTTGCTCTAAATCGATACCATCTTTGAACATCTCCCATAATGGAGACATTTCACGTAACTTATCGATAGATTCAGTTATCGTTTTGATAGCGTGGTCAATTTCTTCATCGGTCGTAAAGCGACCAATAGAGAAACGAATTGAGCTATGTGCCATTTCATCATTTAAACCCAATGCACGTAATACGTAGCTTGGCTCTAAACTTGCTGAAGTACAGGCTGAACCTGAAGAAACCGCTAAGTCTTTCAAGGCCATCATTAACGACTCGCCTTCAACAAAGTTGAAGCTAACGTTAAAAATACCACTGTAGCGTTGTTCCATATCACCGTTGATATAAGTTTCTTCGATGTGTTTAATACCGTTCCACAACTTATCGCGTAGATGAGTAATGCGCGCGCTATCAGCAGCCATGTCTTGTTTAGCAACAGCAGCAGCCTCACCTAAACCGACGATTTGATGTGTTGCTAACGTGCCACTGCGCATACCTCGTTCGTGTCCACCACCGTGCATTTGCGATTCAAGACGAATACGTGGCTTACGGCGAACATATAATGCGCCGATACCTTTTGGTCCATACATTTTATGGCCAGAAATCGAAATCAAATCAACTTTGGTGGTTTGAACGTCAATTGGTATTTTGCCAGCACTTTGTGCCGCATCCATGTGGAAAAAGATGCCTTTTGAACGACATAATTCACCAATTGCGTTGATATCATGGATGACACCAATTTCATTGTTTACGTGCATAATGCTGACTAAAATAGTGTCATCGCGCATCGCCGCTTCTAAACGTTCCATTGGGATAATGCCATTAGCATCAGGAACAAGGTAAGTAACTTCATAACCTTCACGCTCTAACTGACGGCAAGTGTCTAACGTTGCCTTATGCTCAGTTTTACTGGTGATAATATGCTTACCCTTTTTATGATAAAAATGGGCAATACCTTTAATCGCAAGGTTACTTGATTCTGTTGCACCTGAAGTGAAGACTATTTCACGATGATCAGCATTAATTAAATCGGCAACTTGATTACGGGCGACATCAACCGCCTCTTCTGCTTGCCAACCATAACGATGTGAACGCGATGCTGGGTTACCAAACACGCCGTCCATTGTCATGTGTTGCATCATTTTTTCTGCGACACGCGGATCTACAGGGGTTGTTGCGGCATAATCTAAATAGATAGGAAGCTTCATAACACACTCCGTACTTAGCAGTCTCAGATGAGGCTACATACAACGTACAAATAATAATTATATTCAATCAACATAGCCGAGTTACAAACTCACTCTATGTTCCTTTTGTATTTCATCTTGTTTTAACGAGATAAATCTTACGTCTCGCTTTTGCATCAAACCTGCAAGAGAAATACCATCTAAAAAATCTGAAATTTGTTTACTTAAGTCACCCCATAAAGAATGGGTTAGGCAACGAGTACCGCTTTGGCAGTTACCTTTTCCTTGACAACGAGTGGCGTCTACAGATTCATCAACAGCATGCACGACCATGCCAACTGAGATATCGACGGCTTCTAAGCCTAAACGATAACCACCACCGGGTCCGCGGACACTCGACACTAAACCATGTTTACGTAACTTAGCGAAGAGCTGTTCAAGATAAGACAAAGAGATACCTTGTCTTTCAGAAATATCGGCTAAAGGTACAGGACCAGTAGCAGAGTGAATCGCAACATCCAGCATAGCTGTCACTGCATAGCGACCTTTTGATGTAAGTTTCATAACTTGTACTGCTCCCAAAAAGTATGCAGTAATTTCAACATACCCTAGTAATTTAGTCAAGTATTAATCCTACCAAAACACTCGGGTATTATGGCATTGCTTATAACAAAAAGGTCCATGTTTTCGCAGGGCGTATTTAACCTTTTTATCTTGTAAGATTCAATGCCGACAAGGAAATTAATCGCATTATCGGTCATTTATTTGACTTGAATCTACAATGACTTACAGATTGTTAAATACTCGGGTCGAACTTATCAATGTCATGTTTACGATTAGTGGCTGCTTCTCGAGAAGCCTCATCGAATGCATCAACGGTTAACTCTGGTAATTTTTTAGTACAGACTTCGCCACCCATTTGTTGGATGGCATTACACAATTCTTGTACTTTAGAATCCATCAAATGCATGTGGTCAAGCATTTGTCCAATCGCATTAGCAACAGGATCTGGATTGTCTGGTGACACCGCGTACGCATCAAAGCCGTACTTTTTGGCCATTTCGGTGCGACGTTCAGTTTTTTCTTTTGATTGGTTGGTTGGCGAAGCCACTACACGTCCAGGAATCCCCACGACAGTATGATCGCTTGCGACATCTTTAACGACCACAGAATTAGAACCAACACGAGCACCATCATGCATAGTGATCGGCCCAAGTACTTTGGCCCCGGCACCAATAACCACATTATTACCTAAGGTAGGATGACGTTTACCTGGCTGCCAGGTGGTCCCGCCCAAAGTAACGCTATGATAAAGAGTGCAATCATCACCTATTTCGGCGGTTTCACCAATAACGACACCCATACCATGGTCAATAAAGAAACGTCGACCGATCGTCGCCCCTGGATGAATTTCAACACCGGTTAACCAACGTGAAAATGTTGATAAACAACGCGCTGTAAATCGCCAGTTAGCGAGCCACAGTTTATGACTAATACGGTGGATCCAAATCGCGTGCATACCGGGATAATTAAATATTATCTCTAAGGTACTGTTTGCGGCAGGATCTCGATGATAAATCGATTCAATGTCTTCTTTTAACCTATCGATGACGCCCATGGTATGTTCCTTTACTGCTTAATCTTGTTTATCCATTTTCTTATCAATGGAAGTCAAAATACCACGAAGAATATTCATCTCTGGTGCTTCAATACGTGCACGAGTGTATAAACGACGAAGTTTAGTCATCACTTGTCCTGGATGATTCTTAATCACAAACCCTGTTTTAGACAACGTCGACTCTAAATGGACAAAGAAACGTTCTAGCTCAGAGGTTAATGGATATTCATCCGATACAGCGGGTGTTTCTGTTTGCGCTAGATGCGCGACTCGAGTTTCATAACAAATAATTTGTACTGCTTGAGCCAAGTTTAGCGAGCTATATTCTGGGTTTGCCGGAATAGCCACATGGTAAGTACACTTTTGTAACTCTTCATTACTCAAGCCATGATTTTCACGTCCAAAAACAATAGCAACAGGGCCATTTAAGCTTTCTTGAGTGAGTTTTAAACCCGCTTCGCGAGGATCAAGCATCGGCCAGTCAAGAGTACGGCTGCGTGCACTAGTGGCAATGACCAGACTACAATCGGCTATGGCTTCTTCTAACGAATCAACTCGCGTCAGGTTTTTCAGAATATCTGACGCACCAGCAGCAAGTGCTATCGATTGCCCATCAGGCTCAGCTCTTGGCTCTGCGAGATATAAATTTGATAAGCCCATGGTTTTCATTGCTCTAGCAGTAGAGCCAATATTACCAGGGTGTGAGGTACCAACTAAAACAACACGAATATTACTGAGCATGTAGCACTTTCTTTTAGCTAAAAATATTATCCATATATTAACACAATCGTTAAAAATTACGTTATATGAAAATCTGCATTTGATATAACTGTCAAATTAAGTATAATGCGGGCGCTATTTTACTCGTTCTTTAACATCCAGGGGATTGCAATGCATCCGATGCTGACTATTGCCACGCGCGCTGCACGCGCTGCGGGCCAAACTATTATGCGCGCCTATACTGAACTTGACCGTGTTGAGGTAAGCAGTAAAGGTATTAATGATTTTGTGACTAGTGTAGACAAGGAAGTAGAAGCAACTATTACTTATCAAATTCGTAAATCTTATCCAGACCACACCATTATTGGTGAAGAAAACGGTGAAAACCGTGGTACTGATAAAGACTACATTTGGATTGTTGATCCTTTGGATGGCACTAACAACTTCGTTCGTGGTATTCCTCACTTTGCCGTATCTATCGCATTACAATATAAAGGCAAAATTGAAGTTGCCGTTATTTACGATCCTGTCCGTGAAGAATTATTTTCAGCGATTCGCGGCAAAGGCGCTAAGCTCAATGATTTCCGTTTACGTGTAACCAACGTAAATGATTTGAGCAGCACAATGATTGGTACCGGTTTCCCATTCAAAGCACGTCAACACACTGAAAGCTATATGGCTATTTTGGGTGAAGTATTCCCATTATGTGCTGATATCCGTCGTGGTGGTTCTGCTGCATTAGATTTAGCTTACGTCGCTGCAGGCCGTTTAGATGGTTTCTTTGAAATTGGTCTTAAGCCATGGGACATTGCTGCGGGCGACTTAATTTGTCGTGAAGCTGGCGGTACTGTTACTGACTTTATGGGCGGACACAACTATATGGTTTCAGGAAACATTGTGGCTGGTAGTCCAAAAGTGACCACGCAATTAGTTAAAACTATGCGTCCCCTACTAAATGAAGGTTTAAAACGTTAATCGTTTACCTTTATTTAGACAAACCGCTAGAGCATCGCTTTAGCGGTTTTTTTATGTCTATTCAATAGCATTACTCTCAGCCTAGTAAAGATAAAACGCTAACCAACGACTCATAACGGCGTAAATCATACTATATCGACATTGAGTGGAGAGTATATTAACCACTTATTCTGCAAACCACAGTTTATCTCAAAAAATCGACCCAGATCACTGGGAAATTCACTTGAAGTCGTCAATAATAGTGTTTTGATTTTATTAATGAAGATGACTATGCCATTACTGCGAAAAGTAGGACTAAAATCCTTAAAAAATATCGAACATTTAGTGTTATTAATTATCGCACTGGCAACGGTATTTGCTATTGGTGAAGAAATTCTCCACATGATTGCCATTCGAACCGTCGAGCTGGCAGATTTACTGTTGCTGTTCATTTATCTTGAAGTTTTAGCGATGGTCGTTAATTATATTGAATCAGGTAAACTGCCTATTCGTATGCCACTCTATATTGCGATTGTGGCTTTGGCTCGATACTTGATTTTAGACATGAAAGGCATGGAAGATTGGCGTATTTTAGCCATTTCACTGTCGACGATTTTACTGGCTGGCACGGTAATTGTGATCCGTTGGGGTCAGTTGAAAATGCCTTACCCTAAAAATCAAGACTACGATAATTAATCATCTTAACTGCCACTCAACATACCGAGTGTCGAAGACTTAGCATTATAATCGTAATTTTGTCTTGCTTAACAAAGCAGTTATGCTAAAAATTACTAGAGAGCAGAAAGTTAAATAATAGTAAATACGGCAATAATGAGCTAAACAATAGAATTGTTGTAAGGCTAACGCTCATTCGGCATCTGTAGTCATTATGATGAACGATCGCCAAACAACAGATCAAGATGCCGTTAGATGGATCATTTCAAGGAGAAACAGGATGGGCCAAGAGCCAACAGGATTCGAAGAAAAACGCGGTTCGTTGCGTGTAGATATGGAAGCAGAGCGGATCCGCCTAGATTGGATTAATACTCATGGTGAATCATGTGTCGACTATGGTATTTGCATCGACCTTGCTCGCAAAGGGGTGCTATTTGACTTTAAAACCTCTTTTAAAGTGGGTGATTTGATAGCCTTAACCTTCAATGAAAACACCGACAAACAAAATACCATAAAAGGCCAAGTTTGCCGTTGCACCGAATGCTCACCTTATAGCTTCCATATTGCTTTACAGTTAATTTAATTGATTATTTTCATGCAGCTCCCTATGACTGCTCTATACTCAAGATAAAATACTAAACAATATTTTTGGTGCTACAAAGCGCCTAGCATCAAGGATCACAACATGATATTGCTGGTTGGTGGAGAAAAAGGTGGCAGTGGAAAAAGCTGTTTAGCACAAAATATTGCTGTACATATTAGCCAAAAACACGATGCAAATGTACTTATGGTTGACTGCGATCCGCAGCGCACCACATCCGACTGGATCCAAGCTCGTAATAATGACCCCAGCCTAAAAGCCATCAATTGTATTCAGCTTTATGGAAAA
Organism: Shewanella sp. SG44-2; assembly: GCF_014164215.1. NCBI lineage: Bacteria > Pseudomonadati > Pseudomonadota > Gammaproteobacteria > Alteromonadales > Shewanellaceae > Shewanella > Shewanella sp. SG44-2. The sequence goes on from NZ_JACJEU010000014.1 coordinate 79,926, forward strand.
ATCCGTAATGATCTGCTGAGTCTAAATGAGCGGTTTGACTATGTCATTGTTGATTGTGGTGGCCAGGATAACCTCGCAATGCGAGCCGCCATGTCTGTTGCTACCTATGTTGTCATCCCACTTCGTCCTAAGCGACGTGACCTTAAAACCTTACCTCATATGGAAGACATGCTCAGTACTTGTAAAATGGTCAATCCTAAAATGATTGCCGCCATTGTGATAACACAATGCCCTGCACTGCCGTCTCAAGGTAAACGTATTTTAGAGGCCAAGGAAGTGGTTGAGTCATTTGGTTTGCGTGCACTCAATTCAGTGACGTTTAGTCGCAACATCTATGATGACAGCGAAGAAAGCGGCTCTTCAGTGCTTGAAATCGATCCTAGCGGTAAAGCGGCAGATGAAATTAGAGCAATTGCCGATGAGCTATTTGCCATCCCACCAGAAAATAGTTATGAGTTTAACTGACCTTAAACGCAAGAAACCCAAAGATACCCGAGTAAAGGTATCTGTAGACGACTTTATCGAAGATGCTAATAATTATGCGTTAGGTCTTGGGACATCGCATGGTCAACCCGATATAACTTCAACAACTCAAGAGTTTTTAAAAGGGCTCGATAAAAAAAGCACTAAAATTTATCGCCATGCCACTTTCACACTGACTGAAAAAAGCATTTCACAATTGGATGAGATAGCCAAAACCAGCAAAGTTGCCAAATCCAAAATTCTCAGAATACTCATTGATGAGTTTTATCAGCAAAGTAGTGTGAAACAATCTGATTTGTTGCGTAAAACATCACGTTAACAGCAACAGTTTTTGGTTAATATCTTCAGAATACACTGGCATAGATGTCTATCTGTGATTAGCCGAATAGCCAAGTGATAACGTATTACCGATTATGAGCAATGATATGCTTAAATAGCTTAGGTAAGCATTATGGTCGACTCATAAGACGTGATAATCCAGCTGTGCAGCACAAATACTTATATCCCTGTTTCCCATTAATCTTTAGTTGATAATCTATTACTACTATTAATGGCTTTTTAATAACATACTGAAATTGAAATAGTATGGTTTTATATTACACAGACGCTCTGAAAACCAGATACTGATAACTAGACTTGCCTAACCAGTTAATACACGCTCACAAGAGTCAGTCATATCCACCACAATTTGACTGCGCTTAATCAATCCAAAGAGAATATATGTCGTTAATATTACTGCTAACACAACAAATGTGTGTTTACTTAGTTATCGTTTACTTAGTCAGTAAAACGCCATTATTTAAACTATTTGCAGAGACCTCAAAACGATTACCTCATAAAATTTTTATTTACTTAGTGTTCTCCAGCTTTTGCATAATGGCAACTTACTTTGGTGAACAAACCTCAGGAGCCATTGCTAACACTCGGGCTATGGGCGCTGTATTAGGCGGATTACTAGGTGGACCTGTAACTGGTTTACTGGTTGGGTTAACGGGAGGATTACACCGTTATTCTATGGGTGGATTCACCGATATTGCTTGCGCTATATCCACCAGCTTAGAAGGCTTATCCGCAGGTATGATCAGTTATTACTTCAAAAAAGCCGGTAAATCAGAAATGGTTTATCAGCCAATTGTGGTATTTGTGGTCACGTTTATGGCTGAAATAATGCAGATGTCGATAATTGTATTAGTCGCAAAACCCTTTGATCAGGCTTGGGAATTGGTCAAACTGATTGCCCCGCCCATGTTACTGATTAATTCACTCGGCGCTGCGATGTTTATGAGTATTGTGCGCGACCAAAAAGCCATGTTTGATAAACTTTCTTCCAGTTTTTCGACTAAAGCACTTAAAATAGCTGAGCGCAGTGTCGGCTTACTGTCTAAAGGATTTGATTTGGAGTCGAGTAAAAAAGTCGCCCAAATCATAATAGAAGAAACCCAAGTTGGCGCAGTCGCCATTACCGACACCACTAAATTACTGGCATTTATTGGCCTTGGGGCCGATCACCATATTCCTAATACGCCTATTTCCTCAAAAATCACCCTCGATGCCATCGCACAAAATAGTGTGATGTTTGCTGATGGGGTCGATACCACTTATTCCTGCTCTATATCGCCCAATTGTAGTTTAGGCTCAAGCCTAGTCATTCCGCTGCGCAGCAACGACGAAGTCATTGGCACAATTAAATTATACGAACCTAAAAACAAATTGTTTTTAAACATTAATCGCACATTAGGCGAAGGTATTGCGAGGTTAATGTCTAACCAAATTCTTTATGGCCGCTTTGAGCAACAGCAAAGCTTATTGATGCAAGCAGAGATAAAGTTGTTACAGGCTCAGGTTAATCCGCACTTTTTATTTAATGCACTCAATACCATCAGTGCAATTATTAAGCGTGACCCGCAAATGTCTAAGCAATTATTACAGCAGTTATCGCAATTTTTGCGCATCAACTTGACCAGAACTACAGGGCTGGTGACAATGGCTGATGAACTTGAGCACATCGACGCTTATCTCGCTATCGAACGCGCTCGGTTTATCGACAAACTGCAAGTCAACATAGATATTGCTATGATTTATCATCACCAAAAAATGCCCGCATTTACCTTACAGCCGTTAATTGAAAATGCAGTAAAACACGGTACATCGCGGATGCTTGATGCCGGTGTGATTGATGTTAAAGCCACATTGGATGGCGATGATTTATTACTCAACGTGACCGATAATGCAGGTTTATATCAACCCTCTAACAACACTGATGGTTTAGGAATGAACTTAGTCCATAAACGAATTCAGAATTTATTTGGCAGCCAATACGGCATTGAAGTTGAGTGTGAACCAGATGTATTCACTCGTGTTAGTGTGCGTTTACCGTTAAAGGAAATGGACCAATGATCTCGTGCTTAATCATTGATGATGAACCCTTCGCCCGCCAAGAAGTGGCAGATTTGCTCGACAAACATCCTGACATCAAAGTGTTAGGTCAATGTAGTAATGCCATAGAAGCCTTACAACAAATTAACCTGTTAAAGCCTGATTTGATTTTTGTTGATATTCAAATGCCGAGGATAAATGGCATGGAATTAATTGCCATGCTTAATCCTGAGCAAATGCCACGAGCAGTATTTATTACCGCATTTGACGAATATGCGATCAAAGCATTTGATAACAATGCATTTGATTACTTACTTAAACCCATCGATGAAAAGCGCTTTAACCAAACCTTAGACAAAGTACGCACCAACATGACACCGCAACCAATGACGCAGATATTGCCAACTCAATTAGCGCACTTACCCTGCTACAGTGGCAATAAACTTAAAGTTGTCGCTACCGCTGATGTAGAGTTTATTGTCAGTGATGTTGGCGGTATTCATGTGTGTTCAAATAAAGGTTTCAGTCACACTCAATTAACGCTAAAAGTATTAGAGCAAAAAACCGCGTTATTTCGTTGCCATAAACAATACCTACTGGCCCCGAGTGCTATTTCAGAAATTGAAATCACCGACACGGGCGCAGAAGTTACCACCCATAGCGGATCAAAAGTGCCGGTGTCACGTCGTTATCTTAGAGAGTTAAAGCAGTTGCTTGGATTTCAGTAACATTGTTTACGCCACATTAAGCGTGATATGCACCACACTTACCTAACAACGAAAACCGCTCAGGATGACAATTTACCGCTTACTCTGCCTTTTTAACCTGTTACTCAGTTAGCCTCCAACCGCCTATTTTGATGTTTTAAAATAGTGTCACTATATAAATGGGGAGATAACAAAATGACGTGGTTTTTACTCTGTGTAGGCCTGCTAATTGGTGGCTATTTTATTTATGGCGCTTTTGTCGAAAAAGTGTTCGGCATTAACACTCAAAGACAAACGCCCGCTTTCACTCAAACAGACGGTGTCGACTTCGTACCGATGTCTAAAGGGAAAGTCTATTTAATTCAATTGTTAAACATTGCTGGTGTCGGTCCAATTTTTGGCCCAATTCTAGGTGCCCTTTATGGCCCAGCGGCGATGCTATGGATTGTATTTGGTTGTATTTTTGCCGGTGCAGTGCACGATTACTTTTCGGGGATGTTATCGGTACGCAATAATGGTCAATCAGTTCCTAACTTGGCCGGTAAATACTTAGGTAACAACGCCAAGCACTTTATGAACTTGTTTGCCATTATCTTATTGTTACTAGTTGGCGTAGTGTTTATCTCTGCTCCTGCAGGATTACTAAGCAAACTTACCGGACTGGATGTCACTCTCTTTGTTGGTATCATTTTTGTTTATTATTTAATTGCTACCATCGTACCTATCGACAAGATTATTGGTCGCTTATACCCATTCTTTGGCGCATTACTGGTCTTTATGTCACTCGGACTGATTATAGCGTTAGCATTATCAACCGAACATACCATGTTACCTGGTTTTGAAATGGGTGACTTCTTTACCAACTTAAACCCTAATGACATGCCATTATGGCCAGCCTTATTCATCACGATTGCATGTGGTGCAGTATCGGGTTTCCATGCAACTCAATCACCTTTAATGGCGCGTTGTGTTGAAAATGAATCAAACGGTCGCTTTGTGTTTTTTGGTGCCATGATTGGTGAAGGTGTTATTGCATTAATTTGGTGTGCAATTGCATTATCATTCTTTGGTGGTGTAGAAGGATTGAATGCCGGAATGGCAGGCAACCCAGCAAACGTTGTGTACGAAGCATCTAATGGGTTATTAGGAACATTTGGTGGCTTCTTGGCTATCTTAGGTGTCATTGTATTGCCTATCACCTCTGGCGATACAGCATTTCGCTCAGCGCGATTAATATTGGCAGAGTTCTTTAACATCAAGCAAATCGAGTTACCGAAGCGTTTAATGCTCGCGTTACCATTATTTGTCGTCGGTGCCGTGTTAACCCAAGTAGACTTTGGCATTATCTGGCGCTACTTTGGTGTTGCAAACCAAACCACAGCGGTATTGATGTTATGGACCGCTTCAGCTTACTTACTACGACACAATAAATTCCATTGGATTTGTACTGTACCGGCTATGTTCATGACCTGTGTTGTGATTAGCTTTATGTTGAACTCATCAACATTGGGTGCTGGTTTACCAATGACAGTGTCAACTATTGCAGGTTTAGTCACTACCGCAATCATTGCGACAATGATTATTATTAAGACCAAAGGCAAAGGCGATATTGATACTGACGAAGAAGACAAAGTTGAACTAGCCAACGAGTTATAGAGGTTACTATCATCAATAAACGGCAGCTTAGGCTGCCTTTTTTGTGTTGATATCACTTTGACGACAATGTGGGTATAATATTGTCAAACTTAATTAGCTCGCACGGCCCATGACACAAGCAAACAATCCGCTTCACGGCATTAAACTAGAAACTATCGTTACTCAACTTGTAGAAAAATACGGCTGGGAAGAATTAGGATCTAGGATAAACATTCAGTGTTTTAAAGATAATCCGAGTGTAAAATCAACCTTGAAGTTTTTACGTAAAACGCCCTGGGCTCGCGACAAAGTTGAATACTTGTATCTTAAAGCAAACAAGTTACCATTGCCGCCGCCAAAAGAAGACAGCCGTGGCTCTTTTGCGAGTAAAGCGAGGCCAGCTAAAGGGAAAGCTATTTCAACTAAAGCAGTCTCAGTTAACGCGAGCTCAAATAAAACAGTCCCAAATAAAGCGGCATCACCTCAAGCAAGCTCAGATAACACCACAGCAGGACCAGCGGCACCCGTTAATGCTGATATATGGGGTTCGAGCTCAAATTAGTTTATCAATGCCAAAAATTAGCAGGGTTTATAAGGGAAATTCGAAAATTAAGCGCCACACTTTAAGCCCACCACCGACTTGATAACTTAATCCAAAATGTTCAATTTCGACACTGTCTAAGCCTATCGCACTGAAGTTGATGGGCTTTGAGAATGCCAGCGTTGTGCCAACTTCATAGGTGTATGAGGTTAAAACATCGTTCCCAACTGGGGTAACAAATTTCAGTTTGTCGAAATACCAGTGGCCAGCAATAAAAAATCTCGGCTCAACCCGGACATCTTTCCACTGCCAATCGTAATTGACGCCAAAATCTACACCGGTTTTAAATACCGAATAGCCTTCTGTGCTGTCGTTTTGATTGCTTTGATAACCCGCATAATAAATCCTATTTACCCAAACCGGGGTAAATAATGGCGCATCAAGTTTATAGAGTGCAGAAACGCCAGTGGAAAAAACACCCACATGACTATAGGTTGAAAAATTGTGTCCATAGCCTAAATCAACATAACTTTCTAGCGTTAGCTTATCGTCCACCAGCCAGTGATATTCAAGCCCTGGGGTGAGAGTTATTGTGCCCACACTGTTAGGAATGCTGCCTTGAGGTAGGTCATTAAAGGAATAATCAAAAAAGCCGAATGATGCAGTAAAGCGTAACTTCAACAAATAATCATCTGTTGAGTCAAGCACAAAACCCATAGGAATATTGGCGACAGCAGCGCTTTGGCCAGAAGTTCGATACACACCGCTGCCTAGGTAATTGGCAAATGCATAATGAGACGCATCAGGTTCAGTGATAAGCTCAGGTGGTGTAGTCGGTGTTAACTCAGCATAAGTAATACTGCTATAAACAATCAGCAATATCATCAAGGTAAAACGGCAGGTTACAGACATAAAACGCAGATAATCAAACAATGATGATCCAATAAGCGGTATGTTCTGCCCTTGTTTCATCATCATTTAGACTATTATTGTGCCAGACTATTCATCGTGGAAATGGTATTCCGACATCATATGACCCAACTCTGTTGATTTGGTCTTTAAATATGATTCGTTATAGCGATTTTTACCCACTTGTAACGGAATACGTTCTGCGACTTCGATACCCATATTTTGCATCGCCATCACTTTACGCGGGTTATTGGTCATCAACTTTACTTTGGTCACGCCAATTTGCGTTAACATCGGCAAAATCATGTCGTATTTACGCATATCAGCTTCAAAGCCTAAACGCTCATTAGCTTCAACCGTATTGGCACCAGCATCTTGCAGCTCGTAAGCTCTTATTTTATTAAGTAACCCAATACCACGGCCTTCCTGGCGCAAGTACAGAAGAAACCCCTGCCCTTGTTCAGCAATACTCTGCATGGCCGCTTGTAATTGAAAACCACAATCACAACGTAAACTAAATAATGCATCACCGGTCAAACATTCTGAATGAATACGACCTAACATGGGCTCCGTGGGATCCAGTTGACCAAATGTCAATGCAACGTGTTCTTTACCTGTGGCGGTTTCTTCAAAACCGTGCATAGCAAAAACACCCCAAGGAGTGGGTAACTTAGATGTTGCGATATACTTTACCGACATGAATTAACCTTACGACAACTAACTGTAAAAGAAAATATTAGAACTTAGCAGGCGCAAAACCCGTCACATCTTTTATGCCCATTTCACGGCCTAATGCAGTTAAAGGATGCACAACGACTAAACCTTTTACCGACTTATTTAACTTACCCATATCGGCTTGTTCGGCTTTAGTCAGCACACGCTTAAAACCTAACGCTTTCAACGCCACGCCTTCTTGGCTGAACTGGCGAGTTTGCTGGCCTTTAATGCTGGCGATGCGCTTAGTCACAGTCGCCACTTCTTTCTTAAACTGCAGGACAATCGTGGCATCGCCACGTGCTTCAGCCGCAGCTAACTTGCGACGAAACTTGTCTAATTTATCATTCAATGTCTGCAGTTCTAGCTTTAAATTCATTTGATTACCTTAAGTGCTTTGGTGTGTTAGTGAATCGTTTACGCTTATACGTTTGTCACAACACCGTTTCGGAGGCAGATTATATACCCAAAAGCACCCAAGATGCGAATAGCAAACGTTTCATATATGGATGTACAGGCAAAGTTTTTTACCTAGAACAAACAATCTGGATATTATCACATTATCAACCTCCATTAGCGCGACCACATAGCACACTCATCGGGTAACTCACGCTAATGTACGTTTATAGCGCTGAAGCGCTAAGTTTATGGATGACGGATCCCTTTAATGGTCAATTAATCATGCTAATCGTTTATTGGAATTGTTTGATTTATCAGCAACCAAATCTCCAAAACCCGTTTTTTGCCACATATAACAAAACCCGCTATTGCAATACTTATGATAATCATTATCATTCGCGCCATTGTTAATAAAGAGCCTAACCTGTTATGACGCCATTACGTTTATCTCTACTTGCCCTTGCTTGTCAAAGTGTATTGTTTCCCGTTTATGCTCACGCACAAACACCAGTTGCCCAATCTGAGGTTGCTGCACAATCTTCAAATGATACGGCCAATGCATCACCCTCAGCCAGCTATGAACGAATAACGGTTTATGGCCGACAAAACCAAGTAGTGATGAACTCAGGTTTAGCAACCAAATCTGACATGTCGCTGATGGAAACGCCTGCGGCGGTAGTGATTGTTGATGAAGCATTAATTGATGCGCAAGGCATCACCAACATGCAAGATTTAGTTCGTAATATCAGCGGCGTAACCCAAGCGGGTAATAATTATGGTATTGGCGACAATTTAGTTGTTCGCGGATTAGGCGCCAACTACACCTACGATGGTATGTATGGCGGTGCAGGATTAGGTAACACCTTTAATCCAACTCGTTCGCTAACCAACGTGAGTTCTGTTGAAGTACTCAAAGGCCCTGCCACTGGTCTATATGGTATGGGCAGCGCGGGTGGCGTGATTAACCTTATTGAGAAAAAACCTCAATTTGACAGTAAACAGTTGTTTGAAGCTGAAGTGGGTCAATGGGATAGTTATTCTCTCATGGCTGATTCTACGGGCGGAATAACTGACGATTTAGCCTATCGCCTCGTGGCAAAAACGGCTCGTAGTACAGGTTATCGAGATCTTGGTACCGACCGCGATGAAATATACGGCTCGCTTAAATATGTATTGAATGAAAACCAAAATATCATGCTATCAACAGCATATATTAGCGATGCGATCCCCGTTGATTCAATCGGCCATCCTATCCGCATTTATAACGCAGCTTCAGTCGATGGGAAAACCGCTGGTGAAGTCAGCTGGCAAGACTTAGTCAACGACCCTACCAGTAAGGGTTTACAACTAACAGACGATCAGCGCCAACAATTAACCGACTCGTTAAGCGCAAATGATGGCCTAACACCGTATGAGTTTGGTCATAACGGTCTTATTTCTCCAATGGCGAAAGACAATGAAGGCGAAGAGTTGCGCTTTAAACTAAGCCATAATGTGTACTTAACCGATGACTTATTTTTAAACCAACAACTGCAATACCGTAATTACGAAACCAGTTTTGCTCGTCAAACAGGGGCTTACAACTATGTTTACTGGCAACGTAGTGGCGTAATTAACGCCGACCCACGCGCACCTTTGGTTGAAGATGACACCCTATATCCATATGCAGCTCGTCGTCAGGAATACCGCAAAGTCTCGGCAGAAGAAAAGTCATGGCAGTATTTTGCCGACTTACGTTATGACTTCGACATTGGCAATATCAGTAACGAATTATTAGTTAATGCTAACTTTGAAGATCGCGATATTCGCTTTAAACAGTATTCAATTTACGACGCAGATTACACCTTGAAAGATTCCGATGATAATTTGTCATATCAAGGTTCGCTACCGTATATTTATGATATCCGTAACCCAAATTGGGGCGAAGGTGAATTTGAAGACTACGATCCATTATTAACCAGTAACTACAATAAATCTGTCACAGCTTGGGGCTTGGGCTTACAACATGTGGGTTATTTAGGTGGCGGATTTACTAGCCGTATTGGTGTCGCATTCAATGAAATTAAACAAAGTTATGAACACTTGGGTGTCGATGCTCGTTACAGTAGTAGCTTAGCAGACCCTCAACCAGAAGCGGATACCACAGATAACGGTGTAACCTACAATTTAGGCCTAACTTATATGCCTACTGACGATATCTCTATTTTCGTGAATCATTCTAAAGGCCGTACAGCATACAGTGTGTTAGGCGATGTAAAAGGAAATGAAGCAGACCGTGAAGATTCTCAGTCGATCAGTAATGATTTAGGTATTCGTGCCAAAGCATTTGATGATCAATTGCTCGCATCTTTGGTCTTTTTCAAAACATCACGTACTAATGTGGCTTATAGCAATCCAGACTACGAAAGCAGCGAAGCAACACCAGATATCTTCCCGTATTTTTACGACGGCAGCGAAGATACTAAAGGGGTGGAGCTAGATCTGAATGCATATTTAAGTGACCAATGGAAAGTCAACGTTAACGCGGTTTACCAAGATGCTAGAGACAATCAAAATCCAAATAGCAGTGATTATGGCCAACGCCAAAAAGGTGTACCTTACGTCACAGCGGGCGCTTGGGTAACTTATGCCGCAGAATTTGCCTTACCAGCACCGGTATCAATCAGTCTTGGGGCTAAATATGTCGATGAACGCAGCACACACTCTAGCTCATTTGGTATTCCAGATGGTTATGTGCCAAGTTATACGGTAATCGATTCAGCGATTAGTTATGACGTTGAACGTTATAAAATCCAATTGAACATTAATAACTTATTTAATGAAAAATATTACGATAAGGCGATGTTCTTAGGCGGATTACCCGGCGAAGAGCGTAATGCGAAGTTAACCCTAACTTATCGTATTTAAAAACATATCAATCTGGATTTTGCTTGCTCGAAATCTAGATCTCAATTTAGCGCTAAATCTAACGCTAAATCTAACGCTAAATAGAGTAACGAGATGATGAAAGCACTGCCTGTGGCAGTGCTTTTTTTATCGCTACCCAATGAGGATAATTGACTATCTAGGCTACTTGTAGGATAAACAACACATTAATTCAGCGGGTTACCTTAGGACATTATTTCATGGCTAATACCATTTTCACACCATACACCTTGAGCAATGGTGCAGTCATTTCCAATCGATTGGTCAAAGCCGCAATGGAAGAAAACCTCGCCAATACCTTGCAACAACCAGACGATGCATTGTTCAACTTGTATGAAGCATGGGCAAAAGGCGGTGTCGGATTAATGATCACCGGTAATGTGATGATTGATCCCTTAGCCATGACAGGTCCTGGCGGAGTAGTATTAGATCCCAATAGCGCACTTGAGCCGTTCATCCAATGGGCCAAAACAGCTAAGCAAAATAACGCCAGAATATGGATGCAAATCAATCATCCAGGCCGTCAGGTGTTTAAAGCGATGGGCGGTAAAAATCTAGCCCCTTCTGCCATCGCACTCGATTTAGGCAAACACTCATCCATGTTCTCTCAACCAAAAGCGATGACAACCGCAGACATTGAAGAGGTTATCCAACGGTTTGCTACCACTGCACAATTGGCTCAACAAGCTGGGTTTGATGGAGTACAAATTCATGCCGCACACGGATACTTGCTGGCTCAATTTTTATCGCCGCTAACCAATCAACGTAATGACCAATGGGGCGGAAAGCTTGAAAATCGTGCCAAGTTATTACTCGAAGTGGTTAAGCAAGTAAGACTTAAATGTGGTGCCGATTTCGATGTAGCAGTAAAACTCAACTCTGCCGATTTCCAACGCGGTGGCTTTGATGTCGACGACGCCGAAAAGGTCATTAATATGTTGGCACAGTATCAAGTTGAAATGGTCGAATTATCTGGTGGCAGCTACGAGGCACCAGCCATGCAAGGTCGCAGTGCTGATGAACGAACGTTAGCTCGAGAGGCTTATTTTTTAAGTTTAACAGCGCAGTTGGTCCAGCGTAGCCCTATTCCATTAATGCTAACGGGAGGTATTCATCGCCTACCTGTGGCTCAACAAGTTATCGATGCTGGTTTTGCATTGTGTGGTATCGCTAGCGCCCTCGCCTTCTATCCCGACTTAGCCAATAGATGGCAAATTCAGCCAGAGTTTGTCCCGTCAATTCCAACAGTCAATTGGCAGAGTAAACCTTTGGCTGGACTGGCGACGATGGCCGTCATTAAACGTCAGCTTCGCCGCATAAGCCAAGGTAAGCAGCCACACACTAATGATTCACCATTGTGGAGTTTATTAATCGATCAATATAAAACTAAACAGCGCACTAAACGTTATCGCCATATTGTAGGTCTTTTTAATCATTAACGAGTTAACGATTGGCAGGTTAAACATTTATTTGCTAACGATTAGCGCTGACAGTTAACGTGCTGAACATTAAACAACGAGTCCTAACGCCTTCATATAAAACGCTAGCGCGTAAAACGATGGATTTGTTGGTTGCTGCTACCGCGCCATAAAAGCGCGGGATCGGCTTTCTCTTGCTCATATTTGCCGTCAATCAACACATCCACAAAGTTCACCACAGCTTGTTGCTGCGGTGTGAGATCGGCCAGTTGATAACCGGTCCACAACCAAATATCTTTATCAGGGCATTCCTGCTTTACCCGCGTAACCAATGTTAATACGCTTTCAAGATTGGCTGAATGCAGCGGATCGCCACCACTTAACGACAATCCTCGACGGTAAATACGAGTATCGGTTAAATCATCAATAATCTGATCTTCTAGTGCTTGGCTAAAAACATGGCCAGCATCTACACGCCAAGTACTTTGGTTATAGCAACCTTTACACCCATGCTCGCAACCGCTGACAAATAACGTACAGCGGGTGCCTTCACCGTTGATAACATCAACACTATGGTATGCACTGTAATGCATTATAAATGCTTCACTCTGCGCTTAACTTCTTCTTGCTTACCGAAGTTAAATGGTCGCGCATCTGGGCTACCTAAATAACCGCAAACGCGACGAGTAACAGACACTCGGCTTGGCTCATGATTACCACATTTAGGGCACACAAACCCCTTACTGGTACAATTAAACTCACCAATAAAACCGCAATCGTAACACTCATCAATGGGGGTATTGGTGCCGTAATATGGCACTCGGCTATAACTGTAATCCCAAACGTTTTCGAGCGCTTCAATATTGTGCTGCATGTTGGGATATTCGCCGTAACAAATAAACCCGCCATTGGCGATGGCTGGATAAGGTTGTTCAAAATCAATCTTATCAAAAGGATTTACTTTCTTTTCAACATCTAAGTGAAAACTATTGGTGTAATACCCTTTGTCGGTCACACCTGCCACAACGCCAAACTGGGTGGTATCAAGCTGGCAAAAACGGCTGCATAAGTTTTCACTTGGGGTACTGTATAAACTAAAGCCATAACCTGTTTCTTGTTTCCAAGACTCAGTGGCTTGCTTTAAATGACTAATAATGGCGACAGCTTTATCGCGCAATTGAGCATTATCAAACACGTGTTCAGCATTGCTATATAAAGCATTAATGGTTTCGTGAAGACCAATAAACCCTAACGAAATTGATGCTCGGCCATTTTTAAAGATTTCGCTCACATCATCATCAGCATTTAGGCGTACACCACAGGCGCCTTCCATATAAAGGATTGGTGCTACTCGTGCTTTAACGCCAGCTAAACGAGCAATACGCGTTTCTAATGCTTTGCGGGCAATCAATAACCGCTCATCGAGTAATTGATAAAAGCGCTGTTCATCTTTGCCTGCTTCCAACGCTATGCGCGGTAAATTAAGGCTGACGACACCTATATTGTTGCGCCCTTCATGGACCAGTTGGCCATTTTCTTCATATGCCCCCAAAAATGAGCGACACCCCATTGGGGTTTTAAACGAACCGGTGACTTTCACTACCTGATCATAATTAAGAATATCAGGGTACATGCGCATGCTTGAACACGTTAAGGCCATCTTTTTAATATCATAATTAGCATCAGTCGCTTTATGATTCACGCCATCTTTAATGGCAAACACCAATTTTGGAAAGACTGCTGTTTTGCGATTTTTACCTAAACCCGCCATACGTACTGTTAACATCGATTGCTGAATTAAACGCGACTCCCACGACACGCCTAAACCAAAACCAAAGGTAACAAACGGTGTTTGGCCATTAGCGGTATGCAAGGTATTCACTTCATATTCAAGTGACTGGAATGCGTCATGACACTCTTTTTCGGTTTGCGTCATGGCATAACCTTCTACGTCTGCCACTTGCCATTTTTTAGCGACGCTAAGGTGCTTTTGGTAACTGATTTGTACAAACTCAGCTAACACTTCGTCGATACGGTTAATCGTGGTACCACCATAAATATGGCTCGCTACCTGAGCAATAATTTGCGCCGTAACAGCAGTGGCAGTTGAAATAGACTTAGGCGGTTCTATTTCAGCATTACCCATTTTAAAACCATGAGTTAACATGCCGGCCAAATCAATTAGCATGCAGTTAAACATCGGGAAAAAAGGTGCATAATCTAAGTCGTGATAGTGAATTTCGCCTTTTTCATGGGCGGCTACCACATCTTTTGGCAGTAAATGGGTTTTGGCATAATGCTTGGCCACAATGCCTGCTAATAAATCACGCTGGGTCGGAATGACTTTGGCATCTTTATTGGCATTTTCATTTAAAATCGCACTATCCGATTGCTCAACTAAACCGCGAATAGCACAATTTAATTTACTCTGGGTTTCACGGTGTTTATCTCTATCGTGACGGTACTCAATGTAATGACGCGCCACCGACTTAAACGGGCCCGACATCAATAAGTTTTCAACGGCATCTTGTAGTTCGTGAATATCAACTTCGGTCTTCACAGTCATTTGCTGCTCTACCGTCTGCGCTAACTGCTGTGCATATTGATGGTCGGCTATACCTGCAGACTCCATTGCTGCTACAACAGCCTCTTTGATTCGACATCCATCAAACGCAGTTCGGCATCCATCCCTTTTCACTACTACAAGCATACAACCATCCTTTACAAGCACTATATATAGCGCTTTAATACACACACAACACAAGATAGAGTGTATTAGACACATTAACGCTGAGCATTACCTTGATCCAGATCATAATTGTCGGCAGTACTTAATATTGAAAAAACACTTGCTATAAGCGATAGATATTGTAGGAATAACAACTGATTTTGACAGGCTAATACAATGGCAGAAAATCGACATAATTTAACAATTTGGGTGCTTTGCTGAATGGATAACCAGATGTGCAAACACCATAAGTGATGTATTTTGCTGGCTTGAAATGGTGCAAAATGACGATGTTAAGTCATTGTTCGAACCTTAAATGGCTAGATCAACAACATAACTAACGTGCTCATTGTATCTAATGACTCGGTAATTATCGTTAGATAGTTGCGGATAGATCATTGCGGGCAAGTCACTACTAGATAATGACTAAATCACCATGAGATAACTACTAGATAACTACTAGATAACGATGAGAGAGTGAATAATCTTATCAACCACATCAGACTGAGCAGGTTAGACAATACCCTTGCGGGGTAACAACCCAGAATTAATGGAAAACATCTATTAACTAGCAAATATTCACCTAGCGGCGGTTAACGGGCGTATTTATGATAAACACACCACAATATTCGATACCGCTTCAAGGTTACTTTAAGGTTGCTTCGATTAAATGCTTAATATCATTTACGGCTTGCTCACCGGCTTTAATCGCTTCTTTAGCGCGATGAAACTCCATGGTGCCAATGTCACCCACATCCGGCACGATACAAATATCAGGTGGCTCGCCCATTAAACGTGAACGTTTATGGCGTTGTTCTAAAATATCCATCGATTGCGACATCACCGCCAGCATACCCGGATGCGATTTTGAACTCCCCAAAGAAAATTTATCGGTTAAGCCATTCATGTAATCTTTGCCTTTACCCCATAAATCCATAAAGCCAGATTCAAGTTCGCGCTTTTCGTCAATAGGTTCAGACTTAGAGGCTTTGCGGCTTTTTACTTGCTCTGGGATTAAGTGCATTTGGCCACGACGATGACCATTTAAATCCACCGCAATAACCACATCAACGCCCATAGATCGAGCCAGTGATACAGGTACAGGGTTCACTACCGCACCGTCTACAACCCAGCGATGCCCTTGCTGTACTGGGGGTAAAAAACCTGGCATTGAACATGAAGCCCTAACAGCATGGCGTAAATCACCTTCTTTAAACCAAATCTCTTGCCCAGAATATAAATCGGTAGCCACTGCAGCAAAGGGACGGTTTAACTGTTCAATATCAATATCGCCAATGCGATTGGCTAACACATCAAATACTTTCTCGCCGCTAATTAGGCCACCTTTACGCCAACCTAAATCCATTAACCCAAGTACATCCCAACTCGAAAACCCACTCACCCAGGTTTCAAGTTCACCCAAATGATTATTGGCATAGGCAGCACCCACTAATGCCCCTACCGAACAACCTGCCACTTTGTCAGGATAAATATCTAACTTGGCTAAACCATTCAATACCCCAATATGTGCCCAACCTTTAGCGGCTCCACTGCCTAGCGCTAATCCCACGGTGAGCTTTGTCATCTTTCGTTCCTTCCATGCTCGGTATTCATTTTTAATACGCCTGCCTGAATCGTCCCATAGTGACGTCTAACTCAGGCAATAATATAAAGCTAAAAAATAGCATAACTAAAGCGACTCTTGTTGGCTATAGCAAGGTGAAACAGCTATAATCGTCGGCTATCATTTTTTAGGGGATTTACCTTTGCAATTTACCGATTTTTCGTTGGACAAGCGCCTGCTTGACAGTCTAAAGCACCTTGGCATTTCTACGCCTACCGATGTTCAAGCGCAAGCACTTCCCATTGCCTTATCAGGTAAAGATTTAATGGCATCGTCTAAAACCGGCTCAGGTAAAACCTTAGCGTTTTTATTGCCAGCAATGCAACGCGTGATATCCACCAGAGCATTGTCGAAAAAAGATCCTCGGGTACTTATCTTGTTACCGACTCGTGAATTAGCCCAGCAAGTTTATGGCCAATTACGTTTATTAGTCGCCAATACCCAATATAAAGCCATTAGCGTGCTCGGCGGTGAGAACTTTAACGACCAAGCCAAAGCATTGGCCAGAGATCCACACTTCATTGTTGCCACACCGGGACGTATTGCGGATCACTTACAGCAACGCCACTTATATTTAAATGGTTTAGAATTACTGGTTCTTGACGAAGCTGACCGTATGCTCGATTTAGGTTTTGCTCCACAGCTCAAAGCCATTAACGATGCAGCTGATCATAAACGTCGTCAAACCTTAATGTTTTCAGCAACGTTAGATCACAACAGTATTGGTGATATTGCGACAACATTACTAAAATCACCGAGCCATGTGTCTATTGGTGAATCTTACACTGAGCATAAAGATATTGAGCAACGTATTATTTTGGTTGATCACTTAGACCATAAACAAGCCTTGTTGCAACATATCTTAAGCCAAGAAACACATAAGCAAGTGATTGTATTTACTGCAACTCGATCAGATACAGACCGTTTAGCCACGTTATTGGCTGCGCAAGGCTTTGCCACCTCCGCACTCAGTGGTGATTTAAAGCAATCGGCTCGTAACCAGATAATGGATCAATTTGCTCGCGGCCAATCGCAGATATTAGTCACTACCGATGTTGCATCGCGCGGGCTTGATTTAATCAACGTATCATTAGTGATTAACTTTGATATGCCAAAGTTTGCTGAAGAGTACGTCCATCGAATCGGCCGTACAGGCCGTGCAGGCGCGAAAGGTGATGCAGTTTCATTTGTAGGCCCTAAAGATTGGGACAGCTTTAAAAAGGTACAACTGTTTTTACGTAAAAACTTTGAGCCGACAGTAATTGAAGGCCTAAAAGCCAAATTTAGCGGCCTCAGAGATAAGCCTCAAGCAGGTAAAGCTGGCACCAGTGCAAAAGCAGATGTCGTCAGTAAACGAGTTAGCGCGCCTAAAAAAGCTAAAGCGGCACCAAAGAGTGATAAACGCTTTATTACTGGCGTCGATGTCGGTGATGCGCCAGTGCGCCGTAAAGTTAAGCCTATTGTCATTATCGAAGACGACGGCACAACAGAAGACTAAATGACTCATACATCGCAGATAATCTCCAGCTAGATTATGAGTATACTGCGATAACAGAATAATGAATGTAGGGTAATAATAAACTGCCCTGCAAAAATGAACGATAACGAGCATGCCAACGGCATTCTTGTATGAATAAACCAGTAAGGATTAACATGAAAATTTGTGGTGTGGAATTAAAAGGCGGCGAAGCCATTATCTGTTTACTGACCTATGAAGGCGAAACCTATAACGTGCCAGCATGTCGTAAAGTTTCATTCAGTATTTCACAATCAGCTAGCACGGACTCAATTCGTGAGTTCGATTTTGCGTTTAAAAAACTAATGAGCGACTATAAAGTCGATGAAATAGCCATAATTGAACGTGAACAAAAAGGTAAGTTTGCCGGCAGTGCCACCAGCTTCAAACTTGAAGCGGTACTCCAATTAATGGACATGCCTGTTTCGCTTATTTCTCCATTGACTATTAAAGAGCAATTAAAGCGTAACCCGCCACAAGTTGACTTTGAATCATTGGATCTAAAACGCGTCCAGCTTAATGCATTTGACGTTGCTTATGTTCAGCATAACCGCCTCATCTTCGGTAAAGTGTAACCCACCACTTTCACCGTTCTATATTGGCGTTATCGATACCGACTCAGATAGCGGTAACGCCAAAAAATCAGTTGAACTACAGCCATGTCAGATACCAAAACTAAAACACCTAAAGCCCCACCTAAAATGCCGGTCAAATTGGCAAGCCAATCATTAAAGCCAAAAACAGATCTCAGCCTGTTAGTCACCAGTGCCGACATTAAAAAGCAGCAAAGTGAACAAAGTGCATTACGTTATTTAAATGGATATCGTCCTGACGTGGTAGAGAAAATCCGCCAACTCGTTGATGCTAATGCCTTAGGCGCCCACTTTTTAACACGCTACCCCAAGATACACGACGTTCGTACAGACAAAGCCTTATACGATATGGCGATAACGTTAAAAAATACCTATATGCGTCAATCGGATCCGTTAGCTAAAGTTATTTTTGACGAAAAAATCAGCGTAAGCCACCATGCCCTAGGTTTGCATTCTTATGTTAATCGCCGCCAAGGTAATAAAGTTAAAGCCAAAAATGAAATTCGAATTGCAGCACACTTAAAACACGTTCCGTTTGAGCTATTACAAATGGTAGTAGTGCACGAACTGGCCCACCTGCGTGAAAAAGAACACAACAAAGCTTTTTATCAGTTATGCAGCTTTATGCTAGCAGATTACCACCAACTAGAATTTGATATGCGAGTATGGTTAGTAGCAGAAGAAGTCGGACAATCACCCTACGCGAAGTAATCGATAAGCTTTTGGCCTGCGGCCACTAACGTCGTGGCGCGTCGCCCACACCAGAGCAAAGGGGTAAAGCGCATTCTTGTTTATGAATCAGCCTTTGCAAACCCTCAGCGTTCCGGCAACTTTTTCGCTTTTTAACCAAACAGCAGCAGCGAAAAATTGCGACGGAAATTAATCCAGCTTTGGACTTCGTTTATAACCGTCTTCGGCCCCTCTTGTAATAAAGAGTGAAAATGCTAACGCTTTCGATGGTATATCTGATGTGAATGGATTCACGAATGTCGTGATGGCAGGATGCCAAGGAACGACCTGTACCGCGAAAGCTAGCCTGACGTCCTGTGAGGCCCACGCTTTCTTTTATAAAGAGTCTTCAACGGCCTCAAGTTCAAAGCTGAATTTAGACACTTTTAAGCAGTGACTAGCTCGTTTTTGGACAGAAACGTTTTAAAAAGCCAGTGTTTAAATTTACTTTTTATAAAAGTTTACCCTGAGCCTGACGAATCCCCATGAAATAACAAACAGGAACAATAAGATATTTTAAATTAGGTGGGAACATTCATGGCATTTGGTGATCAAATTTATCGCCAAACAAAAATTACCACGAGTAAATGC